>PHAW01000300.1 GCA_002841785.1 Deltaproteobacteria bacterium HGW-Deltaproteobacteria-3 | reverse complement strand
CCTGATCCGGTTCGAGATTGAAAAGGAGCTGATCGAGGGGAGCCTGGAGGTTGCCTCGTTGCCCCGGGTCTGGCGGGACAAATACCGGCAATACCTCGGAGTGGAGGTTGAATCCGACGCCGCCGGGGTATTGCAGGACATCCACTGGGCCCACGGCAGCTTCGGCTATTTCCCCACCTACACCATCGGCAACCTGGCCGCAGCTCAGATCTGGGAGGCCTATAAGCGGTATGACCCCGGTTTCAGCCGGACCCTGGCCGAGGGGGACCTGGCACAGGTCAGGGAGTGGCTGGTCCGGGAGATTCACAGCCACGGCAGCGTGTACCTGCCCGAGGAGCTGCTGGTGCGGGTAACGGGCGCACCGCTCTCCGCCCGCCCTTTTCTTGCCTATCTTGAGGAGAAGTTCAGCGCTCTGGCCGGTTGACCCGGGCCGAGGCCTGCCTTTGCTCCGTTCGCCTGCCTGGGACGGTGATTTTAGCGGCGAATCCAGGCGGGAGCGGGTATACTGACTTCCTCATCCGTTGTGAATACCGAGTAATAAAGAAATTCGTGAGAGCCGTTATGGTATATCTTCGTGTATTGCTGGCGTCGGCGCTGTTTTTTTGCGCACTCGGCGGGAATGTTGCGCCGGCCCGGGCCGCCCAGGATCCCTTTCCCCTCTATGACTGCATCACGCCCAATGTCGCGTTCTGGCGCGATATCTACAGCAAGTATCCCGCCTCGCAGGGGGTGCTCCACGACAAGCGGGACTTGCGCATCATCTACGAGGTGCTGGATGTCGAGGGAACCTGGGAAAACATGGCCCGGGAACGGGACCGGCAGAGGATAGAGCGGGCCAAGGAGAGGTATCTGGAAATTTTCAAATCCCTCGCCGCGGGCGCGCCTCCCCAGACCAGGGAGGAAAAACGGGTGGCCACGCTGTTCGGCGCAAAGGCCACGGCCGAGGATTTCCGGCTGGCCCAGGAGAATATCCGTTTCCAATCCGGCCAGAAGGATAACTTCCGGAAAGGTCTGATCCGCTCCGGCGCCTATCTGGAGGAGATCAAGCAGATTCTGGCGAGCTACGGGGTGCCCGAGGATCTCGCCTATCTGCCCCATGTGGAATCATCCTTCAACTACAAGGCGTACAGCAAGTTCGGTGCGGCCGGGATCTGGCAGTTCACCGAATCCTCGGGCAAGCAGTTCAAGCTGGATGTGGACTATGCCATTGACGAGCGGCGCGATCCGATCAAGGCCACGCATGCCGCGGCACGAATGCTGCGGCATAATTACGAAAAGCTCGGCACCTGGCCTTTGGCGGTAACCGCCTATAATCACGGGATCAACGGCATGATGCGGGCCAAGGCGGCCAAGGGGGATTATGAACGGATCTTTCAGGAGCATGAAAGCGAGTTGTTCAAGTTTGCCTCGCGCAATTTCTACTCGGAGTTTCTCGCAGCCAGGGAGGTAGCCAAGAACTACCCGTCTTTTTTCGGCCCGCTTCCCATTGAGCCGCCGGTCAACAGCAAGGGAGTGGTTCTGCCCAACTATGCCCTGGTGGACGATCTGGTCAAGCATCTCAAGGTTGACCTGGAAACCTTCAAGGCCTTGAATCCCGCCCTGCGCGAGCCGGTATACAAGGGCCAGAAACTGATTCCCAAGGGCTACGAGGTGCGGGTGCCGCAACAGGGCAAGATCGTGCGGCTGGCGGACAAT
>PHAW01000060.1 GCA_002841785.1 Deltaproteobacteria bacterium HGW-Deltaproteobacteria-3 | reverse complement strand
CGAATCTGGGGGAGTATCTCACGGAAAATTATGTGAGCTTCCAGTTCAAGGGTGGGGCGGCGGACCAAGACCGCCGTCTGCTGCGCATTCAACTGATCAACGAGATCTTAAGCGAGTTCGGCTTCCGGGTGGAACAGAAGGTGGACGCCATGACCGCCCGGATCGAAAAAAAACCGGGGCCCTATCTGCTGGAGCGGTTGAAGATTCTCGGCTATCTTTTGATCCACACCCGCCAGATCGACATGATCATGGCAGACCAGAACATGGCCGAAAGCTACCGCCAAAAAATCATGGCCGACCTGCACACCCTGCTCGACACCACAATACCGGAGGAATGACATGGACCAGGCACTCAAGATCCTGCTTATAGACGATGAAATCGACTTCGTGGAGACAACCGCCAAGAGGCTGATCCGCCGCGGCCACTCGGCGAAAGCCGCCCTCACCTGCGCCGAGGGCTTGGAGACTATTGCCTCGGGCTGGCCCGAGGTGGTGGTGCTGGATGTGATGCTCCCCGACCGCGACGGCATGGACTGCCTGCGGGAGATCAAGGAAAAATGGCCTACCCTGCCGGTCATCCTCTTGACCGGCCACGCCAGCATGGAGACCGGTCTGCACGGCCTGGAATCCGGGGCCAGCGATTACTGCCTCAAGCCCATTGACCTGGAAACCCTGGTGGAGAAAATCGCCATCGCCCATCGGGAGAGCCGGACGCTCGCGCCATAAACTCCGGACATCCCGCCGGCGTTGCCGGAACCCATTGCGACAGATCAACGGCAATACGCTTATTATTTGATTGACAGCTCCTCCTTGTTTCATAAGTCTGTATAGCAGACTGCTGCAACGTGTCTTCGTGTCGCGCTCTGCCGGACAATCCGGGTGAGCAACTTTTTTCGCCGGTGGAATTATGAATGAATGCAGGATGTTCAGGGCATTGTGCAACTGGAGGGAATCTTTCAGGTATATTTTTTACGGCCTGCTCATCGCGGTCATGGCGAACCTCAATGCACTGACCAACCATTTTCTGCATCCGGATATTCCCTATTTTGACGAGACCCATATCCTCATCGGCGGCATAATGGCCCTGCTTGCCTGCATTCTCTCGTTTCTTCTGGAAAACTGCATCTGGCAGGAAGAGAAGCAAAAAGAGGGAAAAAATGACTTGCCCGGCAGGGGCTCCGGCGCGGTTCCCTGGGTGCTGGCGCTGGTCTGGAGCCTGTTGACCGCTTCCCTCTTGACCTGGTCGGTTTTCCACCGGCAACAGGCCATGATGGCCGAGGCAATGAGCACCGCCCGCACCGTCTTTGAGAAGGATCTGGTGTACTACCGATGGGCGGCCGGGCAAAAAGGGCTGTTTGTGCCGATTTCCCAAACCACCCCGCCGAACCCTTATCTGGAAGACATGGTGGAAAACCCCAGGGTGCGGACAACCTCGGGCCAGGAACTGGCCCTGGTCAACCCGGAGTATATGATCCGTCAGGTGTATGAGCTGCAGACCTCGAAGTACGGGGCTCTGGGGCATATCACCAGCCTCAACCCCATCCGGGCCGCCAATGCCGCCGACCCATGGGAAAGGGAGGCCCTGGCCGATTTTGAACAGGGCAGCGATGAAGTCTGGACCATGGACACGATAAACGGCCATACGTATTTCCGGCTCATGCGTCCCATGGTCACCGAGGCAGGCTGTCTGAAATGCCATGCCCAACAGGGGTATGAGGTTGGAGACATCCGGGGCGGAATCAGCGTCTCCCTGCCCATGGAGTTGCCGCAGGCGCTTTTTTTAAAGGAAATCTTCATTCTCTCCACAGCCTATGGAGCGCTCTGGCTCCTCGGCCTGCTGGGCATCTTTCTCGGCTCCTTCCGGGTTGCCGCGTCCATCCGGGAAAGAGAGCTTGCGGAAACCCACCTGCGGGCCATCATCGACAACATGCTGGACGGGCTCATCACCTTGAACGAAAAAGGCGACATCCTGTCCCTGAACAGTTCCGCGGCCCGGATGTTCGGGTACACGGCAGCCGAGGCGGTGGGCCGGGACATCCGCCTGCTCATCCGCTTCCCTGAAACGCGCACAGGCCTGGAGCAGGCATCGCCCATGGCGGGCATCCAGTCGGCAATGGGCACGCTCAGGGAATTCGCCGGCCTGCGCAGGGACGGCTCCTCTTTCCCCCTGGAAATCTCTGTCAGCTCCATGCGCCGGGCCAGGGAGACGATCTTCATCATCATGGGCCGCGACATCACGGCGGAAGAGATCCATAAGGCCGAGGCGCTGCGGGCCGGACAGATGGCGGCCATAGGCGAACTGGCCGCCGGGGTGGCTCACGAGATCAACAATCCCGTCAACGGCATCATCAATTACTCCCAGGTTCTTCTGGACGGGATGGAGGAAAACGGCGACAGCGCCTCCCGGGATATTCTCTCCCGGATCATCAAGGAAAGCGAACGGGTGGCCACCATTGTCCACAACCTTCTCGCCTTTGCCAGACAGCGCGACGAAGTGGTGGAAGAGGTCCAGATCCGGACGATCATCGTCGAGTGCGTGGAACTCCTGCTCTATCAATTCAACAAGGACGGCATCACGGTGGACATTGAGGTGCCGGAGGATCTGCCCAGTCTGCAGGGCAATCCCCAGCAGCTCCATCAAGTGTTCCTCAACCTGCTGACCAATGCCCGCTACGCCCTCAACCAACGGTATCAGGGGCAGAATCCCGACAAACGCATTGCCATCCACAGCCGGCTGATCAGCCCGGGAGGCAGGCCGTTCATCCGAACCACGGTCACGGACTGGGGAATCGGCATTCCGCAGAATATCATCGACCGGATATTCGACACCCTGTTCACCACCAAACCGCCCGGCGAGGGCACCGGGGTGGGGTTGAGCATCAGCAAGGGGCTAGTGCGGGATCACGAGGGCCATCTGAGCCTGGAAAGCGTCCCCGGCGACCACACCACCGCCACCGTTGATCTGCCGGTGCGTTTCGCCAGGGGGGGGAAATGCCCGGGGCGGAATGCGCATCTCGCTCCGGCACATGAAATGGGAGCTGGAATGGCTCCGGGAAGACTGGTGTTCTTGCCAAACAGTCAAACAGTTATCCGTTTCTCAATCAAGGAGGAGCCGCGCAGCGCAGCCGACAAAGGTAACGCTTGATTTAGAAATGGGATTTTCGTCTGCCTCGACGAATCGCTTGACCGTCCGGGGAACACCGCCCTCCTCCACCGCCTTTCCCTTTGCCTGCGCCGTATCTCGACCGAGAGCCAAAAAAAATCCACCCCGCCGCAGGGCAGGATGG
Organism: Deltaproteobacteria bacterium HGW-Deltaproteobacteria-3; assembly: GCA_002841785.1. Classification (GTDB taxonomy): domain Bacteria; phylum Desulfobacterota; class Desulfobulbia; order Desulfobulbales; family Desulfurivibrionaceae; genus Thiovibrio. The sequence continues at coordinate 5,161 of PHAW01000060.1, read as the reverse complement.
ATTTTTTTTACCTCGGACCCGATTGGCTCTTGGCTCAATGGGCGCCGACTGAAAGCAGGCCGCTGGCCGCCAGAGTCAGAATAACCACCTCGGCCAGGGCCATGAAGGCCATAGCCTTATCCTTCCTGGCGAACAGCCCGGGGGTGATGACCATATAGCAGACTATCGTGATCCCGGAAAGGATAGCGATGGGCAGGAAGTTCAGAAAATCGCCATAGCCGAGGAGTTTCATCCAGGACCAGCCGGTGGGCAGCTGTTCCCAGTGGAGAAAATTGGTGTTGATGGCCACCAGATATTCGTGCACCGGAGTACTCCAGTAGATGGAAATCTCGCTCAGCGGCACAACCGAGGGCACGATCCCGAAAACATAGAGGGCAAAAGTGATAACCATGAGGGCCAGGCCCGTGTACATGCCCTTTTCAAGAATAGCGGCGTACAGCACCTGTTCCTCGGTTGCTTGGGTATTATGGTTTGACATGATACAATCCTCCGTAAAATAAACTATTAAAGCTGAGTTGAGCCGCTTGCCTGCTCAAACGAAACGTATGCCCTCTGGGTGGAGATCGTTCCCTTAAGAACGTACCGTTCGCGCTCCTAGAACAGGTTGATGCCCATGGTGCTCAAGCCCTTTTGCACCGCCTTCAGGCCGGCAAAGAGGAGAATGGCGATAACCATCCAGCGGATAAAGGTCGGCTTGGCCACCTTGAGCAGGCGAACCCCGACGAACGAGCCCAGCATGATGCCGATGAGCGAAGGCACGACCATCATGGGGATGACGCAGCCCTTGTTAAAATAAATCCAGGCGGCGGAGGTATCGGTGATGGAGAGCAGGAACTTGGAAGTGGCCACGCTGATCTTGAGCGGCGCGCCCATCATGAGATTTAACACCGGCACGTTGGCCCACCCGGCGCCCAGACCGAACATGCCGGCCATGAACCCGATGATGATGAAGGTCAGCAGGCCGGGAATGGTGCGATGGACCTTCCAGTTGATCTCTTCCTTGGTGGTCGGCTCATAAAAAACCCCGGTGATGCGCAGGGCGGAGGAAAGCGCATCCGCCTGAGGAACATGGGGGACCGTGGACTTCTTGGCGGAAAGCATGATAGCGACGATGCCGAGGATGGTGCCGCCCAGGGCGAGCTGGACGATATGGGTGGGCAGGGCCAGACCGACCATGGCGCCGACAATGGCCATGGTGGAGGCGATGAGCGCCACCGGCATGGCCAGACGCAGGCTGGCAAGGTTGGCCTTCAGCAGGCCGGGGCCGGCAGCCAGGGCGCCGCATAAGGCGACGAGCAGCCCGGCGCCGCGGACAAAATCAAGGTGAAACGGGAAAAACCCGCCGATGATGGGCACGAAGAGCACCCCGCCACCAACGCCGCCAAGCACCGCAATAATGCCCATGACAAAGGTGACGAACAGCAGAATCACCGGCCATTTCCACCAACCCGGATCACCGGCGGCCGGAATCTGATCCATGGCAACCACTTCGCTTGCCAGAGCCCAGGCCGGGCTCAACATGATGGTGCACATGAGGGAGACAAACAGCATCCCCGCCTTTCCCTTGATGTTTCCTAGCATCCTCAGTTTCCTCCTTAGTCTTCCCAAAGCAAAAATGAAAAAATATATGCGCCGTTATTCAAAAATAACTGAAACATTGGTGTTTCGTCATCGGCATAAGGAGCCGCTACGAAATCGGGTAAAATGTAAGAGTTATCTCGTAACGGCCCCTAAAAAATGAACCAGCACTGTGAACGCTTGCACCCGAAGGGACATCGTCGCTGAATGGGACAGAAATCCCTGCTCCGTGGCTGTGGCTATTTCGTAAAATTTTCGGTATGCTTACTGCTCTGAAAATGCGCTGTCAAGGAAAAACTGTTCCTCTCTGAAACAGGGATGTTGCATTTCGCATCATCACGGAAAAATGCTGCGTAATCATACCCATACGCTGCATTGTGCAACATTTCTCCCCAGGAGTACACCATGGAATTTCTCCTGCCCGAGGCTTTACAGATACTCAGCAAGGAGGTCGCGGGGTACGACGTGCCCATTGTCGATCTCATCGCCGTCCAGACCAAGGATCCCTATAAGGTGCTGGTGGCTACCATCCTCTCGGCCCGGACCAAGGATGAAACCACGGCCAAGGCCGCGGCCAGGCTATTTAAGGAAGCACCGGACCTGGCCGGGCTGGCAGCACTCGGCGAAGAGCGCATTGCCAAGCTGATCTTCCCGGTGGGCTTTTACAAGAACAAAGCCGGATTCCTCACCAGGCTGCCCGACGTGCTGGCCAGCGAGTTTGGCAACCAAATCCCCGACGAGGTCGAATCCCTCATCCGGCTGCCCGGGGTGGGGAGAAAAACCGCCAACCTCGTGGTGGCGGTGGCCTTCAAAAAACCGGCGATCTGCGTGGACACCCATGTGCACCGGATCATGAACATCTGGGGCTATGTGGAAACCCGCACCCCGCTGGAAACCGAGATGGCGCTCAGGGAAAAGCTGCCGCCCCAGTACTGGCTGACCATCAACTCCACCCTGGTGGCCTTTGGCCAGGGCACCTGCAAGCCGGTGGCCCCCCACTGCGACCGCTGCGTCATCGCCCGATATTGCCCGCGGATCGGGGTGAAACCGCGAAAAAAGCCAAAAGAAGAAAAAACAAGCGAGAATGGTATGCGGAGATTTCTGTCGTGGAATGTCAACGGCCTGCGGGCCGTGGAGAAAAAGGGCTTTGTCGAGCGCATCATCGAATGGGACGCCGATCTGGTGGCGCTCCAGGAGATCAAGGCCCACCCGGAACAGCTTTCGGAAACGGTCAGAAACATTCCCGGCTACACCGCCTACTGGTTTTCCGCCCAGAAAAAAGGCTACGCCGGGGTGGCGACCTACAGCAAAGAGCAGCCCCTCTCGGTGCTCTACGGCATCGACCACCACGACCACGATTACGAGGGGAGGGTGCTGACCTTGGAGTTTGGCGATTTCTACTTCGTGAACGCCTATTTTCCCAACTCCCAGCACGGGCTGGTGCGCATGGATTACAAACTCAGGTTCAACCGCGATCTGCTCACCTTTGCCCAAACCCTGGCCGCCAAAAAGTCGGTGGTGATCTGCGGGGATTTCAACGTGGCGCACAAGGAGATCGACCTGACAAACCCCAGGCAGAACGAAAAAAATCCCGGCTATGCCCCGGAGGAGCGGGCCTGGATGGATCAGTTTTTAGAGGCAGGGTTCGTGGACACCTTCCGGATGTTCAACCAGGAGCCGGGCCAGTACACCTGGTGGAGCTACCGCTTCAACGCCAGGGAAAGGAACATCGGGTGGCGGATCGACTACTTCTGGGTGGATGAAAAAAGCAAAAGACGAGTAACCGAGGCTGCTATTTTACATGATATAATGGGATCGGATCACTGCCCAGTCGTCCTCGGGTTTATCTGACAACCCATTGTTATTGCACGGATAACCGCCTGTTTTCCTCTGAAATTTTTTTCTTCTGACAGGGAGAAACCATGATATCATCAATAGTGTTGGCTCTCATTTAGGGACTCCTTGGCGCACCCAACGGCATGAGCACTCTCAAGGTGGTGGAAATCGGTGGCTGGGCCGTCTCCAACAGCCCTGGAGATATATTGCGCACCTATGCCCTCGGCTCCTGCATCGCCTTGATCCTTCACCATCCGAAAACTAAAACCATGGGGCTTGTCCATATTGCCCTTCCGGATCAACTGTGCCATTCTGGAAAAAAACGGGGGGAGGGATATTATGCCCGTTCGGCTGTCCCATTGCTGCTGAACGGAGTTCTTGCCGCAGCAGAGCTGTATTCCGTGGAGAAATCGGGGATCGTGGCCAAGTTGGCCGGTGGCGCCGCTGTCATAAAAATCGGCAATCCTTTTCATCTCGGGGAAAGGCTTCGCATAGAAATAGAAAAGACTCTTCGTTGTTTCGGGATACCCGTCGTGAAGCAGGATACGGGCGGCACCGTTCCCCGCACCGTATCGCTCCATGTTGGAAGCGGCGCTGTTTTGGTTAGCTCGCCCGGTACGCAGGAAAAATCCTTGTAGTACATACGGCTGAAGGAGAACACATGGCTGAGCCAGTGGACATGAGTCTCAAAATACGCGTGTTGGTCGTTGATGATGAGCCCACCTCCCGCGAGGTTATCCGGCTGGGGCTGGAAAGACAGAACTGCGAAACCATGACCGCCAGTGATGCGGCCTCAGCCATCGCGCTTTTGGGCGAGCAGCAATTCCATGCCGTGGTGACCGACAAGAACATGCCCGGGACCGATCATGCCACGGAGGGGGGCCTGGATGTCATCAAATTCGCCAAGGAGTCCAACCCGGCCTGTGCGGTTATCATGGTAACCGCCTTTAGCACTGTGGAATCGGCCATCGAGGCCATACGACTTGGCGCCTTTGATTATCTGGCCAAGCCGGTGCGGCCTGAGGATATCAAGGCAAAACTTAAACGAATTCTTTCCTATCAGCAGACCTTGAACCCGGCAAACACCATTTCATCCCACAACAGCTTCCGGGCGAAATTTCTCAGTATTATCGAGGAGCAGAAAGGGGTGAGCCAGTGCCTCAATTCCGAAACCAAAGCCGCGCTCTTGCAAGTAGTCCAAGATGGTATCGATGCCTTTTTTCATGAACGGCGGGCCTGGGAAAACATCATCCTGGAACAGCGGGAAGCCTTGAGTCAAATTGCCGGATGGGCCGAACAGATGAAAGAGACGGCGGTGCAGGGCAGTGCGGAAGAAAATTTTCTGGATAAAATTATCACCGAATCCAGCCGGAGGCTGTGAGTGGTTATCAGGTTGGTTTTAGGCGATCACGGAAAATGAGGGCAGGTTACAGAAAAACCGGAGGGTATCCTCCTTTTTCATAGCACATTCATAGTCCGTCGGCCGGGTTAGCCCGTCGGGGCGTAACCCGGCAATTGAAACCGCCGAATCCGCAGCCTCGCCTCTGTCGGGTTTCGCTTTGCTCTACCCGACCTACCACTTCTGTGTGGATGAAAAAAGCGCGGGCAGGGTGAAGGTGGCGAGGTCGGACCATTGCCCGATGAGTCTTGAGGTAGGTTGAAAAAAATGGACACCAAAATTCTGATCATTCATATTACAGAACGGGGGTGTCAGCATGGGAAAGATTCCGTATGGCCGGTACACGAA
>PHAW01000299.1 GCA_002841785.1 Deltaproteobacteria bacterium HGW-Deltaproteobacteria-3 | reverse complement strand
CTCGCAGGCAAGAAATTCGCCGTTTTTCCCCCACTTGATCACCATTTTCCCGTCACAGAGCGGACAGGGCAGGTCGGTGGGGATGGCTGTTTTCTTGATTGATTTCATCTCCTCCTTGGCGGCGTCCAGCGTTTTGCTGAACGGACCGTAAAAATCCTGCAATACCTTCAGCCACTGGCTGTTTCCAGCCTCCACCTCATCGAGCTTTTCCTCCATGGAGGCGGTGAATTCTATGTCCAGAATATCGGGGAAATGGGCGACAAGCAGTTCGTTGACCAGCTTGCCCAGGTCCGTGGGCATGAATTTTCGTTGGGCCAGGAGGGCGTATTCCTTCTCCTGGATGGTGGAAAGGATGGAAGCATAGGTGGAGGGCCGGCCAACCCCGTTTTCCTCCAGGGCTTTCACCAGGGTCGCCTCTGTATACCGGGGAGGAGGCTGGGTGAAATGCTGCTTGGGCTCGATGCTCAGGAGGGAGACGGTCTCGCCTTTTTTCAGGTCCGGCAGGGCGGCATTGTCGCCTTCCGCGCCATCTCCAGGAGAAGCGCTTTCATCCACCGCCTCTTCGTACAGGGCCATGAAACCCTGAAAACGCATGATGGAGCCCACGGTTTTAAAAACAAAGTCGCGGGCCGCCGGGGCCATCTGGCAGGCGAGAAAGCGTTTCCAGATCAGGGAGTAGAGGGCCAGCATGTCTTTTTCCAGAAAGGGCGCAAGTTTCTCCGGAGTGTTGCGCACGTCGGTGGGCCGGATGGCTTCGTGGGCGTCCTGGGCGGATTTGCTGGTCTTGAAGATGTTCGGCTTGGCAGGGAGGAACGGTTCCCCAAATGTTTCGGAGATATACCCCCGGGCCTCTTCCAGGGCCTCGTTGCTGATCCGGGTGGAGTCGGTCCGCATGTAGGTGATCAGGCCGGTGGGGCCTTCGGCGCCCAATTCGATGCCCTCATAGAGCCGCTGGGCCAGGGTCATGGTCTTTTTCGCGGAAAAGCGGAGCTTGCGGTTGGCGTCCATCTGCATGGTGCTGGTGATGAAGGGCGGGCTCGGGTTGCGTTTTTTCTTTTTCTTCTCCAGGCTCTCCACCAGAAAAGAAGCGTCCCGCACGGCAGCGACAATGGCCTGCGCCTCACCATCGGTGCCGATCTTGTTTTTCTTGAGGTCGATCTTCTTGCCGTACGCCTGGTCGAGCTGAGCGACAAAGGGCGGCGGCGTTTTTCCTTCCAGGGTGGTGTGGATGGACCAGTACTCTTCCGAAACAAAGGCCTCGATGGCCTGCTCGCGCTCGCAGACCATGCGGACCGCGACCGACTGCACCCTGCCCGCGCTCAAGCCCCGGCGGACCTTGTCCCACAGCAGAGGGGATATCTGATAGCCCACCAACCGGTCCAGGATCCGGCGGGTCTGCTGGGCTTCGAAGCGCTGCTGGTTGACCTCGCTTGCCTGGTCGATGGCGGCGAGGATCGCTTTTTTGGTGAGTTCGTGGAAGAGAACTCGGTGGATGGGCTTGTGCGTGGATTGCAGGATTTCGGCGATATGGTGGGCAATGGCCTCCCCCTCGCGGTCCGGATCAGGGGCCAGGTAGATCGTGTCGGCCTTTTCCGCCGCGCTTTTCAGGTCGCTGATGATTTTTCCCTTGCCCCGGATCGTTACGTATTGGGGGGCGAAATCATTGGCGATGTCAACGCCCAGGGTTGTAACCGGCAGGTCGATGATATGGCCCACCGATGCCTTGACGGTAAAGTTTTTGCCGAGATATTTCTGCAAGGTCCGGGCTTTGGCCGGAGATTCAACAATGATAAGCGATTGTGACATGGTGTCCTGTGCGTTTGTGTTAAGCTGGCGCAGATGCGTCCCTTTCTCTAGGGGCCTTATACACTGGACGAATGTGGTTCCGCAAGCCTTTGGTACTGTTTGCCCGGTAAAGATGCCACCAGCCCCCGGAGTTCGAGGTGCAGGAGGATCTCGCTTATCCTGTGCGATGGCAGTTGCGCCGCCAGGATAATCTCTTCGATGTTTCGGGGGTACACCTCAAGCAGGGAGAAGACCTTGCCCTCTTCGGGGGGCATTGGCGGTGCTTGCACCCTTGTTTGCGGAGGGAAGATCTGGGTGCGCAGGGCCAATTCTCCGGTAATATCGGCCGCGCTGTGTACGAGCTTGGCGCCTTCCTGGATCAGGCGGTGGCAGCCTTCGCTTTTCGGGGAATCGATCCTGCCGGGGATGGCAAAAACATCCCTTCCCTGTTCAAGCGCCTGGTGCGCGGTGATCAGGGTGCCGGACCGGTGGGCGGCTTCCACCACCACGACGCCCAGCGACAACCCGCTGATAATCCGATTCCGGGCGGGA
>PHAW01000298.1:744-4371 GCA_002841785.1 Deltaproteobacteria bacterium HGW-Deltaproteobacteria-3 | reverse complement strand
CCCATGCCGTTTTTAAAGATGACGCATATTTCCTCTTTATTGTTCCGTTTTCTTGAAAAAACGATTTGCCGGCCATCGGGGGACCAACTGGGCGACTCATGGTCGCCTGCTGTTTGCGTCAACTGGACCGGAGTGCCTCCTTCCGGCTTGATCATCAGGATATGGGTGTTGCCATTTATCCTGCCTGTATAGGCGATCCAATCTCCTTTGGGCGACCAGCTCGGGGTGCTGTTCTCATTGCCAAGGTAGGTTATCCGTTGCACGGATTTGGTGGCCACGTTCATGACGTAAATTTGCGGGGTGCCGCTTCGATCGGAAACAAAGGCAAGCTTTTTTCCGTCCGGCGACCAGGTGGGGGAGACGTTGACGCCCTCGCCGTTGGTCAGCCGCCGCAATTCTTTGCCGTTGATATCAATGAGATAGATATCCGGGTTGGAAGATTTGCTGAGGGTTACGGCCAGGACACTGCCGTCCGGCGCCCAGGCAGGCGCCATGTTGAGGCCCTTCTGGTAGGAGATGGCGCGGGTGGTCTTGAGGGTGCTCAGCGCGGTGATATAGAGATTGGGGTTGTTCCGGTGGTATGAGGTGTAGGCGAGCCATTTGTTGTCAGGGGAGAACCTGGGAGAAACAGCCAGGTATTCATGCTGGGTTACCTGGCGGACGTTATCGCCAAGGACATCGGCAAGCCAGATCTCCTTGTGCCCGGACGATGTGGAAACGAAAGCGATCTGGCTCTGGCTCACCCCGCGTTCGCCGGTGAGCTGGAAAATAACTTCATCGCAGAATTTTTTTACGCTTTCCTGATGCTTGCTGATCGGGGTCTGGTAACGACGGCCAAGAATCATGCGGCCGGATTGAATTTCGCGGTCATTTCATATTGGCCGAGGATCGTGAATTCCGTGCCGAGAGCAGCCCAGTCCCAGGTCTGGGCGCCACCGTAGGCAGCGGGATCGATTATTTGCACAAACCCGTGAAAGGCCAGGGCCCGGCTCAGGAGATCCGCCATCTTCTTGCCGCCGTCATGGATGGTTCCCGGTTGTTTTTTATCGACAAAATACGGAACCGCGATGTTCACCTTGCGGACGTTGGCAGAGGTGATATCCAGATAGACTATGGCTTCCGCCGGGCGGACGGAGCCGAGCAACAGGGTGAGGCACAGGAGAATCATGCCCGGGGCGGAAGCGAAGATGCTGTTTTTCATGGAAAGACCATGGTGTGCCTTGCCATGAGTTGCGGCGCGGTCCGATGGGGGATTTTCAGTTTTTTTCGTCCAGTTGTTTTTCATTAAAAAATCCATGTTATAAAACTTCTCCTGGTCTGAATTTCAGGCCGATTTCCATTTCCGACTGGTTGATGCCGATGGGGAATGGCGGTAGCGGTGAAGAGAGCTTCAGCGTTTTTTCAACAAATTGATTGAAAAAGATATTGTCTGATTTTTTCTTGAAAGAGCTTTCAACAATAACGCCATCGCGCCTGACCCGGATAATGACAATGGCCTCGATGTTTTCCTTCCAGTTTTGCAGGTCCGGCAGGGCCCAATGCTCATGGATCTGGTTGTTCACGGCAAGAAGGTAGCGGCGGAGATTTTCATCGACCATGATCCCGCTGCCGCCCGCGCCGCTCCCTGTGCCGCTGCCTGCCTGAGTCGAGGTTGTGGAACCTGTCCCCGTCCCGGCGGCGGCTTTACCGGCGGCAAGCTGCTGGCTTGCCTTGAGGTTTTGTTTGATCAGGTCAACCGCGCTTTTTGCTTTTTTGTCCGCATCGGCTTTGGCTTTTTCCGCTGCTTCCTGCGCTTTTTTCGCATTGTCTTCGGCGAGCAGTTTGTCCCGCAACAGCTTTACCTTGTCAATGTCTGCTTTTTCCTTTGTTTTTATCGGTTTCAGCGAGATGGCGTCCTTAGCGACCGCCGGCGGTTCCGGCGCCGGCGGTGTTTTTTGCGGTGGCGTGGGCTTGGCTGGCTCAGGCGCTGCCACGGGCGGGCTTGGTTCCGCCTGGGGGGCGGTTGCGGCTTTGCTTGGCGCGGCCGCCGGAGCTGGTCCGCCGAGATCCTCCACGGAGAAAAGGTTGACCGTATACACCTCCGGTATTTTCCGCTGGAAGTGCAGGAAATTTGGAGCAAAAAGCCCGAATAGCACGAAGCAAACATGCACGGTAATGGTCAAAAACAGGGGTTTTTGCCATTGGTTGTCAGGCAGTTCGGATGTCGGCGGACGAAAAGGCACGGTGTGTCTGCTATTGTTTGGGTTTGTCGATTTCTGGCTGGGTGATCATGCCGAGTTTGTCAAAACCAACGGCCTTGATGTCGGACATGAGAGAAACCACGACACCGTAAGGAACTTCTTTATCGGCCCTGAGCAGGACCGCGTCATTCGTGCCTTTTTTTGCAAGAGCGGCCAGTTCCTGTTTGATGGCTGCCTGGGTGCCCTTGGTGTTGTTGAGCGGTCTTTTCCTGTTGCAGGGGTTTGGCGGTTGTTTCCGGCAGATCGATGTCAACGCCCTGGGTCATCATGGGGGCGGTGATCATGAAAATGATCAGCAGCACAAGCATGACGTCCACCAGCGGAGTGACGTTGATATCCGAAACAAGCCGTCTTTTGCAGTTGCCGTCTTCGACCGGACCCATGGCGAATTCCTGTAAACCGTAGTTTGTAAAAAATTATATGTTGCAATGCCGTGATCGGCGGAAGGAATCGTAACGAAATGACAAGAACTGGCAGGGGTGTTTTGTCACGGTTCCCAACGAGGTGCTAACTCTGCCGGGAGATGAAATCCCGTTCCACGAGGTTCAAAAAATCAACGGAAAAGCTGTGCATCCTGCTTTCGATTTCCGCCATCTGGTTGGAATAATAATTGTAAAAAACAACGGCGGGGATGGCCACGGCAAGGCCTGCGGCCGTAACGACCAAGGCCTCGGAAACACCGGGCGCCACAACGGCCAGCGAAGCCGAACCGCGCATGCCTATTTCATGAAAAGAGGTCATGATGCCCCAGACCGTCCCGAAAAGACCGATAAAGGGGGCGGTGCTGCCGGTGGTGGCCAGAAAAGGAAGTGACTCGGACAGTCTGGCGGATTCGATATTTTCCGCTTTGCGGAGCGCCCTTTTCAGGGGCTCCATGCCGGCAAGGCGTGTCTCCAGGGTTTCATCGGCAGCCCGGGAGGCCGCTGTTGTTTTGCCGAGCTTCTGGAGTTCATGGTAGCCGGTCCGGAAGATGTTCGCCTCCGGACATAGGGAGAGGTTGTTGGCGAACCTGAGGGCTTCGGAAAGATTCTTGCTCTGCCAGAATGTTTCCAGGAATTCTTCGCTTTCCATTTTCGCCTTCCTGTACAGGGAAAATTTCTGGAACACAATGAACCACGAGTACAGAGAGAACCCCAGGAGCATGATCATGACAAATTTGACCGTGAGTCCGGCCTCAAAAAACATTGAAATAATATTAAGCTCACCCACTTGCAGTCATCCTCTTAGATTAATTGGTTGAGATCTGAAAAATATACTTCATAACAAGAATGCACATCGATGGAGCAGTCGGGCTGATCCTTGGCCGAGGAATGGGATGTGGCGCGGTGACATTCCGGTGGATTGCATCCCCGAAGATTCCCGCTACTTGTAATTTTTTTTGCGCATC
>PHAW01000298.1:0-736 GCA_002841785.1 Deltaproteobacteria bacterium HGW-Deltaproteobacteria-3 | reverse complement strand
CCGAAGATTCCCGCTACTTGTAATTTTTTTTGCGCATCTTGTCAATGGAACTCATTAATGATAGCCGGGTTTTTCAAGAAAATTTTGTGGAAAACCCAACGGAGTTTCCTCGTGAATATTTTTGACATCATCCGGCAAAAAAGGTATTAAATTCCGGTTGAGCATCGTCGGGACGGCGGCGGGCTGAGGTGCCCGCTTGAACAGGATTCCGTTTTGTTTCCGGATACATTTTGCAGGATAGTCCCATGAAAGAAATCAAGGTTGGTTTGCTGGGTTTTGGCACAGTCGGCAGCGGTTTGGCAGAGGTTCTGTTGCAGCAGAGCGAGCGGTTGCGGCGGAAAACCGGCGCCTCCATCCGGTTGTGCCGCGTTGCGGATATCCGCCTTGAAGCATTGCCCCCGCAATTTAAGGGGGTTGAGCTTGTCCGGGACGCGGACCTGATCTTCAAGGATCCGGAGATCGACATCGTGGTCGAGCTCATCGGCGGGATTGAGCCGGCGAAAACTTTTATTTTGAAGGCCATAGAGCATGGCAAGCATGTGGTCACCGCCAACAAGGCTCTTGTCTCCCAGCACGGCATGGAGATCTTTGAGGCCGCGGCCAGGAAAAACGTCGAGGTCGGCTTTGAGGCCAGTGTCGGCGGCGGCATTCCGGTGATCAAGGCCCTGAAAGAGGGGCTGGTTGCCAACAAGATCCTCTCGATCATGGGCATCATGAACGGGACGGCCAACTATAT
>PHAW01000297.1 GCA_002841785.1 Deltaproteobacteria bacterium HGW-Deltaproteobacteria-3 | reverse complement strand
CTCCTGCACCGCCTTGATTTCCTGCTCGCTGTTGCGGGGCCAGGGAGAAAGCTGCTGACCGAGGGCGGCGGCCCCCTTGGGGCTGCCCTTGAGGGCGGACACGATATCCACCCAGTCCAGGGCGGAGAGATGGTAGAAATGAACGATATGATCAAATATCCCGTGGGCGGAGATGATCATGTTCCGGATGTACTGGGCGTTGAGCGGCACCTCCAGACTCAGGGCGTTCTCCACGGCCCGCACCGAGGCAATGGCGTGCACCGTGGTGCAAACCCCGCAGATCCGCTGGGTGAAGACCCAAGCGTCTCGAGGGTCGCGGCCCTGGAGGATCAACTCGATCCCGCGCCACATCTGGCCGGAAGACCAGGCCTTGGTCACCCGGCCATTGTCGATCTCGCAATCAATCCGGAGATGCCCTTCAATTCTGGTGATGGGATCAACGACGATTCTCTTGGCCATGAACACTCTCCTTCAGGATATGCATTATGCCTTGTTAAGTTTGGGCAACACCGGCAAGGTCTTGACAAACCACAGATAGGCCATCACCTCGGCGGCAATAATGCCGAAGGTGATGAACATTTCCGGCACCGAGGGGAAATACTGCCAGCCGGTGCCGGGATCGAAACCGACGATATAGGTGTTGAACCGGTACATGCTCCCGCCAAGCAACATGGCGCACGAGGCGATGAACAGCAACTGCGGGCTCTGCCGGTTGTTGGGATACGCCAGGATCAGCAGGGCGGCAAGGAACAACAGGTTTTCGAGCAGAAAAAGGTTGCCCAGGAGCCCTCCCTCAAAGGCCAGGGGCAGATAGCCGCGCAGGTTTACGTCCTCGATGCGAACCACCAGATAGAGGCCGAGCAGCCAGGGCATGAGCGCCGAGATTTTGCTCAACAGGCGCATTTCCATGGGCCGTTTGAAGGCGATGGCGGCGACGAGCGACTCGAAGATCACCGCGGCATAGCCGATGACCACGGCGGTGATGAGAAAAAGCAGGGGCAAAAAGCCGCTCCACCAGAGAGGGGAGAGTTTGTGCCCGGCCATGAGCATCATGGTGCCAAGGGAAGACTGGTGCATGGTGGGCAAAAGGATGCCCAAGGCGATGAAGACAAAGATGATCCGGTTGAGCCTGACCTTCAACTGGTCCGCCTTGAATTTATCCAGCAGCACCGGGGCAAACTCCATCCACAGCACCAGGATATAGGTGCCGATGCACAGCGCGACCTCGAACATCACCGAATGCAGGTTGCTGAGCCAGGGCAGGAAGATGTTGTAGGCCTGCCAGTAACGGCCGATGTCGAAGATAACCGAGATCCCGGCCAGGGTGTAGCCGAACATGCTGGTCATCAGGGCGGGCTTCAGCAGGGGCGAATACTCCCCCTTGTTGAATACATAAATAATCAGGGCGATGGAATATCCGGCGCAGGCCAAGGCCGTACCCACCACCACATCGTAGGCGATCCAGATTCCCCAGGGATAGCCGTCGTTCATATTGGTAACCGAACCGATCCCAAAGATGAAACGCTTGCCGATAAAAAAAAGACCGATAAGCACGATAGCCGCGCATACCTTGAAGGGCACGGTCAGCACCCTGCCTCCTAATGCTTCTCTTTCCTGCATGGGAACACTCCTTTCCGTGAAAAGCCGGGACTTGCGCCCCTACTCTTTTTTCTCTTCCCTGTTCCGGATGATGTAGATCAGACCGCCCAGAACCACGA
>PHAW01000059.1 GCA_002841785.1 Deltaproteobacteria bacterium HGW-Deltaproteobacteria-3 | reverse complement strand
GCTGAAAATCAAGGATGTCGAAATCACCTTTGACGTGGATCTCGGTCAGCTCACGGAAGAGTCGGCCGGACAGGCGGATAAGGCCAGTACCGAAGACGAACGGCAGGAAAGCGAAGCTTCGAAAAAGAACATCTTTGTCGATATGGCCGGTGGGAAGCAGAGCAAAGCGGGGAGCATCCACGTGGTTTTGCGCGTGGAGGGTTCGGAGCCTACGGAAGGCGCGGCCAGACTGATCAACCACCTGGCGCAGACCCAAGGGGTGTTCAAGACGTTCAAGGTGGAGTGACTGGTCGCCTGAAACCGTGCAATACGGGTGACCGATTCGATGAATGCCACCTAAACCAGAGGAGGTGTACTCATGGCGGTATATAAAAACGGCTCAAGCGGCGAGGATGTGGCGCGTATCCAGAAGGCGTTGAAAGACGCGGGCTTCTATCAAGGGGAACCGGACGGGGTATTCGGTTCCCCAACCGAGACCGCGCTCAAAAAATTTCAGACCGCTTCCGGGCTGGGAGCGGACGGGATTGTGGGTCCCGCTACCTGGGGGAAACTTTTTCCCTCCCAAGCTTCAGCGCCCAAGGAGGTGTCCGGCGATCTGGACTCGCGCTGCCTGGCGCTCACCGGATCTTTCGAGACCGGAAAGTTTTCTCCGGAGTGCTTCGCAACGATGACCGGAAATTTTGACGGCCAGGGCATGAGTTTCGGCGCACTGCAGTGGAATTTCGGGCAGGGGACGCTCCAGACACTCCTGAAGGAGATGTTCGCCAATCATCAGGACATCGTTGTGGGAATTTTCGGTGAAAACCTGGGCCAGCTCCAGCAGGCGATCAACGGAGGCAAGGAGGCAGCCTTGTCCTTTGCCGCCTCAATCCAGGATCAGGCCAAGCATACCATAACAGATCCCTGGAAACAGATGTTCAGGGCTCTCGGGCTCACCCCGGAATTCCAGGCAATCGAGGTGAGAGGGGCGGCAACGTACTACCAAAAAGGCATTCGGCTCTGCCAGGATTATGGCCTCTGGTCCGAGCGCGGCAGAGCGCTGATGTTCGATATCTGCGTTCAGAACGGAAGCATTGCCGACGGTGTCAAGGCGCTGATCATGGCGGATTTCGGGAAGTTGCCGCAATCAGCCTCGCCGGAAGAAACCGAGCTGGCAAAGATGCGGATCGTGGCGAACCGGCGGGCGGAAGCCGCCAACCCGAATTTCGTGGAAGACGTGCGGAGGCGCAAGCTCTGCATCGCCGAAGGAAAGGGGGTGGTTCACGGCATCAGCTACGACCTTGCCAGGCAGTTCGGCCTGGACCTAAGAAAAGTGGCTGGAGCAGGGAGCTGAACCTCACTGTTGAACCCGCCCGAGCCGATATCATCATGACTCACGCCTAAAGGGGCAGTCCTCAACGTATCACCCTGAAAACATAAACAATTCTTGTCAACAATGAAGGAGATTCCAATGCCAATCGTGTTAAATCAGCTTATCCCGGCCAATGCAGGTCTTCCCGGTTATGCCGTTGCCAAAGAACTTGCCCGTCAGCAGGTCGCCCATTTCGGTGCCGTCCGAGGCGCCGGGGCGGGCATTGGTCCCGGATCGTGCTGTGCGGCTGTGGCGGTCGCTCCCAACCCTGGGGCCGGATTTGCGGCGGCAGTGGCTGTCGCCGGGTTTGGCGCGGTCCCGCCCGGCGGTGTTGTGCCTCCTGCGGTTGCTGGGGCGGCGCTTCCCTATTCTGTAGTCTATGGCAATTCCCAGATGGCTGCGGGCGGCTTGGTACTCGGGCCGGTGGCCGGCCACGCGGAACGCGCGGCTCTCACCAATACCCAAGCTGCGGGGCTGGGTCTGGGCGGCCTCTACATGGTGGCACCGAACCAGGCGGTTCTGTATGTGGAAATGGCGCCTTGCGCCGGTTGCGCCGGCTGGCTCAACGGCGTGGCTGGCGCTGGCGTCGCCAACCCTTTCAACGGCATCATCAACGGTGCTGGTGGAGTGACCCTCAATGTCTGGTACCGCTGGTCTTATCCTGGTCCGCCGGCTCTGCCGGCGATCGGCGTAGCACCGGCCCTGGCAGTCGCGGGTGCTGCCGCGATGAATGCCTTTCATGCCATGCTGCTGCCGGCCGAACTTGCGGACATCAACGGCGCGACCTGGTAACGAATGCCCCATGCGGTGGCGTTTACAACTCACATGTAATTCGAGGAGGATATCATGAACCCAATTATGCCAAGAAGAGTCAAAACAAGTGAACTGACCATGATCAATCCAGTCTGGATAGATATTGTGGCCAATCCGGAGGAATTCACTCAGATCAAGGAGATCCAAGCGTTCGAGGAGGTGGTTTTTTTATGGGTCTTACGGGAAGACGGCAAGGTTATCGTCGGCATTGAAGAACCGTGGAGATTTCCCGAAGCCTTTGCCTCTTCTCTCCACGATACCCTGGAAAAAATGAAAGAATATTTTGAGGAGAATAAAAAGTTTTTTGAAAAGGACGGGAGCGGCGGCCATCCGACGCTTGCCGCATGGTTCGCGGATGATGGCACCTCTTCATGCTATGCCGGTTCGGCCTACATCGGGGGAGAGCTCAAATTCAACACAATCTCCGGCAAATGGGAGCTCTCAAATAAATCAGGCCGCTTTGGCAGAATTGATGAAATCAGAGAAGCAACGGTAACTCTGGAGGAGGTTGTCGAAAAAATGACAGAAGCGGCAGATATTATTAGTAAAAGAGTTGAGTTAGACGTGATACTCGATATCTACCCCAAGTAGTGCCAGGAACACCGGTCATCCCCCTGTTTTCATGGAGATGAAACCTGACAGTGCCAGGCTTGCACTTGTACACAAAAGCGTGGGTCTGGCACTGGCCCAAATATTTCCAGCAAGCAAAGCTCCGGGAAGACGTTCCTGAATAAGGAATAAAATGGGGAAAATGATCGAGGAATCGACAGCGAAACAACCGGAAATGCGGCGGGAAGCAAGGAAACGGATCATCTTTGCCTTGCTGTTGCTGGTCGCGGCAACCAGCCTCGTCGCGAGCGCTGTTTTGCTTGCCCGTTATCTGACATACAAGAGAGGGGTGATGGAATCTGCCCAAAGCCGCCTCACCTCCCTGACCGTTCAGGCGACCAGGGCAATTGACCGGGTTGCCCGCGAAGTAACCGACAACGCCAATTCGATCGCGGACCGGTTGAGTAGCGGAGAATTGGTCCACAAAGCCGCACCAATAAGGCTTCGGGAGCTTCTGGAGCATCATCCGCATTTTCTTAGTGCCGCCCTGTCTTACAAACCGTATGCGTTTGATCCGGGCCGCAGACTCTACTCGGTGCTGCATGTGAGGAAGAATGGCCGTATCGAGCGGATCCAGCTCGACACGCTATACGATTACACCAAGCCGGAATACGATTGGTTCGGCTCTTCAATCGACAGTGGGCCGCGGTGGTCGCAACCATTCTACGGCGAAGCCTCCAGCTCTCTTCTGGTTGCATATTCCGTCCCTTTCTATGGCGGGATGGATGAGGCTGCCGGCCAACGCTCCGCAAGGGGTGTTGTAACCATCACCATTTCCATGGAGGAGATCGGACGGATCATCGAATCTTTGGACCTGGGGCCGACAGGCTTCGGGGCGCTTGTTTCGCAAGAGGGGGCATACCTTTACCACCCGGACACCGAACTGGTGGTCTTGCGCAAAAAGCTGAGGCAAATTTCACAAGAGCAGAACGACCGGGACAGACTGATCCTGGCTGAACAGGCAAGCAAGCGCGGCTCGGGTGTGCTCGATCACCGGAGCGTAAGCACCGGACTTGAGTCCTGGCTGATCTACGCCCCTATCCCGTCCACCGGATGGTCCATGCAGAATACCTTTGTCAAGGATGATCTGCCTTGGGGATATCGATCTGTTGCGACGCCAACTCATACAGGTCACTACCGTCCTGGTGATCTTTTTGTCCTCGATGGCCGCGCTTTTGTACGGGGTATGCAGCGGCAAACGGACGCGTTTATGGGCTGCGTCGGCGACGATTGCGATCTTCTTTGCGGCGGGGATCGGCGTCTTGTGGAAGATTTCACTTTCCTATAATTCCATAAGCAGGAGTGAAGGTGTCCTGGTCAACGACAAGGCGGCGTTGACCAGGATCATGAACTCGTATACCCGGGCATCATCGGACAGGCATACCGAGGCTCCGGTATACATACCGACCGGCATCTTTATTGAGTCCGCCTCGTTGAACTCAGCCAGCGACTTGACGGTTTCCGGTTACATCTGGCAAAAATACCGGCTGGGTGAACAGGATGCGGTGGCGCGCGGGTTCACGATAGGCGGAGCATCAAGCCTGACAATGCAGGAAAATTACAGCACCAGGGAGAAGGGGTTTGAAATCGTACGCTGGAATGTAAGATGCACGGTTCCCCAGCAGATAGATCATTTGAAATATCCGCTTGAACAGGACACATTAAGCCTGCAAATACTGCACAAGGACCTGAACCATAATGTTTTCCTGGTGCCGGATCTTGCCGCGTACAATTTTACAAATCCGACCGCGCTTCCCGGACTCCAAAAGGGCTTGACCCTACCGGGCTGGAAGATTGACCGCAGTTTTTTTGAGTTGAGGGAAAATATCTACACTACCAATTTCGGCCTGGAACGACCGTTGAATAAAGAGATGTTCCCGTCATTCTGCTTCAGCTTCGAGATTAAACGGAACTTTACCGACGCCTTCATTTCCAACCTGACTGCTCTCATAATCGTGACAATTCTCCTCTTTACGCTTCTTATGATCACGAGCAAAGATGAACGGCGGGTGAGCGTCATGCAGACCGGAAGCGGCAGGATACTCAATATCTGCGCTTCGATGTTTTTGGTTATAGCCTTCAGTCATGTCAACATCAGGCGGACGATTGTGGTGGAACAGGTCTTTTACTTGGAATATTTTTTCTTTCTTACCTATTTCGCCATTCTGCTGGTCTCGATAAATTCGGTTTTATATTCTGCGAACGCGAATAGTCATCTGGTCCAGTACCGGGAAAACTTGATCCCAAGGCTCTGTTTCTGGCCTTGTCTTTTTGCCCTGCTATTCACAATCACCGTATGTACTTCGTACTGAGTCTTTGTCTTTGATTTCCCGCTTTTTTCGTTTCAAATCTGCCTGTTGTGGTATCCGGAAGCATCAAACACGGGGAGGAGTGGCTCCATGAAGTCGCATGGACTCAAACTTATCAGAAGACTCAGCGCTTTGATTGTTTTCCCGGGATTAATGGCATTTGCTCCTTCTTTGCATGCCATGCCGCTGGACACGGCCAAGCCCTACGTCCTCTCCGTCGCTTCCGGCAACACCGGTCACGCGGATTCGGCGGGGCTTGCGGAAGAGATCTGCGTGACAATCGTCAATGGCGAAGAACTGATTGATGAGGCGCGGCAAAATAACAAAAATATCATTCTTTTTTTTGATCGAATGCCGTTGAAGGAGGTGTATCCCCGATCATATGTCATCAACAGCGATAAAGATGATCTGCGTTTTTTTATCGGCCACACGACCGCCCCGATTGCTCTTTGGGATAATTTTATCTCCTCGCGCAAGACCGGGCAGTTTTTCAGCCGCAAGGTTTCAGTCAGCGTGGGACTCGAAGATCAAGCGCCGATCCCGACCTTGGTGGAGAAGGAAAAAGCATTCACCCTGGTCCTGGTAAACAAGACATGGTTCACCGTCAGCATCGTTATCATCGTGGCGCTTATTCTTCTTTTCCTGCTCCTTGCCGCAAAGACCAATATCCTTCGCGATGTCGGTCCGAATCCCGAGGTTGGGAGAAAGCCTTACAGCCTCGCGCTCGTACAGATGGCCGTCTGGTCCTTCGCCATCATGACGGCATGGCTGCTGCTCTACGCCGTAAGGCACAGTTTTAACACGATTTCCGATACGCTTGTCCTTCTGATGGGCATCAGTGCAGGCACTGGGATCGGAGGAGTGGCTATCGATACGAACAGGTCGAGACCTGCGAAACAATCGCAGGGTTTCATAAAGGATATCGTCTCAGACGACTACGGAGTCAGTTTTCACCGGTTCCAGATCTTTGCCTGGACAATCGTATTGGTCGCGGTATTTGTGCGACAGGTAACTGCATACTTGACGATGCCGGAGTTCAACTCTTCCCTTCTCGTCCTGATGGGAATAAGCTCCGGAACCTACCTGGGAGTTAAGGTGACAGAAAAACCGACAGAAAACGCGGGATAAAAAAATGGGCTTTCGTGAACGCAGTGGAGAGCTGATATGCACCTCCTGCCAAGCCTCATGCCGGGAAGATTGGCGGATGAAATGGGGGTCGGAGCCCGGGGCTAAAAGCGCACCTGGTTGCGGCCGTTTTCCTTGGCCGCATAGAGCATCTCGTCTGCAATGGTGATCATTTCTTCCAATGATTCCTTTGCTTCCACGCATAGGCCGATGCTGACCGTGATCCGGATCTTTTCCCGCCCAAGATCCATCGTGGTTTGGGCGATATTTTTCCGGACACCGTTAAAAATATCGTGGATGCTTTCCCCGGCCATATTGACCACCAGGATACAGATCTCCTCCCCGCCATAGCGGCAGACGATGTCCGTTTCCCGGAAGCGGCGCAGCAGCGCGGCGCCGAGATTCTTGAGCACCAGATCACCAGCGTCATGGCCGTGGGTGTCATTGACCTTTTTGAAGAAATCGATATCCAGCAGGGCAACGGCCACTGTGATGTGGCCCCGGTTGGCGCTGGACAGGAGTTTTTTCCCCATCTCGAAAAAGTAGCGGCGGTTGTACAGACCGGTGAGGTAATCCCGGTTCGAGCTTTCCTTGATCTGCCGGATATAGTCGAGCAGATCCATGTTCTGGTTCACCCGGCAGTAAAATTCCTCGGTGGAGAATGGTTTACTGAGGAAATCGTTGGCGCCGTTCTTGATGAACTGCGCGGAGATGGTTTGGTCGCCGGTGGCGGAAAGGCCGATGATGGCCAGTTCATCCTTGGCGTGACGGTGCCGGATCTCCTTGGTCAGTTGCAGTCCGGTCATCGTGGGCATGTCGTTGTCGGTGATCAGGAGTTTGATGTCCGGATGCTGTTCAAGAATGGGCAGGGCCTTCGCACCGTTTTCCGCTTCATACACGCAGAAGCGATGGATGGTCAGCATATTGCTCAGCTCAAGCCGCGACGAACGCGAGTCGTCCACAACCAACGCCTTGACCCCGCTGTTGTTGGCGATGCGGCGGACAAGTCCAAGAAGATAGTCGATGCTCTGGGGGTTTTCCTTGAGGACATAATCGACGATCATTTTCTGCCAGAGGGTACTCCGTAGTTTCTGGTTGAATCTGCCTGCGAAGATGATCGGTGGAATGCTGCGGGTCAGGACATAGTCCACCACCTCGTTGCCTGAGGCGTCCGGCAGGGTAAGGTCGAGGATGGCCAGAAAAAATTGATTCCGCTGATCCGCGATGAGGCGTCTTGCCTCGGCAAAGGATGTTGCCAGGGAAACGGAGAGGGCGAGTTGCGCTTCTATCTTGTCTTTCACCATCAAGCCGAGGGATTTGCTGTCTTCAACCAGGAGGAGCTGGCGGCTGTTCGTTTTTTCTTTCATCCCTCGACCTTTAGCAGGGTGTTGAAAAACTCGTTTTTCGATGCCCTGTGCGTGCGATCCAGGGATGGATCGCCAATTTCGACGAGTTCTATCTCGTTGAAATTGTGAGATCGGACAGAATTCACTTCTGGCCGATCGTGGTTGAAAAAAGCCAGGACGGCTTTTTTCAACATCCTGTTAGAGAAGTCCGATCTCGGTGAGCATTGCCTTGGCCGCGGCAAAGAGTCCATCCTTGCCCGATTCGCTTCTGGCTTCGACGTAAAACCGCACCTTGGGCTCGGTGCCGGACGGCCTGATCATCAGCCAACTGTTGTCTTCCAGGATCATTTTTCTGCCGTCGATGGTGATTACCTCGGTGATTTTCCTTGGTTGCCCGCCGATATCAAGCACGGTTCCAACCGCATATTTCTCCAGTCCGGCCAGGGTGTCCAGCAACGCCTTACCCTGCCGGCTCACCTCGACTCCGCCCCTGGCCGGATAGTAATGGCCGTATTCCGCTTGGATCTCGCGCAGATAGTCGCCAAGATTCTTTTGCAGGGAGAGCATCATATCCAGGGCAAGAAGCAGGCCGATGTAAGCGTCTTTTTCCGGGGTGTGGCCGATGACGGAGATGCCGTCGGACTCCTCGAAGCAGACCAGGGCCTTGCCGATGACCGGCTTGAACTCCTTGAACCCGACCCGGGGTTCGAAAATTTCCTCGTGCAACCCCTTGGCAATGGCATTTGCGAAATTGCTGGTTGCCACGTTTTTTGCCACCAGACCATGCTTGCCCTTTTTTTCATGCAGATAATGAAAGGCCATGGCTCCGAACAGGTTCATGTCCAGCTCGATGGCGCCATCGCTGAAACGGATGCGGTCGCCGTCGGGGTCGATGATGATCCCGAGCTTGAGCGGTTCCGGCCTGTTGCGCAGGGTGGCCAGCACCTGCTGCATGTTCTGCGAGGAGGGCTCCGGCGAAACTCCGCCGAAGGTGGGGTCGGGCTGGTCCCGTAACACAATGAGCCTCTCCGAGGGCTGATTGCCGAACAGGGCGCGCATGTGCACCCGGCTGGCGCCA
>PHAW01000058.1 GCA_002841785.1 Deltaproteobacteria bacterium HGW-Deltaproteobacteria-3 | reverse complement strand
ACCACAATGGTTTTCAATTATCGAATAAACAATCCACAGGCCAAGGCCGGTGCCGCGCCCGGGATCCTTGGTGGTGAAAAACGGATCAAATATCTTGTCAATCTCGCCAGGGTCGATACCCGCACCGGTATCGCCGAAACGAATTTCAATCCCATCATCCTTCGGCCTGGTTTCGACAATAATCCGCTTGTTCCCGGAAGACATGGCATCGCGGGCATTGCTCACCAGATTGAGAAACACCTGGGCCAATTGATCTTCATCCGCTTCGATGCGGGGCAGATCATGGGCATAATGCCGCTCCACCCGGACATTGTCCAGGTTCAGGTCGTGCTCGAGCAGGGCGGCAGTCTTGTCAAACAGGGCATGGACATCCACCGGACGAACCTCGAAGGCATGCTGGTGGGAAAATGTTCTGAGGCTGTTGGTAATCTTGGTGGCCCGCTTGATCTGGGCCAGCATTTCATCAAGATTCTTCCGCATGCTCGCGGGAATCTTCTCAAGTTGCATGACCTGGGCCAGGGTTCCAATGATATTGAGGGGATTGAGTATTTCGTGGGCCACCCCCGAGGCCAGGGTGCCGATGGAGGCCAGCTTTTCCTGGCGGATGGCGACCTGCTGGGCAACCTGCAGATTGTCCAGGGCCTTTTGCAGCGCATCCTTCGAGTCCCTCAGGGCCTGCTCCGCTTTTTTACGCTCGGTGATATCCAGCCGGTATTCGATAATCTGCGAAACCCTCCCCTCTTTATCAAAGATGGGATGCGCGTGGATCTCGTGGGTGGTTTCCTGCCCGGCCGTTCCTTGCTCGACATACTCCATGAGAAAGGATTCCTTGTCCTGCCGCACCCGTTCAAAGGGCATATATGGCAACGGCGCCTTGCAGGCAACAGTTCCGGGAACGTGTCGCGGATAGTCGGCCAAGCCGATCAATTGACGCTGCGCGGAGGAATTGGCCAGCAATACCTGATACTCCTCGGACTCCACCACAATGAAAGGATGGGGCAACGACTCAATGAGTTTGCTCAAAAACCTGTTCTGCTCGCTGATCTTCTCCTCTGCCTGCTTCCGGTTGGTAACATCGTGGATGATGACAATGGTGGAATTGCCGCCTTCTCCGGCAACAGGCAGAAACTGCAAGGAAACCTGACGGCCGTTGAGGAGCACCGGCGCCTCCGCCGAGATTTTCCTGGGGCGCACTCCAGGATCTTTCAATAACGCGGTCACGGTTTCAAGGGATTGCCCGCAAAAAATATCGGCAAATTCCGTGCCCAGGAGGATTTCTTCCGGTATGCCCACCAGCACCAGCGCGGCGGGATTTACGAAGATAATCTTCATATTCGCGGCAAACTCAAGGATCCCTTCGGACATGTTTCCCAGGATCACCTCAAAATGCTTCCGGGAAGAAAGCAGCTCCCTGGTGATCTCGCGGGTCGCCACTTCATCAAGCCCCATGATGTCCCTTGGGGTTTCCTGACTGTTTGCGGAATTCGCCATCTCGATGACCCTGGCGACATGCCGGGCCAGATTGCTCATGTTTCCCTTGGCGATGCAGGCGTCCGCCCCAAGAGCCGCGAAATCAAGTTCTTCCTCGGCGGCTATGGCCGAGAGGATGACAAGGAATACCCCTTGCAGATGAGGCATGTTGCGGATGATCCGGCACAGCTTCTCGCCGCTGATGTTGGGCATCACCAGATCGACAAAAATGATGTCCGGCGCATAGGATTTCAGGATACCTCATGCCCGTCTTTTTCCAGCAAATTGGCGATGAGCCTGAGCACCATGGGGTGGTTATCAACAACGAAAATTTTCTTGCCCATATCTCTCCTGCGCAGCTCTCCTGCTAAAAAAATCCTCTACTGGAGTATAGCATAGCGTTTTCTTGCCCCACAATTTTCTTTCGGCAAACCGGAGGAGAAAAATCACGTCCGCCATTCAGCGCAGGGCATTAAGCACAACATCCTTTTTGCAATTTGACTTCTGACAAAAGGGGAGTATAATCTCGCACCGAATCATGCCTGCCCCGATATGACGGAAAAATCGGGTGAAAGCCGTCTCCTCGGGCCTTGGCCCAAGACGCCGAAGAGTGCTGCCGCCAGCCCCCGCAGCGAGGAGCCGTCACAAAGCAATTTGTTTTGTACCTTGCTCCGGCAGGGCTGAAGCTGGGCCTGGATCTCCAGGGCGGCATGCATCTGGTCCTCAAGGTGGACCTCAAGAAGGCCATTGAAAACAATCTGAACCTGTCGGTCCAGGATCTGAAAGATGCCCTGGCCGAGAAAAAAATCACCGTGGTTCGCACCGCGTCCACCGACCCCCGCAAGATCATCCTGACCCTGCCCAGCACCACAGCCCTGGAAACGGTCAAGCAAACCATCATCAAAGAATTCCCAGACCTTGACGGCGACTTCCAGACCGGCCAGGGATCCTTTCCCCGCATCATCCTCACCCTGAAACAGGACAAGATCGACTTCATCAACAACAAGGCCGTTGACCAGTCCCTGGAGATTCTCCGCAACCGGATCGACCAGTTCGGCGTGGCCGAACCGGCAATTGTCCGCCAGGGGGCCGACGAAATCGTCATCCAGCTTCCCGGCGTCAAGGATCCGCAGCGGGCCCTGAATCTCATCGGCCGCACGGCCCAGCTCGAGTTCAAGCTGGTGGACGAAACGCCTGGACTCAACCTGGGGCAACTCATCGGCCAGGCCATCCAGTCCGGGCAATGGCAGGAAGGCGCCAGCCGGAAGCAGCTCAATCTCGCCTTGCAGAGCATGCTCCCGGCGGGCACCGAGATCTATTTTGAAAAAGATGTGGACAAGACCACCGGCAAGGAAACCCGGCAGCCCATCCTGCTCAAGAGCCAGGTGCTGATGACCGGCGACATGGTCAAGGGCGCCCAGGTCGGGGTGGGCGGCAACTTCAATGAGCCGTATGTGGGCCTCGACCTTACCGGGCGTGGCGGCGCGATTTTCGGCCAGGTCACGGAAAAAAACGTGGGAAAACGCTTTGCCATTGTCCTGGATGAAGTGGTTCGCTCATCCCCGGTGATCCGGGAAAAAATCCTCGGCGGCAGCGCCCAGATCTCCGGCAGCTTCACCTACGAGGAGGCAACCGACCTGGCTATTGTCCTGCGCATCGGCGCCCTGCCCGCTCCGGTGGAAATCGTCCAGAACCTGACAGTGGGCGCCTCCCTTGGTCAGGACTCCATCAACAAGGGGCTGATGAGCGGCCTGGTGGGCACCTTCCTGGTGGTGGTGTTCATGGCCGTGTACTACCGGCTTTCCGGGGTCATCGCCAACCTGGCCATGGTCCTGAACATCCTCCTGCTCTTCGCCGGGCTGGCGATGATGGGCGGCACCCTGACCCTGCCGGGTATTGCCGGCATCATCCTCTCCATCGGCATGGCGGTGGACTCGAACATCGTCATCTTCGAGAGGATGCGCGATGAATTCGCCCTGGGAAAATCCGTGCGCTCCGGAGTCGAAGCCGGTTACGCCAAAGCATTCTGGACCGTCATCGACGCCCATGTGACCACCCTGATCACCGCCCTTGCCCTGTTTCTCTTCGGAACCGGCCCGATCAAGGGGTTTGCCGCCACCCTGTCGCTGGGCATCATCTTCAACCTCTTCTCCACCCTCTTCGCCTCCAAGCTGTTCTACGACTCCATGCAGGGGAAACGAAAACTCAAAAAGCTCTCCTTCATGCTCTTTCTCAAGAAGCCGAACCTTGACTACATGCAGCTCAAGAAACTGACCTTTGCCATCTCCACCGTCTTTGCCCTCGTCGGCTGCCTGGCCTTTATCCAGATCACCCGCGGCCAGGCCAACATGGGGGTGGATTTTTCCGGCGGCACCCTGCTCCAGTACCAGTCCGCCCAGCCCTTCTCCCTGGGCGAGGTGCGCACCGCCCTGGCACAGGGGAATATTGAGGGCGTCGAGCTGCAAAAGGTCGAGGACGAAAACCGCCTTATCGTCAAGATAAAGAACAGCGAAGAGGTGGTGGGCCACGTTTCCGAAACAGTCACCGCCCAACTGAACGCCAGTTTTCCGGACAAGCACTTCGTGGTGGAGAACCAGTCGGAGATCGGCTCCTCGGTGAGCGACACTCTGCGCTCCAAGGCGCTGCTGGCCGTGGTCATCTCCCTGCTCGGGGTGGTCGTGTACCTGGGGTTGCGCTTTGACCTGCGTTTCGGCGTTGCCGCCACCCTGGCCACGCTCCACGATGTTTTGGCGGTGCTCGGCCTCATCTGGCTGCTCAACATGGAGATCACCCTGCTCACCGTCACCGCGCTGCTGACCCTGGCCGGCTTTTCCCTGAACGACACGGTCATCATCTTCGACCGGATCCGTGAGAATCTTCACAAGAGCGAAGACCCGGAGAACATCACCGACGCCCTGATCAACACCAGCACCAACGAGGTGTTGAGCCGCTCCATCGTCACCTCGGTCACCGTGTTCCTGGTTTTGACGGCCCTGTATATTCTGGGCGGCTCGGTGATCCACGACTTCTCCTTTGCCCTGCTGGTGGGGCCGCGTAGCCATGCGGCCCGATCTCGCCCCAGAGCATGTCCGCCCCCTGACCCCGGACGAGACCTTCCGGTTCAGTTGCCATCCCGGCGTCGCCTGCTTTACCGACTGCTGCCGGCAACTGGACCTTGCCCTCAGTCCATACGATGTTCTCCGCTTGAGCAAACATCTGGGGCTTTCCCCCTCGACCTTCCTCGATCAATACGTCCTCGTCGAACAGCCTGAGGACAGCGGTTTTCCCCAGGTTTTCCTGGGCATGGTGGATGACGGCCACGCCAGTTGTCCGTTTGTCACCGCCTCCGGCTGCAGCGTCTATGCCGGCCGTCCCGGCGCCTGCCGCACCTACCCCCTGGGACGCGGCGCCTTCACCACCCCGGACGGCAAACACCACGAGATGCATGTGCTCCTCACCGAACCCCACTGCAAGGGGTTCAGCCAAGGCGCGCCGCAAGACATCTCTGCCTGGCAAAAGGATCAGGATCTGGCCCTCTACAACGCCATGAACGATGAACTGCTGGCCGTCCTCCAGCATCCCCGCATCAAGGAAGGACATCAGCCGGAAGCCCGGGAGGTGGAGATCTTTCTCTCGCTCTATACCCTGGATACCTTCCGGAACCTGCTCCTCGACGCCACTATTGCCCTGCCCATCTCCATCACGGACAGCGAACGGCAACAACTTGCCACGGACGATCTTGTCCTGCTCCGGCTCGGCATCAGGTGGTTGAACCATGTCCTCTCCCAACACTAAGCGTCAGCATACCAGCCCTCCGGCCGGACAGTTGCAGGGCGAACCGCCCCTGGGGCAGGAGCTCACCGAACGGCTGCTGGCCATTTCCCATGAGCACTGCCAGGCCGAAGGCGGCTGCCACGGGCCTGACCACACCGAACGGGTCCACAACCTGGCGCTCCACATCGGCCGCCTGATGAACGCCCGCCTGGACATCTTGAGCGCCGCGGCCCTGCTTCACGACATCGGCCGCAGCCACGAAATGCTCTCCCGAGGCAAGATCTGCCATGCCACCAAGGGGGCGGAGATGTCCCGCACCATTCTCAAGGGGTTGGAATTTTCCCAGGAAATGCAGGACGCAATCATCCACTGCATCGAAGCGCACCGCTACCGCAATAAGAAAATTCCGGAAACCCTGGAAGCCAAGATCCTTTTTGACGCGGACAAGCTGGACTCCATCGGCGCCATCGGCATCGGCCGGGCCTTTCTCTTTGCCGGCCAGGTCGGAGCCCGGCTGCATAACCGGGGGGTGGATGTGGCAAAAACCAGATCCTACTCCACCGAAGACACGGCCTACCGGGAATTCCTGGTGAAACTCTGCAAGATCAAAGACAAGATGCTCACCCCGGAAGGCAAACGATTGGCCGCCGAGCGGCATGAGTTCATGGAGATCTTTTTCAAACGTCTGGACAAGGAAATCCACGGCAGCCCCCCAAACAATCCGGACAATTCCCGATAGCCCAGGCCCGCGCACCGTGAACACCACCACCCAACGTCTCGCCATCATCATCAAAGACCTGCGGAGGGCCGTCCTGGCGACAGGAATTGGATTGATCCTCGGCTGCCTTGGCTTCTACAGCATCTCCCGCCACCTGCTGGCGTACATCCAGAATCATCTCCACCAGAAACTCGCCTTTTTCACGGTGGCCGAGCCATTTCTCGCCCATGTCACCGTCTCCCTGGCCATGACGATCTTCACCCTCATGCCCATGCTCAGCTTTTTTCTCTGGCGCGCCCTGGCCAAGCCCTTTACCTTGTCCCGCTCCTTTGTCTTCTGGTTCGTGCTCTTCACCTGCTTTTTGTTCTACAGCGGGGCCGCCTTTTGCTATTTCTTCACCCTGCCCTTCGGCATTGATTTCCTGTTGGATTTCCAGACGGAACAGCTCAAGCCCGTTATCTCCATCAGCGAGTTCGTTTCCTTTGTCTCCATCTTTGTCCTCGCCTTCGGGCTGATCTTCGAGCTGCCCATCTTCATGATCTTCATGGCCAAGATAAGAATCCTGCCCAGAACGTTCTTTGAAAAAAACCGCCGCTACGCCGTGCTGGTCATCAGCATCATCGCCTCCCTTCTCACTCCGACCCCTGACATCTTCAACATGCTGCTCATGGGCGTACCCCTCTATATGCTGTACGAGGTGGGGATTATTGCCCTGAAGCTGCTGCGGATCTCGTAATCGGGCGCATTTTTCCAGCCAGGCGGGATCGTTGTTTCCTGGCCGAAATTATCTGCCAACACTGAAAAACACTAAGGAGAGAGACAAGATATAATGCGCAAGGACATTGATATGACTTATTTCAAGAAATGTCTTGAGGAACGCCTTGCGGGCATCATGGATGGGCAAGAGGCAAAAAAGGGGAAGGCCCCCGTCGAGTTGGATCAGGCGCGGGTGGGTCGGCTCTCTCGCATGGACGCCATGCAGCAACACGCCATATCCCAGGCCGCCTACAATCTCGCCGATCTTGAACGGCAACGCATCCAGAGCGCACTCGGCCGCATGCTGGCCGACGAGTACGGTTATTGTGTCATCTGCGGTGAGGAAATTGCCGAGGGCCGCCTCCGTTTCGATCCCAGTGCGCTGACCTGCATCGCGTGCGCCCAAAAGACGGAAGCGAGATAACAGCACCTTTCATTCGCGGTGAACCGGCGTACTCAACACCGGAACACACTCTACCGCAACCACAGGTATGTTCTAGATTAGAGGCGATATGCCCATAGCATGTGGGGTTTGTCGTCGAACTGAAATAAATTAAAATTGTTACTAGTTAAAAAATATCTTAATGATTCTAAATTTTCACCTTCATTTTTTCCTTGATGAACCTCTATTGCCATTTGATCAATCCGTGACAGATATTCAGTATTGGTATTATACAGAATACTATACTCAGAACCCTCACAGTCAAGCTTAAGAAAATCACATTTTTCTATATTGTTCTCATCAAATATATCGCCAATAGACAAACAAGGAAATTCAGTAAAAATTTGGCTATTTTTATTATAATTTATTGCAGTTGCTGATGTTGTAAACTCATCATTTATGTCAAAGTTTATCCCTATCGTCCCTCTGTGTCCACAAACAGCGAGATTGAAGCATTTAAAGCTCTTGTCACAATTCAGGTCCTGGTTTCTTGATAGCTGTTTAAAATTTGAGTCAATTGGCTCATAAGAATATATATTAGCATTTGGAAATTTTGATATTGCGTAAATTGAGAAAAAACCGACATTAGCCCCAATATCAATTATTGTTGGATTATCTTTTTTTATTTTTATTTGTTGCCCAACTGTATATGCATTTTCAAAAAAAATCTCTTTGAATTCATGGTACAGCCTCTTTGGTACTTCAAAAGTAACGTCATTATTTGCTCTAAAAACAAGCGGGTCTGATGTTTTTAGGCCAAATTTATATTTCAGATGCAAAGGCCAATTTGATATATTTTCTATAAAGTTCAAATATCTCATTCAGATTAATTTCCTTTTCTTGCCTGATGTTTACTGATATTCGAGCAGGCTGGTTCGTTCTGCAGAAATCACCGACCTCGGCCAAACTGGATGACCCAACATAGCGATTTCGTGTTGAAAGGCCGGACGAGTAAGGAATACGATAAAAAAACACCAGCACATCAATGCGCTAACTTGCTGGCTGGTTAAAAAAAGGGATGGACCGTCAGGGTGGGGTCAGATGGAAGAATGTGCCACTGCAGAGCAATATGCCCGGAGACAGAAACCAGACAGGAAAACGGGGAAGGCAAAAGGACAACAAAAGTGCATTCGAAAATTTCATATGTTTCATAAACGTCGAGCCTACACGCTTCATTTTTGTTTGTCAATTTCAATGATCCGCCTGGAGTCACAGCCTGAATGGTAAATTTTGAGCCAGCGGACAACTGCCTTGATTTTTCGTTCCAGATCGGCTATTTTATTAAATTCATTTCTGCAACATTCTATACTTTGTCACCCAGTGTTCCCCACTGTCCACTGCATGTCAAGTTTTAGCCACCAGAAATAAGACCCCAAAATCGACCTGATATCCCGCCGTAACACCGGAGGGTCTCAAGGCGCGTTGGATTTTCACCTTGCCACACCCGGCCGGTGATCATCCCCTCTGACGGATTGACCCCTGAAGATTTCACCATCCGTAGTGACCTCTGCACCAACTGCTTTTCCAGGCACCCGTCTCGAAAGGACAGGTAATTTATTACCCTAAGAGAAAGGATCCGCATGACTTTTATCGAATCAATGAAGAGCACCCAGCTCACCGCCAAGAACGAGATCCTCTCCGGACTGACCGTCGCCCTGGCTCTGGTGCCCGAGGCCATCGCCTTCTCTCTCATCGCCAACGTGAGCCCCTTGGTGGGACTGTATTCAGCCTTTATCATCGGTCTCGTCACCGCACTTTCCGGGGGAAGGCCCGGCATGATTTCCGGGGCAACCGGCGCCATCGCCGTCGTCATCGTCAGCCTGGTTGCCAGACACGGGGTGGAATACCTCTTCGCCGCCGTGGTCTTGATGGGGATTATCCAGATAGGCATCGGCCTGCTGCGTCTCGGCAAATTCATTCGCCTGGTGCCTCACCCGGTCATGTTCGGTTTTGTCAACGGCCTGGCCATCGTGATCTTTTTGTCCCAGCTCGACCAGTTTAAAATCACCGGACCGGCCCCCTCAGCCTGGTTGAGCGGTATGCCGTTGTGGATCATGCTCGGCTTTGTTCTTGTCACCATGGCAGTCATCCACTTCCTGCCCAAATTCACCAAAGCCGTTCCCGCCTCCCTTGCCGCCATTGTCGGAGTTTCCGCCGTCGTCATATATTTCGACATCCCCACGCGAACCGTGGGCGATATTGCCTCAATTTCCGGAGGCTTTCCCCGGTTTCACCTCCCGGCAGTGCCTTTGAACCTTGAAACCCTGAAGATAATATTCCCTTACTCGCTGATCATGGCCCTGGTGGGATTGATCGAAAGTCTCTTAACCCTGACCGTCATTGATGAGATGACCGAAACCCGCGGTCGCGGCAACAAGGAATGCCTTGCCCAAGGCAGCGCCAACGTGCTCACCGGATTCTTCGGCGGCATGGGCGGCTGCGCCATGATCGGTCAGAGCATTATCAACGTCAGCTCTGGAGGCCGGAAGCGCCTGTCCGGAATCGTGGCCGCTGTCGCCCTGCTGCTTTTCATTCTGGTAGGCGCACCGCTGGTCGAGAAAATCCCCATGGCGGCGCTGGTCGGCCTGATGTTCATGGTGGCCATCGGCACCTTTGAATGGGCCAGCT
The DNA here is from genome assembly GCA_002841785.1 of Deltaproteobacteria bacterium HGW-Deltaproteobacteria-3. Classification (GTDB taxonomy): domain Bacteria; phylum Desulfobacterota; class Desulfobulbia; order Desulfobulbales; family Desulfurivibrionaceae; genus Thiovibrio. Next base: position 3,417 of record PHAW01000058.1, on the reverse strand, counting down.
TGAACATCATCCGCAAAGTCCCCGCCGCGGACGTATTCGTCATGGTGGTTGTCGCCACAGTGACCGTGGTCTTCCACAATCTGGCGGTGGCCGTCCTCATTGGCGTGGTGATCTCGGCCCTGGTGTTCGCCTGGGAAAATGCGACGAGAATTCGGGCCAGGAAACATCTCGGCGAGGACGGCGCCAAACATTATCACATTTACGGCCCGTTGTTCTTCGGCTCTATTGCAGTATTCCAGGAGAAGTTCGACGTAGTGAACGACCCCCAGGAGGTCATCATTGACTTCAAGGAATCAAGAGTGGTTGACCATTCGGCCATTGAATCCCTGAACAGACTGACGGAAAGATACGCCAAACTGGGGAAAACCGTGCATCTGCGCCACTTGAGCGAAGACTGCCGCCAACTCCTTGATAATGCCTCCGCCATCATCGATGTGAATTATTGGGAAGACCCGAAATACAAGCTGGTGGTGGACGAACTGGCATAGCTTGAAAGAAGTCGCCTCGCTCTGTTGAACTTGCACAAGTATGTATGAGGCGACCCAAAAAGGAGACAAGAAAGTAGCATATACCCTTTTCCCGCAAAACTCACCGATTGCATGAACTTCGCATCTATGCTATCTAACAGGAATAATAAGAGAAAAATCTTGTCAAATCCCAGGCTCAACCGGGAAAAACCATCTGCAACGGGCGGCCATGCCAGCGAACCTCTCAGAGAGTGACCGGAAAAAAGTGCTGCTGTACAGCGTGCTCATTGTCAGTGTGGTCGGGGCGTGGTCGATATTCGGGCCTTACGGGGCATTGAAATACTACTGGGTTGCAAATGAGCTGGACGAGATTTTGGCGCAAAACGAACAGTTGCGCGAGACCAATACCGCATTACGGCAGGAAATCAACAAACTGAAAAAAGACCCGGTCTATCTGGAAGAAGTGGCGCGGCGGCAATTCGGCCTCATCAAGAAAAATGAGGTTATCTACGAGTTTCCCGAGAAAAAGAAGCGGCACGAATAAGTCCACAAGTTTGTTGGCAAGGTGGCAGGCACTTCCAGGCCGTCCTTCGCCGGGCTCAGGATAAACAGAACAACCAATTAGCCGTTCGCCCTGAGCCTGTCGCAGGGTGTCATTTGCCATCTTTACCCAAGCTCTTACCCCGCCATATCCTGCACAATCCACTGCACCGCCGCATAAAGATCATCCGCCACACAGGCCGGTTGCACCTGTTGCGCCGGGCCGATGTACTCGTAATCCCCCCGGCCATAGCCGGTGAACACCAGAACCCCCTTGGCCCCCACCGCCGCCGCCGCCTTGAGATCCGACCAGCGGTCGCCCACCACGTAAGAGCGGGCCAGATCAAGGTCCAGCTCCGCTGCCGCCTGAAGAAACAGCCCGGGCTTTGGTTTCCGGCAGTCGCAGGCGAGACGGAAGCGCTCTTCCTTGGCCTCGGGATGATGGGGGCAGTAGAAGATCCCATCCACATGGGCGCCTGCCTCGGCCAGCGCCCCGTTCATCTTGGCATGCACCTCTTGAATCAGGCTTTCAGGGAAATAGCCCCGGGCCAGGCCGGACTGGTTACTGACCACCACCACCGGAATCCCCTGCTCGTTGAGCAGGCGGATACCGGCCGCCGCCCGTGGCAGCATGACAAACCGGGAGATGTGGTTGATGTAGCCCATCTGCTCGTTGATGGTGCCATCCCTGTCGAGAAACACGGCCGGTCGCATGCTCATTCCTCCTTGCGTTCCAAAAGCCTGCAGGTTGCTGCGTACACCTCATCCACCCCGATATCCAGCATGCAGGCAAAATCATTTTGCGGACAATGGGTTTTCAGGCACGGGCTGCAGGGCAGATTTTTATTTACCACCTCCACCCTGGGGGAATATGGCCCGGTAGCCACGGCATCGGTGGAGCCGAAGATGGCAACCAGCGGAGTTTTCTGGGCGGCAGCCACGTGCATCAGGCCCGAATCGTTGGTGACAAAGGCATCGCACAGGCCGATAAGAGCCATGGCCTGAGCCAGCGTGGTCTTGCCGGTCAGATCATGCACCTCATCCGGCGCTGCCGCACAAATCTCCACCGCAGCCTCGGTATCCGCAGCCGTGCCGAAAACCATCAGGGTGGCGCCCTGCTCCTCGGCCAGACGCTTGGCCAGTCCGGCGTACCTCTCCGCAGGCCAGCGCTTGGCCGGGCCATAGGCCGCCCCGGGATTCAAACCCACCACCGGCTTTTTCGCCTTGACGGCAAGAAAATCCCTGGCCCACGCATTAGCGGAATCCGGCAGGACAAGAAAGAGCTCCTGGGGAGAACAGATCAGGCCAAGATCCTTGAGCATCTCCTGGTAATAATAGACCTGGTGCCGCCCCCTGGTGCTTTTTTTAATAGGAACCCCATGGCTCAGCAGCAGACCTCGGCCATCCCTCCGGTATCCGGCCCGGACCGGGATGCCGGCCAACAGGGCAAGCACCGCGGCGGAAAAGGCATTCTGCAACAGGATGGCCATGTCAAAATGTTGGGCAGCCAACTCGCGGCCCAGACGCCACATCCCGGCCACCCCCTTATGCCTGCCTTTTTTCTCATAGATCATGACCCGGTCCACATGGGGACTGGCCGCAAAGATATCGGCAACCCAAGGGTAGGCCAAAATGGTTATCTCGGCGGCGGGGAAATTTTCCCGGATGGTCCGCACCGCCGGGGTGGTCATGATGGCATCGCCGATCCAGTTGGTGGAGCGGATCAGGATCTTTTTGGGGGAAAGCTGGCTGATTGTTTTTGTCATACCTGTTCCTGGGATGTGTTGCCTGAAGTGAACATGCGACCTTTGCTTTTTTTCCCGGAGGCGTCAAGTTTTTTTCTCGAACTTCTCCCTTTCCGGCACTCGCATCTCACCTGACGATCGCGCCATTGTCTGGTTCGCACTGAAAAAAAGAGCAGCCCGCCTCTTCTTTCTTGCAAAAAATCGATTCAGGTGTTAAAAAATTCGGGTTCAAAAATAAACACACCCCTGCAAAAAGCTCCTCTGGTGCCCGGAATCGGGTTGGAGCGATGGGGTGGACGAAACGCCGTTGCTCATAATTAACAGTCACTTTGTCATTTCGTGATCGGCATAAGGAGCCGTACCGATAATGACACAAAAGGTGGCGGCTAATTTGGTGACGGCTCCTAAACCAAAACCACAGGAGAAGTACCATGTCTTACATGACCATGAAGGAAATGCTGGAGGCCGGCATGCATTTCGGCCACCAAACCCGTCGCTGGAACCCGAAAATGAAGCCGTACATCTTCGGCGCCCGCAACAAGATCTACATCATCAACCTCGACAAGACCCTGCCCCTGTTCAACAAGGCCTACGAATTCATCGCCAAGACCGCGGCCAAGGGCGGCACCGTGCTCTTTGTCGGCACCAAGCGCCAGGGCCAGGAC
>PHAW01000296.1 GCA_002841785.1 Deltaproteobacteria bacterium HGW-Deltaproteobacteria-3 | reverse complement strand
ATGATCCGCAGGGCAATTTCACCTCGGTTGGCTATCAAGATCTTCTTTTTCAACGGATCACCTCATTATTCAGACAATTTTCAGGCCGCACCCGACACAACGGCCCGCATAGTATGTACTATTTGTTTCGGCACGAGCAACGCAACACCCAAAGAAAACGCGAAAAACGCCACCGCAGCGCCATTCCATCCAAGACACTCAACTTTGCAAATTACCATACCGGATTTTCAAGGGCAACATTTTATGTCCACAAAAAAAGAGGGGGGTTGCATTCCTGGACAGACAGGGAATTCCCTGCACATCGAGGGCCAAAAAATCAGGCTGCGGCAGCTCCTTTTTTTTCAAGGTCTGCCAACACCTCCGGCAGATGAACCCGGCAGGCCGCGGCAAAATCCTCGGGAAAATGACCATTGACCCAACGCAACTGAGCTTCGCTGAAAGCGCCCATGGAGTATGGGAGCTTGGGCAAAAGCGCGTACAGCAACCGTTGCCCGGCGGGCGCGGCCGTTATCCGGCTGGAGTATTCGATGCTGCTCACCAGCCGGGCGCCGAGACGGGCAAGAATTTTCTGGGCAATGAGCAGGGCGCGGTCCAACGAGGCGCGGGTGGCCGCGTCCGCCTCCAGGATATTGCCCACCTCGCCCAAGGCCATGATCTGCAGCTCCCACTGGGAGGTCTGCGCCTTGGGCACTAAGAGCATGACCCGGTCGTCCTCATGGACGATCAGGCTGTTGTTTTCGTTTTCCAATCCGTCCATCCGCCGGTTGCGGCGGATCGCCGCGAGGTAGGCGCTGAAAAAATCGCAGCCTGTTTCTTCCTTATACCGGGCGCAGAACTCGGCCACGAGATCCCCGCAGGCATAACTTGCAACCGGCTCATCCGCGGGCTGACCGCCATGATGCCAGGCGGCAACCGTCTCCGGCAGCATGGCATACTGCTGGTGGATCTGCTGATGCGAGGCGTGGAGCCGATAGCCGGCATACTGCTGGTGGATCTGCTGATGCGAGGCGTGGAGCCGATAGCCGCTGGGCGAGAAATCAAACCCGTAATTCCAGCCCCACAGGGTGGCGGTAAAGGACAAGGACGGAGCCTTTTTGTGCCGCAAAGCCTGACGGATTGCGAGCCGCAGTTCTTCGAGCGCTGCTTGCGTCATGGTTTTCCGGCCGGGGGGCAGGGGCAGATCCAGTTCGGCGCCAAGACGGAGATAGGTGCGCTGATAGTAGAGGTGCCGCAGTCCCTGCATGTCGGTCCCCGAGAGATCCTTGGTGCTGTAGCGAACCGCATCGTCCGCCATGTTTGCGGCGTAATGCCCCCAGGGGATATAGCTGTTGCTGCGCAGATACTCAAAAACGTGACTCCCTTGCGACGCCCCGCCATATTCGCCCACGATTTCGCTGCCTCCCTGCACTCCGGGCCGCAGAACCATGCCCCTTCCGTAGGGCTCGGGGAGATGCGGGTTGTTGACCACCACCTCGAACAGATCATGCCGAAGAATCCGCGCCCGCACCTGACCATTTCCTTCCTCTGCGTAGCGAAGGCCGACCGGCGCCCCTGATCCGTCATAACACAATTCGCAGCTCATACCGGCCAGCGCCACCAGATCTTCCGGGTCGGTGGACGTGGCGGCCAGGGCCAGCAGCACGGGTTCGGGCAGGGCGGCAAAAATTTTTCGCAGATCCCGCGCGGCTCCGGCGGGCAGAAGTTTCTTCAGCGCCTCGGCCATGGAGACAGCCTGCGGCTCCGGCAATTTGATGGCGGCCGGGCTGAGAGCACGGGGCGCGGCCCAGCCGCTGCTGATGAAGGTCACTCCCCGAAAGGGAAAAGGGTTGGCTATCTCATAGATCACTTCCGCCTGCGTGACCTCGATATCGCCGCCGGGAAAATTGCCTTGGTTCAGATGGGGATTGCCGCCGGAAAATGCACCAAGCGGTTCGACACAATCATTTTCCCGCTGATTGGCGACCCGATAGGCCGGCGCATGCACGCCATACACAAATTTTCCGGCGGGATGGACGCAGGAACGCACGGTCATAGAAAAACCTCCGATGGATCACTTGGAGAGGAACACCACGGTTGCATGGGGCAATATAACCGGGAACCAGCCCCCCGCTCCATAAGAAAAAACGAAAAAAGCCTAACCCCGCTTGCCTTTGCCTCGAAATCTGCTACCATGGGGAAAATCAACGCTTTTTTCCTTCTGCCTTATGGTGTACGCCCCTTGATAAAAGCCCTGTACCATAAATTACTGCCGAGCAAAAACAACGCCTCTTCCCTGCCGGATGGGTCCTCCTGCAACTCCTCCTGCATTTTCACCGATGTTCTGCGGGATATCGATACCGGCCTCATCATTCTCGACACCACGGAAAAGAAAGTTTTCTTCAAGAATGGCCACGCGGTGAAAATCCTTGAGCCGCTCAAGGCGGCCCACGATTACGAGGGTCTCTCCGCTCTGCTCTGCAACGACCTGGATTCCCTGCAGCAGCCCGGCCGGACCAGAAGCCGGCAAACCATCATCCATTACGAACACCGGGTGCTTGGCTATACCGTGTATAAGATCCCGGGAAATCAGCGCCACATCTCGATTTTCATTCAGGACATCACCGACCGGCACCGGTTGGCCGCCATTGACGAGGCCACGGAGATGATGAACAACATCGGCTGCCTCTTTTCCGGCATCCGCCATGAAATCGGCAACCCGCTGAACTCCATCAAGA
>PHAW01000295.1 GCA_002841785.1 Deltaproteobacteria bacterium HGW-Deltaproteobacteria-3 | reverse complement strand
GGTGATAACCTTGCCTTCATACAGGCGGCGCACCTTGCGCGCCTCATGCTTCATGATGGTATTGCCCAGCGATACCTGGCCGTCCCCGGCCAGGGCCACCTCGCCCCTGTGCCGGACGGCAATGATTGTGGTCGATCTGATTTTCACAGTTTCTCCTCCAGAAAATTCAAAAGCCTTTCACCTTTACCCTTTAACCTTGCACCTTTCACCTTTTTGCCCTTGGATGGGCCCGGTCATACACCTCGTTCAAATGATCCATGTTCAGATGGGTATACCGCTGGGTGGTTGACAGGCTGACATGCCCCAGCAGTTCCTGCACCGTGCGCAAATCCGCCCCCATTTCCAGAAGATGGGTGGCAAAGGAATGGCGCAGGGCATGGGGCGTTACCCGGGCGGCGATCCCGGCCCGCAGGGCGTAGAATTTCACCAGCCGTTCGATGCTGCGGGTGGTAAGCCGCAGCCCCCGGTGGTTCAAAAAAACCGCCTTGTTTTCCGGCGCCTCCCCGCGGCCGATCCGTTCGCGAATCAACAGGGTCCGCTGGGGCAGATATCGGCTCAGCGCTTCCAGGGCGGGAGTGCCCACCGGCACCAACCGTTCCCGATTGCCCTTGCCGGTAACCCTCAGCATCCCCTCTTCCGCATCCAAGCGCTCCAGATCAAGGGCCGCAAGCTCGGCAACCCGCAGCCCGGTGGAATAGAGGATCTCAAGAATCGCCCGGTCACGGAAGGCAAAGGCATCTTGGGTATCCGGCATCTCCAGCAGGCTGAAAACCTCGTCCACCGTGAGAAAAACAGGCATGTGCTTTTCCAGTTTCGGCGTGGCAATGGGCGCGACAGGGTCGTAAATGATAATCTTCTCGCGGAGGAGATGGCGGAAAAAGGTGCGCAGCGCCGAAAGCTTCCTGGCCACGGAGGTGCCCTTGTTTTTGCCGTTTAGGGCATAGACATAGGAGCGGACGGTGCGGGGCTCGATCTGGCTGATATCCGAATCATGGCCGATAAACGATGCAAACTCGGCAAGATCGCGTCCATAGCTCTCAACGGTTTTGGGGGAATACCCCTTTTCCACGGAAAGCCAGCGGCTGAATTGGGGGACCAACCTACCATACTCATGTTTTTTTGGAAAGACATTGCCCAGAACCGCAACTTCATTTATTTTAGAAGATTACATTCATAGTTGCCGTCAGACGAGGAATTTTCTTTCGACAAGAAACCTCGGGAGGGATCATGTCCAAAAAATCTTTTGAAGAAGCCCTGGAATCGCTGGAACAGATCACCCGGGAGCTGGAAAACGGCGACCTGAGCCTGGAAAAATCCCTGAAAAAATTCGACGAGGGGATCAAACTGGCCGAGCTGTGCAACAACAAGCTGGAAGAAGCGCAGCAGAAAGTCGATCTCCTCTTGAAAAAAGACGGCAGACTCATCAGCGTTCCCTTTGACCCTTCCGGCACAACTCCCGATGAAGACGACGCCTAGCCTGTGTCGCGCTTGCAACCCACGGAAATTTCCCAGCCATGGACGTTAAAAAATATCTGACGCAACAATGCGCGGTTGTCGAACAGGCCCTGGCGCGCTATATGCTGCCTGAAGAGGGACCGTTGGCCAACCATATCAAGGCCATGCGCTACAGCCTGTTCGCCGGGGGCAAGAGAATCCGTCCCATCCTGGCCCTGGCCGCGGCAGAGGCCCTGCACGCCGCCACCACCCCCCTGCTGCCCGTGGCCTGCGCCCTGGAATGCATCCACACCTATTCCCTGATCCACGACGATCTGCCGGCCATGGACGACGATGACCTCCGGCGCGGCAAACCGACCTGCCATGTGGTGTTCGGCGAAGCGGAAGCCATCCTGGCCGGGGACGGGCTGCTCAGCTTCGCCTTTGAGCTGCTGAGCCATCCCGATGCCCTCCAGGGGATCTCCCCGGAATCACGGCTTACGATGATCAACACCATTGCCAAGGCCATCGGCCCGGTGGGAATGGTGGGCGGCCAGTCCCTGGACCTTGCCGCCGAAGGCCGGGCAATCGCCTTTGAGCACCTGCGGCTGATCCATGGCTACAAAACCGGCGCCCTTATTACCGCCTCGGTGCAGGCCGGGGCCATCTTCGGCAAGGGTGACGAGCAACAGTTTGCCGCCTTAAGCCGATACGGCGCGCAGATCGGCCTGGCCTTCCAGATAGTCGACGACCTGCTGGATGTGGAAGGAAACACGGCAGATCTCGGCAAGACCGCCGGAGCCGACGCCCAGCGGAACAAGGCAACCTACCCCGCCTTTTTCGGCGTAGCGAAAACAAAGGTCATGGCCAAGGAGGCTGTTGATGCGGCCGTGACCGCCCTGGAAATCTTTGACGCCAAAGCCGAGCCGCTCCGCGCCCTTGCCCGGTATATATACGAACGAAACAACTGACCGGACACCCGCCCAGGGTACCCCGGAGGAAAAGGCCACATGAGCCATACCCCCTTGCTGGACACCATCAATTCCCCCACCGACCTCAAAAAGCTCTCCGTGGAACAACTGGAGACGCTGGCTGCGGAGATCAGAGAGACGATCATCCAGACCGTTTCCCAGACCGGCGGACACCTGGCCCCCTGCCTGGGCGTGGTCGAGCTCACCCTGGCCATCCATTATGTTTTCGATACCCCGGAAGACAAAGTGGTCTGGGACGTGGGCCATCAGGCCTACACCCACAAGCTGATCACCGGCCGCAGGGAGCAGTTCCACTCCCTGCGCCAATACCAGGGGATCAGCGGCTTTCCCAAGAGGGCGGAAAGCGCGTATGACGCCTTTGATACCGGCCACAGCAGCACCTCGATCTCGGCCAGCCTGGGCATTGCCACGGCC
>PHAW01000294.1 GCA_002841785.1 Deltaproteobacteria bacterium HGW-Deltaproteobacteria-3 | reverse complement strand
CCAGATCATCGCCAACCGCCTTGACCAGCCGCAGGCAGGCCTTGCGCGTGATCCCGGTGCGCAACCGGGCGTTGCTGAGATGAAACGGCCACATGTGCAGGCCAATGAGCCGGGCCACCCTAACCCGGTCATCCTTGGGCCAGTGAAGCCTTTCGGCTATCCCCGCAAAAATCGCGGCTCCGGCCTGATCGTGGTTGTAAAAGGTTATCTTTTCCTCCACCAGCCTGTGCGTTTCCGGTTTGCCCAGATCATGAAACAGGGCGGCCCATTTCAGCAATACCCCCCGTTTTCCCTGGGCTGCCTCGCTGAATAGCCCGCCCTGCCCTGGAAAATACGCTTCCGGCGACTGCAGGATTTTCTCCAGGCACTGCAAGGCCTCCAGCGCATGCTCGAACACGTCAAGATGATGGCTGGCGGGCTGAGCAAGACCGCGGCCGGCAACAAGTTCCGGAAAGACAACCCAGAGGAGCCCTGTGTGGGCCATCTGCCCGATCGTCTGCCCGGCGCGATCCGAAGCCATGATCAGACCAAGCTCATAGGCAACCCGCTCCATGGCCGGAGCGGCCAGCAGCGCGCCATGGGCGGCAATGGCCTTCTCGGTCTCGGGTTCGATGGCAAACCCCAAGGCCGCCGCAAAGCGGTAAGCCCGCAGCAATCGCAGGGGATCGGCCAGCAGATTGGCCACGGCCGGAACCCGGATGCGCTTTTGGGCAAGGTCTGCCGCACCGCCGCAAGGATCGATAACCATAAGCGATGCGAGGGCGCCGCCCACGGGGGCAAGGGCAACGGCCATGGCGTTGATGGTGAAATCCCGCTGGCCGAGGTCCTCTTCAATGGTGGTGGTGTGATTTCTGAATCCGGAAAAATCAAGGGTAAGCCCCTGCCAAACGACCCTGGCCACGTCTTCCCCTTCATCGAGCAAAACAAAGGTCCCGCCCAGCAGCCCGCCGACCTCGCGGGCGCAGGCCACGGCTCCCATCGGCACCGTGAAATCAAGATCCCTGGCCGCCACCCCCAGCAGCCAATCCCGCACCGGCCCGCCCGCCACATACATGGGCTGCCCGGAATTGCGCGCAACCCGGCCCAGAACCCGGCGCAGCTCCTCGGGGTATGTTTGCAGCCAATCCTGGGTCAATGCCGTCGCCGCTACTGCTGCTGCCATGGAGATCCTTACAGATGCCTGACGATTTCCGCCAAAGTGGTTTCCAGCCTGCAGCAGACATCGTGGATATGGATGGACTCCAGGCTCAGCGAATCGATCACCACCAGAGTTTCCGGCGGCAAGACCTTGCCGAACCGCTCCCCGGCCCGCCGGGCCACCTCCCGCACCGCGTCCTCGGCAAACTGCGGCAGGCTGTGCGAGGTGTAGACCAGTTGCGCCTCGTCGGTTCTTTTCAGCAGATCCTGGGTCACATGCAACGCCTCTTCCAGGCAGGCCAGCAACTCGGGGATGCTCGGGGCAAACCCTGCCGACTGCATGGACAGGGTGGTCTGGGAGCGCTGCGAATGGGTGGGCAGGGGGCACTCATCCCCCTCCGTGCGAAACAGGGTCTGATTGTAGGCTTGGGTGCATGGGCAGGCGGTGATGTGGGCCACCCCCACCCCGAACACGGCCACGCTCTCCAGCTCCTCCCCCTGCCTGGCGAGCCTCAGGTCAAGGCTGACCGCAATGGAATCCACCGACTGCCTGTTGCTGACCATGGCCGTGCGGATGAGCGGCAACTGCCCGGAAAGCCGCACCCTGCCGC
>PHAW01000293.1 GCA_002841785.1 Deltaproteobacteria bacterium HGW-Deltaproteobacteria-3 | reverse complement strand
GTTGGCAAACTGGTCCTTCTCTTTTTTAAAGAACCGGGAACCATCCTCCGGGTAGGTGGTCAGAACCTGATCGACCCAACTGTCCAGAATCTCGCCTTTCCGGTCGACAAGCAGCTCTGCAAGCAACATTTTTCACCTCGCGATTTCCCTATTGTGTAGGGGGAAATACCTACATCCTGAATGACCATTCAGAATATGAAAGGCATTGGTAGCATGTTTCAATATAGATTTCAACAAGAAAAATGTGCGGGGAAAGCGGCGGATTACGAGATGGTGTCGAGGAGAATCCCGGCTTCCTGCTGGAGATTTTTCAGGAGCATGGGCAGGTCGTTTAAGTCGATGACCACGTCGCCGATAATGGAGCATTGCTCATTGCCGGTGCAGTCATAGACATCAAGGGAATAGCCGTCTTGGTTCTTGATGAGCACGAGATGGATGAGGATGTTCTGGTTTTCAAGATGGGTGTTGACCTGCTGCACCAGATGCCGCACCGAGGCTTCTTCGGGCGTGGGCGGAACTTCTTTCTGGCTGCGGCGGTCTTCGCGGTTGCGCTGCCAATCCCGGGTGAAGGCGCCGATCCGCGCCACAGCGGAAAGGCCGTCGATGGGGTCGACCTTTTTTTTCCTGCGATACGGATCGATTCGTATCGGCCGCGGAAATTTGATTTCTTCGGAAATAACCATTGTTTCCCCCTGCGGTGGTTGTTTCCTTGTTGTGCGGTATTGCTTCTCCGTGTTGTTGCGTCACAATACCCATCGACATTTTCATCTGATCTCTTAAATTTCTCTTTCCGCTCCTTCCGTGGCAAAGAAAATTTCCGTGGCGCCCTCCCCTGCCCGGACGCAATATTTTTCCGACAGGGCGTCGATCTGGTCATCGGTGCGCACCGGATCGTGGTGGAACAGGGCCAGGGCTTTTACCCCGGCCCGCGTGGCCGCGGCAACGGCATGTTCGAACGAGGAGTGGCCCCAGCCAACGAATTTGGCCAGATATTCCTCCTGAGTGTATTGGGTATCGTGCACCAGAAGGTCCACTCCGGAAAAAAACTGTTCCAAAATCCCATTCTGTTCCCGGGCCACCATTTCGCCCTCGGTGGCCATGCCTTCGTTATAGGAAGGGTCTTCCGGATCCGTGCAGAAAACATTGCGAAACGGCTCGGTGTCATAGGCCGTGCAAAAGATCTTCCCCTGGTAGGAAAAGCGGTAGCCGAGGCAGAGGAGGGGGTGGTTGAGGTATTTCGCAGTCACGGTAATGCCGTCGCCCAGATCAAGTTCTCCTTCCTTGAGATCAATATACTGGATCTTGGCGGCAAGTTCAGCCTGGCGCACCGGGAAATACCGGTAGGTGAGCTGACCGCCCACGATCTTTTCCAGGGTGTCGCCCGCAAAACTGACCGGGCCGTGGACCCTGAGGGTGCTGCCCGGCACATAGATGGGGGTGAAGAAGGGAAACCCCATGATGTGATCCCAGTGGGTGTGGGTCAGGAAGATGTCCGTATTGATCGGGCCATTCTTGAAATCGTTGGCCATCATGAAATTGCCCAGCTCCCGGATGCCGGAGCCGGCGTCGATGATGATGAGCCGGTTGATTTCCGGGAAGCGCAGTTCGATGCAGGCCGTGTTTCCGCCATACTTCATGGTTTTCGGCCCAGGACAGGGGATGGAGCCCCGGACCCCCCAGAATTTGATCTTCATGCTCATGCTGCCTCCCTGGCGATCTGGAGAAAAACCTGGGCCTTTTCGATTTCCT
>PHAW01000292.1 GCA_002841785.1 Deltaproteobacteria bacterium HGW-Deltaproteobacteria-3 | reverse complement strand
TATCTCAGAGAGATTATCAGCGGGACCTGGAGCCTGTTTGTCGGCCTGGGAATTACCATCCGGTATTTTTTCCAGCCGGTGGTGACGGTGCAGTATCCGTACCAGACCCTGCCCATGACCCCGCGTTTTCGGGGGCATATCGAGCTGGTCAAGGACGAGGAAACCGGCGAGACCAAGTGCATCGTCTGCGGCATGTGCCAGAAGGCCTGTCCCTCGAACTGCATTACGGTGAATGGCGAAAAGCGGGAAGGGGTTAAGGGGAAGGTGTTGACCGAGTATACCCTGGATTTCACCAAATGCAGTCTGTGCGGGCTCTGTGTCGAAAGCTGTCCGACCGCGGCAATCACCTTTTCCAAGGATTACAACCTCGCCGGTGTCAGAAAGGAAGCGTACATCTTTGATCTCAAAAAACGTTTGGAGGCAAAGAACTGATGGTGTCCTTGTTCTCGATGGAAGGCCTGTCCGGCCTCTTGTTTTTCGCTTTTATCGGCATCACCCTGGCCGGGGCTCTGATCGCCACCAACGCCCGCAGCCTGATCCGCAGCGTGGCGGGGCTTGCCCTCTGCTTTCTTGGGGTGGCCGGGCTCTACTACTATCTCAACAGCCCCTTTGTCGCCCTGATGCAGATCCTGATCTATGTTGGCGCCGTCTGCGTCACCATCATCTTTGCCGTGATGCTGGCCGGATCGTCCGAGCTCAAGCAGCTCACCCAGCGCAACGGGCTGGTCGGCCCCCTGGCTATCCTGGCCAGCGGAATTTTGGTCTTTGCCTTGGCGGGGCTGGCCTTGAAAACGGAATGGCTTGCCGCTCCCTGCCTGGTTAATCGCGGCACGGTTGAGGACCTTGGCCAGTCGTTGCTCACCACATACAGCATGAGCTTCGAGCTGATTTCCTTAGTCTTATTGGTGGCGGTGGTCGGCTCGCTGGTTTTGGCCCGGCAGGGGAGGGATAAGTAATGGAGATTCTTGTGCTCAGCAACAGCCTGCACACCTATCTGGTGATCGGCGCCCTGCTTTTCGGCATCGGCTTTTACGGTCTGGTCCAGCGCCAGACCTTTATCGGCATGTTGATCTCCGCGGAATTGATCTTAAGCGGGGCTTCCCTCAACTTCATGGCCTTTAACCGTTTTTTGGCCCCTGATCCCACGGTGGGGCAGGTCTTTACTCTGTTCATCATGGCCATTGCCGCCGCCGAGTGCGCCATTGCCCTGAGCATAATCATCGCCGTCTATCGGAACTACAAATCCATCGACACCGAAGATGTCGTGGATCTGCAAGGTTAGAGAGGAAAGGAATAAGGGACATGGATACAATTGTTTCCGTAAAACCGCTGCTCGCCATACTGACGGCCCTGGCCGGGGCTGTTCTCGTGATGATGTCCGGGCGCAAGCCCAATATCAGGGAGTCGTGGTCCTTTATCGCGGCGGTGACGATGTTCGGCATCATCGCCTCGATGATCACCACCGTTGCCCCTGCGCCCCTGGGCGAGGGCAAGACCATCGTCTATCAGTTGTTTCGGATACTGCCCGGCGTTTCCGTCACCCTGCGGGTCGACGCCTTTTCCAGGTTCAACGCCTGTTTCGCCCTGTCCCTGTTCGGCGCCATCGGCGTGGCTTTTTCCGACAATCTTTTCACCCTCTATCTCTTCTACGAGATCGTCAGCATCTGCACCTACCCGCTGGTTGCCCATCATCAGGATGAAGAGGGCTACGAGGGAGCCAAGAAGTACATCGTCTATCTGACCACCACGGCCAAGGGGTTGGTGCTGCCGGCCATGATCCTCATCTATGTGCTCACCGGCACCCTTGACTTTGCCGACAACATCCGTACCGGCATCTTCTCCGGCGGCACCGTTGACGCCCACGGCGCCCTGGTGACCATGCTCTATGTCTTCTGTCTCCTGGGTTTCGCCAAGAACGGCATCATGCCTTTCCACAACTGGCTTCCCGGCGCCATGGTGGCCCCGACTCCGGTTTCCGCCTTGTTGCATGCCGTGGCCGTGGTCAAGGTCGGCGTCTTCTGCACCACCAGGGTCATGCTCTATGTCTTTGGCACCGACGTGATGCAGGGGTTGAATCTTGGCATCCCCACCGCTTATTTTGTTTCCTTCACCATCCTGGTGGCCTCGATCATCGCCCTGTCCAAGGATAACCTCAAGGCGCGGCTCGCCTATTCCACGGTGAGCCAGCTCTCCTACATTATCCTCGGCGTGGCCCTGCTCACCCCCAGCGGCATTCAGGGCGGGCTGGTGCATATCGCCAACCATGCCTTTTCCAAGATCACCCTGTTTTTCTGCGCCGGCGCCATCTATGTGGCAACC
>PHAW01000291.1 GCA_002841785.1 Deltaproteobacteria bacterium HGW-Deltaproteobacteria-3 | reverse complement strand
CCATTATGAACAGAGCTATGTCCCCTTTGTCGATGTCGATGGCGAAACCAAGGCCCTGATTCTCCTGCGGGATGTCACCGAGGAAAAAAAATACCGGGCGGAAACCATGCGGGCCGGCCAGCTTGCCTCCATCGGCGAACTGGCCGCCGGAGTGGCTCACGAAATCAACAATCCCATCAACGGGATCATCAATTACGCCCAGGTGCTGCTCGATGACGCAAGCCAGGGGGCGATGGAGGGCGAGGGCGGCCATCCGGTCCAGCGGGAGATGCTTGATCGCATCATCAAGGAAGGGGAGCGGATCGCCTATATCGTGCGCAATCTTCTCTTTTTTGCCCGTCAGCGGGAAGAGGAGGCGGAGGTGGTCGAAATCGGGGCTATTGTCGACGATTCCCTGGCCTTGATCAAACACCAGCTCCAGAAAGACGGGATAGGCATCCACACCGATATCCCGGAGAGTTTGCCGCCCATCCGGGTGCATCCGCAGCAGTTGCAGCAGGTTTTTCTCAATCTGCTCAGCAACGCTCGATATACCCTCAACCACCGCTACCCCGGGCGGGATCCCGGCAAAAAGCTGGAGGTCCGCTGCCGGGAATTGCAGGGTCCGGGCCGAACCATGGTGCGGACGGAAATAACCGATTATGGCGAAGGAATCCCGCCGGAGATGCTTTCCCAGATCTTCGAGCCGTTTTTTTCTTCAAAGAAACCGGGAGAGGGAACCGGTCTGGGCTTGTCCATCAGCGCCGGGTTGATCAAGGATTTTCAGGGAGAACTGAGGGTGGCAAGCGAACTCGGGGTGTACACCACCATGACCGTGGATCTGCCTGCATATGAAGAATGAACCGATGATTTCTTTCTCTTTTTACGAGGGTGGCAATGATTGATCTGGATAAATCAGAGACCAGGATACTGGTGGTGGACGACGAGGAAAGCCTGCGGCTGACCTTTCAGATGTTTCTCGGTCGCGAGGGGTACGGGCCGGTGGTGACTGCCTCGACTTTTGAAGAGGCGATGGCGCTGATTGAGCAGCAGACCTTTGATCTGATCATCAGCGACATCGTCATGGAAGGGGCCTCGGGCATTGATCTGCTGCGGCGGGTCAGGGAGCTTGGGCTGGAGTGTCCGATGGTCATGGTCACGGGGTATCCCAATATCAACACCGCTTCCGAGGCGGTGCGGCTGGGAGCCTTTGATTACCTTGCCAAGCCGGTGAAGAAGGCCGATCTGTTGCGCACCGCGCGCATGGCCCTCCAGCAGTATGGGCTCTGGAAGGAAAAAGAACGGCTGACCGAGGAAAAAGAGCGCTACCAGCAATATCTTGAAACGATTTTCCGCAGTGTCCGGGACATGATCATCACCGTTGACCATGACCTGCGGGTGGTGCAGATGAATGATCAGGCTAAAAACTGGGCGGCAACGTATATGCCCCACCTTGCCATCGGCGCCGACCTGGAGGAGGTGGCCGGCGCCTTTGCCGTGTTTGCCTCGGATGTGCAAAAAGTAATGGACTGCCGGGAAGCGGTAAGCGAGCATCGCATCGAGGTCAATCTGGAGGACGGGGCCCATGTGGTGTTCCGGCTCAGTGCGGCGCCTCTGGAAAGCCAGCACGACAAAGGCTTTCTCGGGGTGGTGCTGGTGTTCCGTGATGTGAGCCGGTTGGAAGATCTGGAAAAACGGGGCAAGCGCACCTATTTTCACCGGCTGGCCGGGGTGAGCCGGGCCATGCAGACGGTCTACACCCTCATCGAAAATGTCGGCCAG
>PHAW01000290.1 GCA_002841785.1 Deltaproteobacteria bacterium HGW-Deltaproteobacteria-3 | reverse complement strand
TGGCCGCCATTGACGAGGCCACGGAGATGATGAACAACATCGGCTGCCTCTTTTCCGGCATCCGCCATGAAATCGGCAACCCGCTGAACTCCATCAAGATGGCCCTGACAGTTCTGCAAAACAACATCAACAAATACTCCCCCGAGGAAATAGATGTATATTTCAACAGAATCTCCGGGGAAATCGGCAAGATGGAGACGCTCCTCAAATCGCTCAAGAATTTCAGCATGTTCGAGACGCCACGCACCAGCAATATCGATCTGGCCATGTTTTTCGACAACCTCATGCAATTGCTGGGGGCGGATATCCAGTCCAAAAAAATAGAGTTCCGGATCGACATCGCCCCGGATGCAAGACAGATCATGGTGGACCCCAGAGCCCTGCAGCATGTCACCATGAATCTCCTTGCCAATGCCGTCGACGCCATGACGGAGACCCAAAAGCCGCTGTTGCAGGTGCGCAGCCAGAGCCGCGGCAATGTCATCCTCCTCTCCATCACCGACAACGGCTGCGGCATGTCGAACGAACTGGCACGCGATGTCTTCAAGCCGTTTTTTACCACCAAACCCCATGGCACCGGACTGGGGCTGGTAATTTCCAAAAAGATGCTGAGCCAGATGCACTGCGGGATTGATCTGGTCAGCGAAAAAGGGGTCGGCACCACCTTCCACCTGACCTTGCCCAAGAGCGCAACCAAGGCACAACGGACAGATGCCCCACCCGGAAAATCACGAGAAAATCAACAGCCTTCCGCTTTCGCCTGTTGAAGGCTGGGCGGCGGTTACAGCATAAACCAATGGGATACCGGGGCAGTGTTTTCCTTTTCTAAGCCTGCCCTTGCCGAACGCTTACAATTTCAAGGAGACATAGATGGGGATTCGCGCGCGCTTCATAATCATCATGGCAATCATTTTCGGCGTCGCAACAGTGGGCATCGGCACGGCCAGCTATATGTTCAGCAAGCGCAACGCCTTGCTGGAGGCGAAAAGCAAAGGGGAGCTGATTTTCAATTATATTCTGGCCACCCGGGATTTTTACTCGGAAAAACAACGCCCCCTCATCATGGAAGTTTTCGAAAAGGACCGTTTTTACCCCGAGCTGATGTCCGGCTTTGTTCTCACCCGCGGCACCTTTGACATCTTCAAAAAAAACCTGAGCGGGTATAATTTCAAGCAGGCAACCCTTGACCCCCTTTATCCTCCGAACAAGGCGGATGAATGGGAAACCGAACTGATCGCCATGTTCGCCGGCCAACCCGGACTCAAGACGCACGAAGGCACCATGGAGCGCGATGGCGAAACCTTCTTTTATCTGGCAAAACCCATCAAGATCACCGGCAAGGATTGCCTGCGTTGCCACGGCGATGTGAACGATGCGCCCAAGGATCAGGTTGAGATCTACGGCTCAACCAACGGCTACAACTGGAAGGACGGCGACACGGTTGCCGCTTATGTGGTGTATGTTTCAGTGGAAACGGCCCTGACCAACGCCCGAAAGGGGGCCATCACCCTCTACCTCATCGGAGCAGGCTGCCTGCTGGTGGCGCTGATCGGCATCTGGCTGTTCATGGACCGGTTCGTGGTAAATCCCATTGTCCGGCTGAGCATCAAAGCAGAGGAAATAAGCCTTGGCAAGAATATGGAAGAAAGCGTCAAGATCAAACAGAATGACGAGATCGGCGCCCTGGCCAGCGCCATCGAACGGCTGCGCATGAGCATGGTCCGCATCCTCAAACGGTGAGCATATGTCAATAGTGAGCGCAAA
>PHAW01000289.1 GCA_002841785.1 Deltaproteobacteria bacterium HGW-Deltaproteobacteria-3 | reverse complement strand
CCATTGAAAGGGTTAACAGAATAACTCCCTGAAAGCAATATATTTTCACAATCAGTTGCCTATCAGAACCCCTTGTACAGGCTCAGCAGGTTCCTTGCCGATAACGTTTGCTGAAGAGAGCGATCCGGGTTCAAGGGTTGCTGATTTTTCCCACTTTTCAATGGCCCCAAGCAGTCCAGAAACCCGTTGATGGATACTCTTTTTTTCTTCCTTCAAACGCTTGATCTGTTCCTCAAGCTCCTTCTTATCGAGCTCCAACCGGACAATATCGGCCTGGAGTTTCACCTTGTCTCCCTGGGCTGAATCGAGGCTGCTCAACATTTTCTCGACATTATTTTCAAGTTTTCTCAAATCTTCCTCGTATTCCATACAGAACTCCTCTTCTCCCGGGATCATCTGGGATGAATAGATATTTACACTCAGAAAAGCCCACGCTCCAGTTTCAAGACCGCAAGCAAAACGACGAAAGCATCTTCCTCTGACAACTGTTGGAGGAAATAGAAATTTACTCTTTCGGAAAAAAGAAAGTCAAGCCATTTATCCGGAAAAGAAAGACTCGATCCAGATGACAAAAACATCTCCGCATTTTATCCTATTCGGATGTCGATGGTATGAGGCGCGACAATACTCCAGGAAGGGATATGGGTCTGCTGCAAATGGGTGAAGGAGCCAATGTGGACAGAGTCTCCAACCGTACAGGCGTGTATTTTCACAAAGGAATCAACACGCACTCCCGAGCCGATACTACAAACCCCGGTGAGGGAGGTATTGGGATATATGACGGAATCATTTCCGATGGTTACGGTTTTCTCTATGGTTACGGATTCCGGCTGGATGATAGTTACTCCGGAATCCATGAGCACCGAAAGATACCGCCGCTGCAAGACAGAATGGGCCTGGACCAATTCACGCCGTGAGTTGACCCCCAAAATTTCCTCACTGTCCGGACAACAAAATTTATGCACATGAATCCCATCGCCTACGGCAATTGCAACAATATCAGTAAGATACACCTCGCCCTGCATATTGTCTGTTCCAACTCTGTGGAGCGCCTCAAACAGAAATTGCGCGTCAACACAGTAAATACCAGCATTAATTTCCCTGATTTCCTTTTGTTCCGGGGTCGCATCTTTTTCTTCAACAATGCGCACAATGTTTCCGTGCTCATCGGAGACAATCCTTCCATAGTTATGCGGCTCTACAACGGTGGTCGTCATTACCGTTACAAGAGAAGAACTCTTGAGATGAACTTGCAGGAATTGCTGAAGCGTTTCCGTTTTGATCAGCGGAGTATCGCCACATAGGATAAGAACCGGACCGGTGTGCGAGCACAACTCGCCTTCGCACGCCAGGACAGCATGGCCGGTTCCAAGCTGCTGTGACTGATGAACAAATGATACAGGGTATCCGCGCAGTGATTCTTCGACCAGTTGGTGCTGATGACCGGTGACAACGTAATTTCTCCCAAGCGCGAGGGAGTGAACGATTGCCAATACATGATGAATCATCGGGGAAAAAAACACCTCATGCAGCACCTTCGGAAGTTCCGATTTCATCCGGGTGCCCTTCCCGGCAGCCAACACAAGACCCGCAACAGAAGAATACTGCATATAACTTCCTCCCCGCAAAATACCAGCACATTGAACCGAGCAAAAACCATACCCGGACTCATGGCAAAAAAAAACCCTTCCTTTTAAGGGGAAGGGTTTTACAACAAAAAAAGAATCGGCGGCGACCTACTCTCCCACCAAGCTTCCCTGGCAGTACCATC
>PHAW01000057.1 GCA_002841785.1 Deltaproteobacteria bacterium HGW-Deltaproteobacteria-3 | reverse complement strand
AGGATGCTTTATTTTCAACCTCCGTCAGGGAATGATTTCAATCGGTCAACTCTGCCATCGGCCCTGACGGGTACCCACAAATTTTGCTGAAGAGCCAAAAATGAGAACTTTTTCAGCTTCTTCATGAAATTTTTCTGGCAATTGTGGCGATGGACTTTGATTATTCGCTATTTGTTTTTGGAGTTCAGATATTTTCTGCTTCAAAGAAGTATTTTCGCGTTTAAGATTGTCATTCTCCGTCATCAAGTTAATTCGCTGCTCGTGCATAGCCGCATGCTCAGACTGGATACCTCCTATCATGCCCTGAATCTGTCTAAGTTCTCCGGCAAACTTCCTGTCCTCCACGCTATTGGAGAGTTGAGTGACAAGATCGACTAAGTCTTTTATTGCGCCCATATCGTGGCCTTTTGAGTTTGGTTGTTTTGGAAGCGAACGCCTCAATCAGATGCCGCTTTAGCGGTCTGCTGGATTGACTTGTTATGCAATCTCAACTCTTCATATTTATACATAACAGATTCATCAATACCCTTGAATACTTTTACGCGCAAATATTGCCGCTCTGACTTTGGATTAAAGTCATCAATTTTAATGACTTCAGCCTGGACAGGATGACCACCAAACATTTTTGGCCTTAACGTTCCACCAAAAACCTCGTCGATTGCATCTGCGAAAACATCATACGGTGCCCCTATGCACCGGTTAGTGACAACAGCTAAGCTCTCTCCGGCCTCGTTGTACATCAATATGGCCCCAGTTCTTGTCTCGGTAATACCTCTTGCGATATAAACTTTACTGCCGACTTCTACCCCAGCTAGGTCCTTCATAAGACCCGTTCTGGGTTCCCAAAATCCTCTTAACTCAATAAATTCATCATCGATTATTTTCTTGCCCAGATAGACAACAGCCTCTTTTATCTGATGTCTTTTGTCAAACTCTACCGATACGTTATGGCGAAGTTCTGGTGGCAGTTTTTTAGAAAGAGAAGCTATCTCTTTTTTTACGTTGCGATTTTCTGTTTTGTACCCAATATCATTTATAGAGGACGACCCCAGCCTTTCAATCTGTGCAGAAATTTCTAGTTCATCCTCAATAATATCCGCCCAATCAGATATAGATGAATTAATAGTATCCTGGGCATTTACAAGACTAAATTTTGCCACAGACAAACAGCTTTTTAAATCACCTCCATCTTTTAATGACTGATCAATATATTCTCGTGTTCTTTTAATATTCCTTTCAATTTCCTTAACTCGTCGAAACGCTCCAATAGCAAATTTCTTTTGTTTGTCATTATAAGTGTTATTAAATACGACAACTGACAAGAGCCATGTAAAACCAATTGAACAAATATACTGAAGAGCATTAATCAGAGACACTTCAAGCTTCGTTGTGTTTGAAGAGTTAAGAACCTGAACAACCACCAAGCCAATAGATGCCGCCAGTAGAATTACAAAAGCTAGCAGCTTTCCCCAATCTTTCTTAAAGTCTATCATTGCTTATTCCTTGCTACTGGTATTGCATAACGCCAAGGCTAACCTGACCGCGCCGTGGACTTGCAGGAAACAACGCGGTGCTTCTCGCGGTCAGGTTTAGCCGATTGTTAACTGTTTTTTATCATAAAATTAGGGTGTTAAATGAAAATTGTGTGGCTTAACAAAAAAAGTGAAGAGCTTGAAATAGCCTTTAATAAATTGCCATATTCCGACCCTGTTGCTGAATGCGAATGTTGTGGGGAGGTCTGGGGGTATATGGAGTCCGAGGACACCGACGACGGAATAGGCTGGCGACACACATTTAGGCACAGGCATTTCGGTGGAAAAGGGAGAAAATATGTTCATATCCCTGCCACTCCTGGATGGGAACCTAAAAATTTTGAATGTCGTCGTCATCTTGGATTGAGTTGAGGTGCTCCTCTATCATTGCATCGTCACGGTCCATTATTAATCCAAACCATGTTGTGCAACTATGAATCTTGTCATCAACTCGTATTACTTCATAATCGACGATGTTGTCTCTGTATTCGTCTTTATCTCTACGGTCTTTATGTGTTTCTTCTGGGTCAATTTCTATTGCACATTGAAAACCCCATTCACCACCTGCATTGTCAGCGCTATAAAACAATCCGAAGTCATGGTGATAATTAATATGTGGGAATTTCAACTGTGGTACGAAAGCGCAACCGCTAGGACCTGCCCCGTAACCTCTGGCCCAACCTCCCCATGGCTCCTGAAAAAAAACAGCCTCATAGTCGATTTGATTATAGGTGACTATGTGCCAGGATATTTGGAGAGGCTGGCCACAAAGTTCTCCCTTGTATTTATCCCTCATTGCTTCGATGAAATAGGCCGCACCAAGAAGGTAAACTTGTTCTGTAGTGGAGTCGCACTTATTCAGAATGTTTATTGCTTCTTGAGATATTTCTGGCGTCCATTCGAAGCCGAATGCAGTTTTTACAAGGTTTAATATGTTGGTTTTGGTGATTTCCATTTATCCAGTTAACGGTTGAACTCAGCGGGCGGCGCAAATGAACTTGCCGCGTCAGCGCCGCCAACGTTCACGCCGTCCGCTGAAGTGATTCGTTATACTTTTTCATTATTATTTACTCCCTATCTCTGGGCTTTCATCAATAGTACTTTGTATAGCAACCCACGTTGCTCTAGCAATATGTTCAACTGTCAGATCTGGATATTCTTGACATTGTTCTAGTAAAAATTTTGGCGTCATCACTCGCAGAGCTTTGTTTGTTATTTCAAAAATATCAAATGTTATATGTCCTGGGTTTTTCAGATTTGGGCCGTATTCCTCTATAATTGTTTTTGAAACTCCGTAGCCATAATATGTGAGGTGTTCTAAACCTTCTTTGTAAAGCATTGGGGCTAATTCAGTATCTTTATTTTTGACTGCAGAAATGAAATTAGAGCAGGGCAGTGTGTCTTTAATAAGCAGTTCGGCTGATATGGCTGCACTGCTTAATGAACACAGAGCGATAGCACCTAGCAATTTAATTATTTTCATTTTATTCCCTAAAAATTGTAATAATTACTGTCTGTGTTCACAAGCAAACTAAATGATCTCTTTTGCTATATCGCTCTGTATGATTTTGAATATTTCAGTTTCTACTTGTTCACCTGTATATTCCTTGAAGCTATCAGCGACCTCTTGATTAAAACGATAGCTTTTCTCCTTATGGTTTGTATTATTGGTCACAAAGAGTTCAAAATCTTGCTCGTTTTTGCTAACACAGAATCTGACCGTATAATAATTGCCTGAACAAACTAAGTTTTCGGTGCGATAAATATTAAAACCGATAATTGGTGTCATATTTCTCCTATGTATAACGCAAAGCTAAGACGCGCGCCTAGCCGAGGTTAAAGTAAGTTCGGGTTGTAGTGAGTTGGCCGAAGCCGTTAAAACTGGCGTGCTCGCGCGTCGTGCTTGAGCGAATTGTTAGCTGATTTTTTTTGAAATTAGAACATGTAATGCTTTTTATTAGTTAAATTCGTAATTTTTCCCATCGTGATGAATAATTGTTTTTATGCCTTTATTCATTAACTCCATGGCGAAGTTTGCCGGTAATGATGTGGATTTTGGAATAAATGCGCAATAGATCTCTAGTCCACCATAAAAGCATATTTTCAATGCAAATAGGCCAAACTCGTCAGGAGGGGTGAATTGATAATAAAAAACCTCCTGGTTTTTGCCATGTTGCTTTGTGTTTCTAAGTTCTGTTTCCAGTTTGTGTTTGATAAATTTTTTAAAATTCTCTGAATTTGAGTCTTGGCTTGATAAGTAACCTAAAAGTATTTTAAGGTCGCCTGCGAACCTTTCTTGGTAATGGTTATAATAAAGTCCGTACGCTATGTGTTCGAAACAGTTATTTAGCCTATCAATATCTGGGGTGCCCCAGATAACTTCAATGAATTTATTTTCATCAATTTGATACGTGCATTTCTTTTCTTTTTTTTTGAAAATTTTTTCTAGTAGTCTGTTTGCACTACGCTTAATTGCTCTATCTACTTTGCCGAATTTATGTTTGTAACCTATTGAGTTGTTGCCAATAATACCTGCCAGACTGACCATTAAGAATTCATCATCTTTACTTTTTTTTGAATTATGTTTGTCGCATGAAGGAACCGTTATCAAGTCTTCTCTATAGTTCCCACCTATATCCTTTTTTTCTGGAAAGATGCACTTTGGGGGCACATGTTCTCTTGATGTGGCAGGTTCTGCACACATATAGCAACTTTGTAAAAGTCGGGACATAATCGTTCTTCAGCTAACGCCGCCGCTAACCGGCACGCTGCAGCGACGGATATTTTGTGTTATTCAAACACAAAATGTGCGTTGCGGAGGTGTGTCCGGGTTGAGCGGCTTTGTTATGTGCATGTATGTTCATGATCTTTCTTTGAGAATGCTTTTTAGTTCAAATACAGACATTGGGGGATGAGTTCTATGAATGATTGCATGACAATTAGGGCACAATGGCTTTAGATCATTTATGGGGTCAACGGAGTACTCTTGTTTTAGAGACGACAAAGCGACTTCATGGTGTACATGTATATACCGCTTACCCAAAGGACCATAAAATCCCTCAAAATCAAAACCACAAATAAAACATTTAAATCCGTAGTGATCAATACAAGCTGCACGTGCTTTAGAATTTCTTTCGTAGGCATTAACAGAAATTACTGAAGTGGCTCCCTCAATATAGGTCTCAGGCGCTAGGACTTCTTCAGCAATTGAAATTTTCGCCAAGCCATTATCACTGACTGCATACCAGTGCCCATGCTCCTTAACCAAATTTTTGTCTATAAGAACTGGCTCAAAACTTTTTATCTTGGCTCGTCCCTCTTCAGTTCTGGATTGCTCCATGGGAAATATTTTTAGTTGATACCCTTCTTTGATTACAAGCCTAATATGTTCGATAGACTGTTTTTTACCTGGGCCAGACCAGTTTTCGTCCAAAATCAAACCATCTTGGTGGACATCCCACAACCCGAAAACAATAAATCTTTCTTCGTAGTTTACAAATGACCAACTCCAATTCCAATTTTTACAGGTCGCCCCCACCGACTCAATGAACTGTTTTCTATTCATCATAAATACTCATTCTCTGCATTCACATAACTATATTATTATCTAGCGCGAGATTTTGTGACCCGCTCGTCTGCCTAACAACTTACCTTACAATAAAATGCAGCATATGATATCATTATCTCGCACCGATAACGGATAATGATAAATATTTATCATTATCTAGCGCTAGATAATCTCGCTGGAGAATTATCCATGACCTCGCTGCATGATTTCGAAGCGTATCTTACGGATAGGCGGCTTGTCCAGAAAAAACAGCTCCCCTATTTCCTCCGCTGGGTTGCCAACTATCTTTCTTTTTGTGAAAAATCCGCTTCCGAGCCGGACAACGAAGGCCAGGTTCAGGATTTTCTCCAGTTTATGGGGAAAAACAAGGAGGAGTGGCAGGTCAAGCAGGCGCGGGAGGCGATCCGGCTTTTCCTTTTCCATCTCTCCCGGACAGGCACGGAGGCAAACGGGGCCGTGGCTTCGTCTTCCGCCGCATCCTGGCAAGAGGCGGCCACACTGATGCGCGAGGCTCTGCGCCTGCGGCACCGTTCGTTGCGGACTGAAAAATCATATCTGCAATGGCTGCGGGTATTTCAAGGATTCTTGGCGGGGAAACCTCCCCTCGAGATCGACTCTTCGGATGTCAAACGCTTCCTCAGCCATCTCGCTGTTGAAAAGACGGTCTCCGCCTCGACCCAAAACCAAGCCTTCAGCGCTCTGCTCTTTTTGTTCCGGCATGTCCTTGACCGTGACCTTACCGATATCAGTGAAACCGTGCGGGCCGGGTCCAAGCGTCGCCTGCCGGTGGTTTTAAGCCGCCGGGAAATCCAGTGTATCTTCGCTCACCTGCAAGGCGTCTATCTGTTGATGGCTAAGCTGATTTACGGATGCGGCTTGCGGATTCAGGAATGCGCCGTTCTGCGCACAAAGGATCTCGACTTTGAGCGGGGCACCCTGACGGTCCGTTCCGGTAAAGGCGATAAGGATCGGGTCACCGTGCTGCCCGAGTCTTTAAAGAATGACCTGTTGCGCCACCTGGACGAAGTGCGTCTCGTTTTCGATCAGGACTTCCGCGACGGCAAGGGCGAAGGGGTGGCTCTGCCCGATGCCCTGGCGCGGAAATATCCCAATGCCGGCAGGGAATGGGCATGGTTCTGGGTTTTTCCTGCTCCGACTGTGTCCGACGACCCCCGGTCCGGCAAACACCGGCGGCATCACATCCACATCTCCAACCTGCAACGCTCTTTCAAGGGGGCGGCCCGTCGGGCCGAGGTAGAGCGGAACGCCTCGGTCCATTCTCTCCGGCACAGTTTCGCCACCCATCTTCTTGAAAAGGGCTACGATATCCGAACGATCCAGAATCTGCTCGGCCACAGCAATCTGCAAACCACTATGATATACACCCATGTGGCGGGCAAGAACCTGCTTGGCGTAACCAGTCCTCTGGATGGGTAGCGGGCGGGACACTAGGGAATTCTGGAAGGCAACATTTTTCCGCGGTGAGTTTTACACTGCGGAGCGCAACCTGCTGTTCTTGCGGAATTGCCGCCAGCCGGTTGCCCCCAGGTAGACCAGCCCCGCGATCACAATGATGGTCGGGCCGCTGGGCAGGTCGTAGTTGTAGCTGACCGCCAGGCCTGAGCCGATGAAACCGATGCAGAACAGGGTGGCCAGCACCATCATCTGCCAGAGGCCCTTGGCAAAATTGCTCGCCACTGCGGCGGGCAGGGTCAGCAGGGCAATGACCATCACGATCCCCACCACCCGGACCAGCAGCACCACGGTCAAGGCAGTCAGGCAGAGGAGGAGCAGATAGTACAGGTCGGTGCGCACCCCGCGCAGCCTGGCATACTCCTCGTCGAAACAGACGGCCAGGAATTTATGGTAAAACAGGGTGGCGATTATCACCACCAGTGCGTCCAGCACCAGCACCATCCAGAGATCAAACTTCGAGATCAGCAGAATATTGCCGAACAGGTAGCTCATCGGCTCGATGTAGCCCGGTGTTTTGGCGATGAACAGCAGGCCGATGGCCATGCCGATGGCCCAGAGGGCGCCGATGGCCGTGTCTTCCCGCTGGTTGGCGTGCAGGCTCACCAGGCCGATGATGATCGCCGCCAAAAGCGCCGCCACGATGGCCCCGGAGAGCGGCCCGAACCAGGTGATTCCCAGTTTGTGCTGGCAGTAGAGCCCGGCCCCGATGCCGCCGAGCACGCAATGGGCGATGGCTCCGGCGATGTAGGTGATGCGGCGGGCCACCACGTAGGTGCCGATGATGCCGAAGGAGAGGCTGGCCAGGATGCCGGCACCGAAGGCGTAGCGCAGGAAGGGAATGGCCGGATCGGCCAGGGCCTCAAGAAAGTCCATGGGTGCAATGTCCCTCCGGTGAGCAGCGGTGATCGTGGCGGATCATGCGGATGTCGCCGCCGTACATGTTGCGGATCAGCTCGCCGGTCAGTTCGCTGGTGGGGTGGAGCACGACCTGACGGTTGACGCAGACGATGCTCTTGAAGAACTTCGAGGCAAAGCCGACATCGTGGGTGACCAGCATGACGGTGAGCCGTTCGTTGAGCTTGCCCAGGAGCTCAAAGAGATGCTCCTCCGAGGCGGCGTCGATGTTGGCGGTGGGCTCGTCCAGGATCAGCAGCTCGCCTTCGGCGGCCAACGCTCGGGCAATGAGCACCCGCTGCCTTTGCCCGCCGGAAATCTCGGCAAACAGGCGGCCGGCCAGATCGGCCAGTCCCATTTCTGCAAGGGCTGCAAGGGCTGCCTCTTTGTCTTTTTTGGCGTAGGGGCCGCAGAAGATCCGGTCCAAGCGGCCCATGAGCACGACATCGAGCACGGTCACCGGAAACTGCGGATCGTAGCGCGCATACTGCGGCACATAGCCGATGCGCAGTCGGCTTTTTTCCGGGGTGCGCCCTAGCACCTCGATCTCGCCCCGGTCCGGTGTGAGCAACCCGAGGATGAGCTTGAGCAGGGTGGTCTTGCCGCCGCCGTTTGGTCCCACGATGCAGAGGGAATCGCGGGCCATGATGTCCAAAGTGACATTTTCCAGGATGGGCGTACCGTTGTAGGAAAAATCAAGATCCCGGATGCGGATGGCTGTTTCCTGGGTGTCGATGGCGCTCATGGCTGTCCCTTCACTGCTGCAGCGATTGTGCGATGGCTTCGGCGCTGACGGCGAGATTGCGCAGCACCTCCTGGTCCAACGGGTCGATGGGGACCACGGTTCCGTCGATGGCCCGGGCCACGGTCTCGGCGCTCTTGCGGTCGAATTGCGGCTGGACAAAGATGGTGCGCACCCGATCCTCCTTGGCTTGGCGGATAAGGGCGGCAAGCTGCCTTGGGGTGGGTGACTTGCCGCTGATCTCCACACTCTTTTGCTGCAAGCCATAGGCCGCGGCAAAATAGCCGAAGGCCGGATGGAAGACGTAAAAGGTTTTTCCCCGGTGGGGGGCCAGGATACTTGCCAACCGTGTGTCCAGAGCGCTGATCTCGTGCTGGAGGGAGGCGAGATTTTTTTGTATGCTTTCTTTGCGTTCCGGCATGGCGTCAATCAGGGCGCTGGCCATATTGCCGGCCATGATCCGCAGGTTGTTCGCGGACAGCCAGAGGTGGGGGTCTGCTTCGTTGCCGGAGTGCGCTTCCCTGCCATGCGCGTCGTGATGGTCCGTTTCCGTGGGGGGTAACCGGACGATGCCCCGGGTGGAGTCCACGATGCGCAGATTGCGATTGTTGGCCGTGACCTTGGCCGCCCGTGAAAAACAGGCGGGCTCCGGCCAGGGCCGCTGCCTGGCGCGGGGTTGGCTCGAAGGTGTGCGGGTCTTGCCCCTTGCCCACCAGGGTATGCACCTGAACCGCCTCGCCGCCGATTTTTTTGGCAAGATATGCCTGGGGCGGCACGGTGACAAAGATCGCCATCCTCGTCGTTGCCCCTGCTGCCCCGGCGAAGCTGGCAGTTCCGCAGGTGAGGGCCAGAAACAGAAGCGCGGCGGGAAAGAGTCTGGAAAGGTTCAATGCCGGCATGGGTTGTCGGTGCTCCCGCAGACAAGATGGACGGCCTTGCATTCCTCGCATTTCTGCAGGGAATGGGTGTTGAGGAATTTGGCCCAGTGGCTGCGTTGCTCGGAAGTGAGAATGCCGGTGCCTTGGCAGAGCGGGCAGCCGTTTTCCAGGGCGTTCAGGATGGCGTTTCTGATGAATTCGGATTTGTTGGGCACCGCGTGCAGGGTTTTGGCCAGTGCCTCATCGGCTTTGAAGGTGATGGTTTCCTGTTTTTTATTGCGCATGGTGTTCCCCTGGCTGCATTCCGGTCTGGTGTGATCGTAATACAAAGTATTACCGGTGTAAATGGGGAATGTGTACTGGCGCGCATCTGGTTGCGCCGGGGAAGGCGATCGAAAAGGAGGGTTGCTTCTTCACCTTCTTATGGTATACATAACACAGATGGTTTTTTCATTGTAGCGTTGTGGCATAATTACCTTAAGGTAAACCCCCGGCTTTGCCGGGGGACTCATAAAGTTTGACTTATACGTCGCGCTTCAAGTTGTTACTATGAGCACAGCACTTTTTATCCCCCCCTTTACAAAAGGGGGGCGAGGGGGGATTTTAGGACGGGACAGTGCGATCCCGGCTTTTTAAATCCCCCTCAGTCCCCTTTGTTAAAGGGGGAGGCGAAGAGTACGGCCGCCTTGGGCGGCTCTCGGTTTTATCGGCGCCTTCGACGTTAGCGCTGCTGAGGCGCTCACCCAATAAGCCACCGGCTTTGCCGGTGGTAATGTAACTATTATGTTTGCCGTCAGGTGAAAGGGGTTTCTCATGTTTGGACTTGGAATGCCGGAACTCATCATTATTCTGGTGATAATCGTCATCATCTTCGGGGCGGGCAAGCTGCCTGAAATCGGCGCGGGAATCGGAAAGGGCATCAAGAATTTTAAAAAAGCCACCAGCGATGAGGACAAGCAGGAAAAAATCGAGGAAAAAGACAAGGAAGGGGGCTCCGGCCCCGCCTGACCTGATACAGCACGCTTGATTGGCGCTAATTTTCACAAGGAGAATGGATATGTTTGGCTTGGGTACTCCGGAATTGGTTGTTATCTTGGGCATCGCCTTTTTGGTTTTTGGCGGCAAAAAACTGCCGGAACTCGGCTCCGGCCTCGGCAAGGCCATTTCTTCCTTCAAAAAGGGATTGCATGAGGTGGAAGAATCCGTGCCGGGCGTGAAAGAGGTTGCTTCCCTTAAGGAAGAAGTCAGCAAGGTCAAGGAGCTGGCCAGCCCATCTTCCAAATAAGCGGATGACCAGTGTTGGACCCACAAGGCAGGCGGATACTCGGTATCTGGCTGCCTTTTTTTATGCGCAAGATCCTGCTTGTATTCCGGAACGTTCTGTATATACAATGATGCGTTGCCGTCGGAGATGGCAACCTGCCGGGGCGCTTCGTTTTTTTTTCGATCCTTGCCATGCAGGTAAACTCGTTTGGAGGTGGCATGACTGTGTTGCATCGCATTTTTTCGCGTTGGGGGATAAGCCCGGGGTCTCGGGGTGCGGGTGTTGTTTTTCTGGCGGGTTGCCTGGTTATTGCGCTTTTCGCCGTTCCCTCCCGCGCCTCGGGAAACCCTGATCTTGTCAAAACCATTCCCGGCCAAAGAACAGACAGTATCAATGGGGTGGCGTGTTCCGCCGACGGAAAAAAAATCGCCTCGGCCGGGGAAAATGGAACCGTCACGGTGTGGGATAGTGCTTCCGGCACGCTTCTTCTCACCTTGGGCAAGGATCTGCAAAGCGCCGATGCCGTGGCCTTCTCCCCGGATGGGCGATTGCTCGCCGCCGCGGTGGCTGCGGGAGGGCGCCGCGGCCATGCCGTGCAGGTATGGGATCTGGCAAACGGGGAACTTGTGCAGGACATGCGGGAGCACACCCAATTGATCACGGATCTGGCCTTTTCCCCGGACGGCAATCGCATTGCCTCGGTGGGCAACGACAACACCCTCCGGATCTGGAACGTCAGATATGGAACCCTGGAAACGACCCAGAAGGAAACCAAGAATAATCTTCTGGCCCTTGCGTATTCCCCGGACGGCAAAAATATTGTCGCCACCGAAAATTGGGACGGCAAGATTCAGATGTGGGATGCCGTCAATGTCCGCTTGATCCGCACAATCCCGGGGCATGGTGATTGGGTGCTCTGTGTGGCCTATTCACCCGACGGCAAGGAGTTTGTCACCGGCAGCCGCGATGGCTCGGTATATGCCTGGGATGCGGAATCCGGCGCGCGCCTGCGGGTTTTGCGAGACCCGGAGCTGGATCCGGTGAACAGCGTGGCCTATTCCCCGGATGGCCGGTATGTCATGGCCGCCACCCAAAGCAGGCATATTTTGTCCTGGCGGAAAAGCGGGGGCGCGCTGTTCAACTTTTATGAAGGGCATGACCTTTCCGTGACATCGCTGGCCTTTCCCCCTGCCGGGAAATATCTTGTTTCCGCGGGGCTGGATGGCGCGATCCGGATCTGGAACTCCCCGGGTCAAGGCGGTCCGGATTCTCTCCTTGCCCAGGCCATGAAATTTGAGGCAGGAACGGATCCCATGCAGCAAGATCTTGCCCAGGCAGCGAAGCTCTATCAGCAGGCGGCGGAACGCGGCCAGCCGGAGGCCATGTTCCGCCTTGGCGCCATGTACAATCAGGGAAAAGGGGTGGCCAGGAGTTCCGATGAGGCCGGGAAATGGTGGTCCCTTGCCGCGGAAAAAGGGCATTCCGCGTCCCGGGCGCAGTTGCAGGCAGAGCAGAAGGGTGCTGCGGCTGTGACGCCGCCTCAGGCAAAGAGCGAAGAGGCGCGCGCCCAGGCAGAGCCCAGACCCGTGGAGCCTGAAGAGAAAAAAGCCAAGAGTGCGGCAAGGGAACCGGCAAAACCGGAGCAGACGGCCAAGGTTGTGCCGCAAGCGCCGGTGGCCAAGGATAAAAACGGACTGTACGAGGAAGGCTTGCGTTTTTTTAAGGGAGATGGGGTGGGCCGGGATTATGCCCAGGCCCACAAGCTTTTCGTCGAGGCTGCGGCACTGGGACAGGCCAAGGCGCAGTACCGTCTTGGTTTCATGTACAGCCTTGGCAGGGGCGTGAAGAAGAGTGACCAGGAAGCGGTCAACTGGTGGCAGAAGGCTGCCAAGCAGAATGATGCCGAGGCCCAGTACTATCTCGGCTACATGTACGAGGTCGGGGGCGGGGTGAAGCAGGATATGGAGGAAGCGAAAAAGTGGTATCAGAAGGCGGCGGCCAACGGCAATGTCAATGCGGCGCAAAGCTTGAAGATGATGCCCTGATATAGTTGTGTTGCGGAAGAATAAAAAAAGGCGGGGAAACCCCGCCTTTTTTTATTCTTCCGCCGGGAGCAGGAGCTCCGGCTCATGCCTTATTCCGCCTGGGGAAGCTGGGGGAAACGCATGCTGATCGCGAGATTCCAGGTCTTGAGCTTGTCCTTGGTCTTTTCAAAAAGTCCGGCCACATCCCCTTCGATGGTCACCGTGGTGATGGTGTCGCCCTGTTTGATGCTGTCGATCACTTCCTGATCCTTGTCGCCGGCGACTTCGCCGAAAACCGTGTGTTTGCCGTCCAGCCAGGGGCAGGGAACATGGGTGATGAAAAATTGGCTGCCGTTGGTGCCAGGGCCGGCATTGGCCATGGAGAGGATGCCCGGCTTGGTGTGGCCGAGGCTGGCGTCGAATTCGTCCTCAAAATCGTAGCCCGGGCCGCTGGTGCCGGTGCCCTTGGGGCAGCCGCCCTGCACCATGAAGTCCGGGATTACCCGGTGGAATTTGAGGCCGTTGTAAAAGCCGCGCCGGGCAAGATTGGCGAAATTCGCCACGGTAACAGGGGTTTTATCGGCGAACAGCCGGAGGGTGATGGTGCCTTTGCTCGTGGTCATTGTGGCGGTCAAATCGCTCATGATGGTCCTCTTTTTTTACTGAATTCATGAAAATAGGGAGGCCCGGGGTGCTGGGCCAGTTTTTTTTGTTGTTTCCTACTGCTGCAATTCGCGGACAATGGCATCGCCCATGGCAGCGGTGCCCACGGCCTTGCTTGCGTCCACGGCAATGTCCGGGGTATGCACGCCCTTGTCCAGCACCGCGGCAACCGCCTTTTCGATGGCGTCGGCGGCCGCGCCCTGCTCCAGGCTGAAACGCAGCATCATCGCGGCGGAGAATGCCCTTGCCGGCAATGTCCGGGGCGGAGCCGCCCGCGGGCTCGTAGAGGCCGAAGCCTTTTTCGTTGAGGCTCGCTGAGGCGAGCAGCCCCATGGAGCCGGTGATCATGGCGCATTCGTCGGAGATGATGTCGCCGAACATGTTGCCGCAGAGCATGACGTCGAACTGGTGGGGATTTTTGACCAGTTGCATGGTGGCGTTGTCCACGTAGATGTGGTTGAGGGTGACATCCGGGTATTCCTTGGCGATCTCGATGACCACCTCCCGCCAGAGCACCATGGTGGTAAGCACATTGGCCTTGTCCACCGAGGTGACGATCTTGCGGCGCAGCCGGGCCGCGTCAAAGGCGCGGCGGGCGATGCGTTCGATCTCCCAGCGGTGGTAGACCATGGTGTCGTAGGCTTTTTCGGTGGGGCCGGAACCTTCGCGCCCCTTGGGCTGGCCGAAGTAGATGTCGCCGGTGAGTTCGCGCACGCAGAGGATGTCAAAGCCGTCCCCCACGATATCGGCGCGCAAGGGGCTGGCCGCGGCCAGGGATTTGAAGATC
>PHAW01000056.1 GCA_002841785.1 Deltaproteobacteria bacterium HGW-Deltaproteobacteria-3 | reverse complement strand
GTCAACCAATAGAACCATTGAGGAAGCACAATTGAAAGCAAACATCTCGCATCTCAGGGAACTCCAGGCCATTGACCAAAAAATCAGCACCCTGGACAAAGAAATCGCCGCCAGCGCCGCCGAAATTGACAGCCGCCGCGCCAGCCTCGTCGGCCACAAAGAAGCCATCGACCTGTTGACCGCGAAGATCGCCGCATGCGAACAGCAGCGCCGCGAACTCGAGGCCGAGCTCGAAGACGAGCAGGTCCGGATCAAGGACCGGCAGGCCAAACTGATGAATGTCCAGACCAACCGCGAATACCAGTCCATTCTCAAGGAAACGGAAGACGGAAAAAAAACCAACACGCAGCGGGAAGAGACGGTGGTTCAGCTCATGGAGCAGATCGAGACCCTCAAGACCAAGATCGAGGAAGAGGGCAAGATCTGCGAGGAAGATGAAAAAATGCTTGCCGAGGACATCGCCGCGGTTGAGAAAAAAACCAGCCAATTCACCGCGGAAAAAAGCAAGATTCTGAAAAATCGCGAAAGCAAGGCCAGCGCCGTAACCGCCAGCTTGCTCAAAAAGTACACCTCCATCCGGGACAAACGCAACGGGTTGGCCATTGTCCCGGTAACCGGCGGCGTCTGCCGGGGCTGCTTCATGAACATCCCGCCCCAGCTCTATAATGATCTGATGAAGGAGGACAAGCTCATCTCCTGTCCCACCTGCCACCGCATCATGTTCCACCAGACCGAGACCGAGGAAGAATAAGGCCTCCGTCCGACGCAAAGAAATCCTGCAGGATCGTGGAACGGTTTCTTGACCTTTTCCGATTCTGCTTGTAGTTGTACCAGTGTGGGGAGTGGGCGCATGATCGCTGGCGGCAATTGCCGCCAGAGGAAAGTCCGGACTCCGCAGGGCAGGGAGGTTCGTAACACGAACTGGGGGCGACCCCGAGGAAAGTGCCACAGAAAACAAACCGCCGGGCAACCGGTAAGGGTGAAAAGGTGGGGTAAGAAACCCCTCCTGGAGCAAAACCAAATAGGGAAGCGTTTGAGGGCGGCCCGCCCGAAGCTTCCGGGTAGGTTGCAAGAGATGCCGGGCAACCGGCATCCACAGAGAAATGATCATGGCCCCTGCAAAGGGGTACAGAATCCGGCTTACAGCCCACTCCCTTTTTTATCTTCACACATGCAGAAAGCAACAGCGATCATTGCCGCAGGCGGCGCAGGCTTGCGCATGGGAGCCTCCACCCCCAAGCAGTTCACCGAGCTGCTTGGCGTTCCCATCCTGATCCACACCATCCGCGCCTTTCGCCAGGTTCCCGCCATCACCGCCATTATCGTGGTGGTCCCGGCGGAACACCGGGAACACACCCTTGCTCTCCTCACCCGTTACCACTTTGATGACCATTGCACGGTGGTGAACGGCGGCAAGCTCCGCCAGGACTCGGTGCGCATCGGCCTGGCCCAGGTGACGGACGATTCGACCCTGGTGGCGGTGCACGATGGCGCCCGGCCCCTCATCGCCCCCGCAGACATCCAGCGCTGCCTCGATGCTGCCGCCACCCATGGCGCCGCGATCATGGCTGTGCCGGTGAAGGACACCCTCAAGGCCGTGGCTGCGGACACCACCATCCGCCATACCGTGGAGCGGGAAGGGCTCTGGCAGGCGCAAACCCCCCAAGTGGTCCGGGCCGGTCTCCTGAAGGAGGCCTTTGCCAAGGCGGACCAGGACGGTTTTGTCGGCACGGACGAGGCCTCGCTCCTCGAACACGGAGGCTGGCAGGTCTCGATGGTGGAAGGTTCGGAAACCAACCTCAAGATCACCCGCCCGGATGATCTGCTCATGGCGGAGGCCCTCCTCATGCAGAAACAGCCATCCCCACAAATGCGTATCGGCCATGGCTTTGACGCCCACCGTTTGGTCGCGGGCAGACCGCTGATCCTGGGCGGCATGGAAATCCCCCACGAGTTGGGGCTACTGGGCCACTCGGACGCCGATGCCCTTACCCATGCCCTGTGCGACGCCATCCTGGGCGCCATTGGCGCTGGCGACATCGGCCGCCATTTCCCGGACAGCGACCCGCAGTACAAGGGGATCTCCAGCATCACGCTGCTTGCGCATGTGGCCGGGTTGGCTGCGGAAAAACATTTCCGCCTGTGTAACGCTGACATCACCGTGGTGGCCCAGCGCCCCAAGCTCGCCCCCCATTTTCCCGCCATGCAAAAAATCCTTGCCGAGGCCTGCCGGGTGGAGCCCTCAGCCATCAACCTCAAGGCCTCCACCACGGAACAGATGGGCTACACCGGCCGGGAAGAAGGAATCAGCGCCCACGCCGTGGTGCTGATGGCAAGCCAACCCGCCTAAACGATTCGCAAAAAAACAAGGAACCCAAGACGGTAACTACCCAGCAGTGCCGCAGATGCGAGGAAGAGGCCCGCGAAGTGTGCTTTCGCACACGAGCAGGCCGATGACGAAGCAGATGTGGTGCTGCTGGGCAGTTACCGCAGGGGATAGCTGGCCTCAATAATATGAAACGCGCCCCTGGAGGTCAGCTCGCTGGAATAGAGGTGAAACTCCGAGACCGGAAACTCCGGGGTGGCAAAAAGGTTGTTGCCTGCCAGGAAGCGGCCCAGCCTGGCAAGCGGGGTGCCGTGCAGCCTGGCCAGGGTGATGTGCGGGGAATACTTGCGGCCTTCCGGGGCAAGCCCCATGCCGACAAGGAGGTTTTCGATCCTGTTGCGCAGCCCGCTCACCGCCTCCACCGGCGCAATCCCGGCCCAGAGCACCCTGGGCGTCTTTCGGGGCGGAAAAAAGCCCAAGCCCTTGACCTGCAGCAAAAAGGAAGGCGCTGTGATCTCGGCAAGCCCCTCCTTGATATCCCGGAAAACCCCGCCGTCCACCTCGCCGATGAAGCGCAGGGTCAGGTGCATCTGTTCCGGTTGCACCCATCTGGCCCCAGGCACGCCGCAGCAGAGTTCCTGCAACTGGGCCGCAATCTCCGGCGGCAGATCAATGGCGACAAACAATCGATACATGCTTCCCCCCCATGGCCCCAGGCAGGTGCGCCCTGCTCATGCCTGTTGACAAGCGATCCGCGATGGAATAGTTTTGCTGTTCATTATTCTAAAATTATTGTGCGTCATTTTATAGTGTTTTCATTTTTTTCGCGGAGCACCCCATGCTGAATGCCACCACCAGTGCCGTGCGCCGCCTCTGCGTCTCCGTTGCCGGGACCACGCCGGCAGAGGCCCTGGCCCTGGCCAAAACGTCCGAAGCCGTTGCCGATGTCATTGAGGTCCGGCTGGACGGCATGGCCGACCCGGACATCCCGCTGTTCCTGAAGAGCCTGAGCAAGCCCCTGCTGTTCACCAACCGCCCCGCCTGGGAAGGCGGAAATTGCACGGGGGAAGAAATGGCGCGCATCGGCCTGCTCAAAAAAGCTGCCGAAGCCGGGGCTGCCTATGTGGACATCGAGCTCAACGCCGATCCCACCCTGGCCACGGAACTCATTGGTGCAGCCCGGGCAAACAATTGCAAAACCATCGTCTCCTGGCATGACTTCAAGTGCACCGCCTCCAGTCAGGCCCTGACCGAAATTTTCCAACGGCAATGCCGAAGCGGCGCGGACATCGGCAAGATCGTCACCACGGCCCGTTGCTTTCAGGATGTGTTCCGGGTTCTCGCCCTGCAGGAACAGGCTGCCGAGCTGGGCTTTCCCCTCATCGCCTTCTGCATGGGGCCGTTGGGCATGATCAGCCGGGTGGCCACCACCGATCTCGGCGGCTACATGACCTACGCCGCCCCGGACAACGGCCCGGCCACCGCGCCCGGCCAACTGCCCGCCTCGGCCCTGCGTCGCATCTTCACGGAACTTGGCCATGCGGATTAACGGGGCCACCGAACTCTACGGCATCATGGGCAACCCGGTTGTTCACAGCCTGAGCCCGGCCATGCACAATGGCGCCTTTGGTGCCCTGGGGCTGAACAAGGTCTATCTCCCCTTTGGCGTGCAGGATGTCGCCAGGGCCATGACCGGCCTGCGCGCCTTGGGCATCAAAGGGGTGAGCGTCACCATTCCCCACAAGCAGGCGGTGATGGCGCATCTCGACTCCCTCGACCCGGTTGCCGAAAAAATCGGCGCGGTGAACACCCTGGTCATCAACAACAACGCCATCCACGGCGCAAATACCGACTGGCTCGGAGCCAACCGGGCGCTTTCCGAAAAGATCAATCTTCAAGGCGCTTCGGTTCTGCTTCTCGGCGCCGGCGGCTCGGCCCGCGCCATCGGCTTTGGCCTGCTCGAGGCCGGGGCCTCGCTCACCATTGCCAGCCGGACCCAGGAAAAAGGCCAGGACCTGGCAAAGCTGCTTGGTTGCTCCTGGTTGCCCCTGGCCGAAGCGGACAACATCACAGCCGACATCCTGGTAAATGCCACCTCGCTGGGCATGGCTCCGCAGCAGGAGCTATCGCCCATTGCCAGGGAGGCCCTGGCCAACTTCCAAGTGGTCATGGACATCGTCTATGCCCCCCTGGCAACCCGCTTGCTGCAGGAAGCCGGGCAGGCGGGCTGCCAGACCGTTAACGGCCTTGCCATGCTCCTCTATCAGGGAGCGGCCCAGTTTGAACTCTGGACCGGCCTGCAGGCCCCTGTG
This sequence comes from Deltaproteobacteria bacterium HGW-Deltaproteobacteria-3, assembly GCA_002841785.1. Taxonomy (GTDB): domain Bacteria; phylum Desulfobacterota; class Desulfobulbia; order Desulfobulbales; family Desulfurivibrionaceae; genus Thiovibrio. The sequence goes on along the minus strand of PHAW01000056.1, from coordinate 5,790 downwards.
GAAGTAATGCGCCAGAGCCTGCTCACCAGCTTAGGCTGCAACCCCTAACGACTGTCTAACCATGAAAGAAATCCGCCCCCTTGCCGCCACCGACACCACCCTCACCGTGCCCGGCTCAAAAAGCCTGACCCAACGGGCCCTCATCGCCGCGGCCCTGGCGAACGGGGAAAGCATTCTGCACTACCCCCTGGCCAGCGAGGACACCGAATACACCTCCCACGCCCTGGCGGCCATGGGCATCACCGTAACGCCCGACCGGGATCACTGGCGTGTGCAGGGAAAAGGCGGCGCCATCGCCACGCCGGAGCAAGAAATATTCTTGGGCAACAACGGCACCGCCACCCGCTTTCTCACCTCGGTGGCGGCGCTGGGCCACGGCCCCTTCACCATCAACGGCGACCAGCGCATGCACGAGCGGCCGATCAAGCCCCTGATGGAGGCTTTGTCCGGCTGGGGGGTAGAAATCCGCAGCGTCCATAACACGGGCTGCCCGCCGGTCGCCATTGCGGCCAACGGCATCAAGGGCGGCAAGACCTTGCTGCCGGAAGGAAAAAGCAGTCAGTATCTCTCCTCCCTGCTGCTGGTCGCGCCCTATGCCGCACAACCCGCCGAGCTCTTGGTGGCCGGGGAGGTCTTGTCCAAACCCTACGTCACCATGACCCTGGCCGTGATGAAAGATTTCGGCATCGCGGTAACCGCCAACCCCGAACTCAACCACTTTCTCATCCCCCAGGGATGCTACCAGGCCAGAACCTACGCGGTGGAAGGCGACGCCTCCAGTGCTTCCTATTTCTGGGCCGCGGCGGCGGTGACCGGCGGCAGAGTGACCGTGGCCAACGTGCCTTCGCCATCGTTGCAAGGGGACGCGGTGCTGGTGGATATCCTGGCCCGGATGGGCTGCTCGGTGGAGCGCGCCGCGGCAGGCATCACCGTGAACGGCACCAGTGATTTACGCGGGGTTGAGGTGGACATGGGCGACTGCCCGGACGTGGTCCCCACCCTGGCGGTGGTTGCCGCTTTCGCCAAGGGGAGGACGGTGATCAAAAACATCGCCCATCTGCGGATTAAGGAATGCGACCGCCTCCATGTCATGGTCACGGAGCTGGCCAAGCTGGGTATCACTGCGGAAGAACGGCCGGACGCCATGATCATCGCGGGCCGGGAAGGAAACAGCCCCCTCTTTGGCGCGGAGATTGACACCTACAACGACCATCGCATCGCCATGAGCTTCGCGGTGGCCGGGCTGATGGTGCCTGGGGTCCGGATCCGGGAAGAAGGGTGCGTGGTCAAATCCTTTCCGGATTTCTGGCAACGGTTCGAGCTGCTGTACCGCTAGAGCAGACCGATCTTCGCTCACACATCAGCAGTATCGCCGGTGCCGGTTCTTCCGCAACACCGCCTAAACAGCAGCCTCACCCTTGGCGACAAAGGGCAGCGGCGGCTGCGGGCTCTTGTCATGGGAGGCGACATCAAGCTGGGCCCCACGTTCGAGCATCCCCAGCAGCACGTCCATTGCCACCGGTTTGCTGAACAGAAAGCCCTGCATCTCATCACAGTCGTGCCGGCGGAGAAAATGCAGTTGCTCCCAGGTTTCCACCCCCTCGGCCACCACCCGCATATTCAGGCTCTTGGCCATGGCGATGATGGCCGCGACAATGGCCACGTTATCACCCCGCCCCATGATATCGCGGACAAACCGCCGGTCTATCTTCAATTCGCCGATGGGCAGTTGCTTCAAGTAATAGAGCGAGGAATAGCCGGTGCCGAAATCATCGATGGAAATTCCCGCCCCCATTCCCCGCAGCTCGCCGAGCAGAACAATGGCCTTCTGCTCGTTTTCCATGACCGATCCCTCGGTAATCTCAAAGATCAGCTCTTCCGGTCCGATCCCGGCCGCTGACAGGGTAGCCCGGATCTTGCCCAGCAGATTGTCCTGCCGGAACTGACGGGGGGAAAGATTCACCGACATCTTGAGCCCGTAGCCTTTGCCGAGGATCTCGCCAAGATCGGCGCAGGCCTGGGCAAGCACCCAGTCGCCGATCTCCACGATAAGCCCGGTGTCTTCGGCCATGGGAATGAAATCCGCCGGGCTGATTATCTCCCCGTCGCCATGACGCCAGCGGATAAGCGCCTCCACCCCCACGATCCTGCCCGTTTTCAAATCCAGCTTGGGCTGGTAATGGAGAAAAAACTCCTTACGGTCCAAGGCCTTGCGCAGGCTGTTTTCAATGGCCAGCCACTCGGTGACCCGCTTGTTCATGGCCGGGGTGAAAACCCGATAGGTGTTCTTGCCGCTTTCCTTGGCGCGGTACATGGCGGTGTCCGCGTTCTTGATCAGGGTGTCCTGATCCTGCCCGTCTTCGGGATAGAAGGCGATGCCCAGGCTGACGGTGAGATAGAAATCCTTCCCCTGGATGCTGATCACCGGGGCCAACCCTTCTATAATTCTCTGCGCGGCAAGCAGCACGTCCTCTTCCTGCTCCACCCCCTCGAACAAAACGATGAACTCGTCGCCGCCGTACCGGGCCACGCTGTCAATCTCCCGCAGGCACCGGCCAAGCCGGAGCGCCACCTCCTTGAGCAGCAGGTCGCCCACCGTGTGTCCCAGGCTGTCGTTGATCCGTTTGAAATTGTCCAGGTCGAGAAACAGGACCGCCACCTTGTTTTCATCCCGCCGGGCATGGGCCATGGCCACGCCGAGCCGGTCATGGAACAGCACCCGGTTGGGCAGACCGGTCAGGGCGTCGTGGTGCGCCTGATACCGCAACTGCTCTTCGTGCAGCTTTATTTCTGTCATGTCATGGAACACACCGACATAGTTCACAATATTCCCCTGAACATCGCGAATGGAGGAAATGATCAGCCACTCGGGATAGATCTCTCCATCCTTGCGCCGGTTCCAGATCTCCCCCTGCCACTGCCCGGTTTCCACCAGGGCGCGCCACATCTCGACAAAAAATTCTTCCTCATGCCGCTCCGACTTGAGGATTCTGGGATTCTGCCCGATCACCTCCTGCGCCCCGTAACCGGTAATGTCCGTAAAAGCCCGGTTTATCCGCTGAATAACCCCATCGGCACCGGTGATCACAATGCCTTCGATGCTGTTTTCAAAGACATTGTCCGACAGCACCAGTTGCTGGGTGGCGTGCTTCGCCTCGGTGATGTCCTGGATAATGCCCATGAGCTGAACGGCCCGGCCATGTTCGTCCCGCTTGACCTCGGCTTCGGTGCGCATATACCGTTCCGCGCCATCCGGGCGGATTATGCGAAACTCCAGATTCCCGAAGGAGTCGCCCGCCAGCAAGCCCTGCAACCACGCCTGCACCTGGGCCTGCTCCTCGGGATGGACATAGTGGAGAAAGCCTTCATAGGTGTAGGTTCTGCTCTCCTTGCCCACCCCGAACAACCGATAGGCCTGCTCGGAACAGACAAGATTGTTTTTAGCAACATCCCATTCCCAGTATCCGAGCCTGGCGATATTCTGGGCTCTTGCCAGGCTTTTCTCGCTGCGCCGCAGGCTTTCCTCGATGCGCCCCCGCTCGAAAATCTCCTGGTTGAGATCCTCATTGGTCTTGGCCAGATCAACCGTCCGCTCGACCACGAGCTCCTCAAGGCTTTTCCGGTATTTTTCAAGCTCCGCATAACTCTTGCCAAGCTCGGCCTTGGAAGAGGAGAGGGCCTGATTTGCCGCCTTCAGTTCCCGATGCGAGGCGGCAAAGGTACAATGCAGCGCCAGAAAAGCGGCAATCCCCCCCGCAAGGGTCAAGACGATGCTTAAACCAATAAAGGCGTTGAATTCCTCGACAAACTGGGTCACTTCAATGGCCAGGGCAACCCGGCCGACGGTTTCGCCCTTGAAATCCGGCAGAGCCAGACTGGTATCAAAGACATACCAGCGTCCTTGGATTTGCCGCGGAGCGTGATTCCCGCCGGAAAAACGAAAATCCTTGGGCAGGTGCCGGAAGACATTGTCGCAGCACTGAAGCAGGATCTGATCTCCCAGCTCCTGCAGAGGATAGTGCGACGAATGCTTCGACCCTTTCCAGACGCCCCGGTCAAACAGCATGGCCATCTGCACCCCATGCCCCGGCATCATAAGCTCTGCAAGCCGTTCCGCCTTGAAGCCCAGGGAAACGCCGCCGAGGTAGGTTTCCCCGTCAAAAATGGGCTGGGTGATCTGGTACAAAAACCCATCCCGCCCGGTTGCGTACCCGGCCAGAGGCGTGTGCCGGCGGTTGGTTTCCGCAACCATGGGCCGGGAGGAAAGATCGTCGCCGTAGAGTTCCGGCTGATGCACCCGCAGGAAGGAACGGTTGTCCGGCGTGTAAAAATGAAATTGAACCAGGGTGGGATTTTCTCGCTGCAAGATCTCGTACAGGGGAAGACACTGGGCCAGCAAAGCGGCGCGGTCTCCTGTGGAAATGGCGGCGATAAGCTGGGGCCGGGTGGCGGTGATGCTGTGGATCCGCAGCCGATACGGAGCGAAGGAGTGCTTGACTGTCAGATCGAACAGATTGCGGATATGCTCCTGTTCTGCACCAATCCTTGCGTTCAGGTCATGATGGCGGGCTCTGGTTCCCCAGAACAAAAATACTCCGGCCAGGCAGAAAATCGTTCCCAGCACCATCACGGTGGCTTTCCATTGTCTCAAAGAAGGCATGCTTGTATTCTCGTAATCCGCTGATTGGTAAAAAGTGGAACATCTCACATGCCGGTGCTTTTCGCCGTGCCTCTGCGCACAGGAGCTTTTTTCATCCCGCCTTTCACCCGGCAAGCATCCCGGCGGCGCCGAGCAAGGCCCAGCCAAGCGCATCAGCCGTCTCCCCGCAGTACCCCGGATTCTGCCGCAGACCTGCATGATGGGCCAAGAGACGGGTTGCCAGTTTTTTCCCCAATTGCACGCCTTCCTGGTCAAAGGAGTTGATGTTCCAGATAAACCCTTGGAACACCACCTTGGCTTCGTAGAGGGCCAGGAGCGCGCCCATGGTGTAGGGGGTCAGCCGGTCGGCCAGGAGCACGGCGCTGGGCCGGTTGCCGGCAAACCGGCGGTTGGGATTCTCGTGGGGCTGGCCGGTGGCCAGGGCAAGGGCCTGGGCCAGGAGGTTTGCCACCAGTTTTTCCTGGGAGAAAGTCTCTTCGATGAGCAGGTCGCGCCCATGCTGGCTGCGGCGGGCGGGGACGATGGCGGTTCCCTGATGGATCAGTTGGTAAAAGGCGTGCTGGCCATTGGTGCCCGGCTCCCCCCAGATGATGGGGCCGCTTTTCCAGGCGAGGGGCTTGCCCTGTCTGGTCACTGATTTGCCGTTGCTTTCCATGTCGCATTGCTGGAGATGGGCGGGGAAACGGACGAGGGCCTGGCTGTACGGCAGGATGGCCAGGGTTTCGCAGCCGAGAAAATTATGGTTCCAGATACCCAGCAGAGCCAGGAGCAAGGGCGGATTGCGGCGGATGTCCGGCTCTTCCGCGGCCAGGTCCATGGCGTGGGCGCCACGGAGGATTTCCATAAGCTGCCGGTATCCCAGGCCAAAGCCGAGCATCACCGCGCCGACCATGGAGGTGGCGCTGTACCGCCCGCCGATGGAGTCGAACATGTAAAAAGAGCGGAGATACCGGGCGGGGTTGTCCATGGGAGAGCCCTTGCCGGTAACGGCGAGAAAATGGTGGCTTGGCTCAAGCCCCGCCTCGGAAAAGGCCTTGCGCACCAGCTCCTCGTTGGTCATGGTTTCGAGGGTGGAGCCGCTTTTCGACACCACATTCACCAGGGTTCTGGCCAGATCCAGCCCGGCCAGG
>PHAW01000055.1:11807-13847 GCA_002841785.1 Deltaproteobacteria bacterium HGW-Deltaproteobacteria-3 | reverse complement strand
TGGAGTCGTAAACAAAATAGCCCTGGGCGTTGTTCGGGGTCTCGGTGCCGATGATCTTGATGGTGTTCTTGTTGGCGCCCACGGTGCCGTCCGCGCCCAAACCGTAGAACATGGCGCGGGTGACATCCTTGCCCTCGATGTTGAAGGAGGGGTTGTACTTGAGGCTGGTGCGGGCGACATCGTCGTCGGGACCGACGCAGAAATGGTTCTTCGCCTTCTTGGCAGCCATGTTGTCGAATACCGCTTTGACCATGGCCGGGGTGAATTCGGCGGAGCCGAGGCCGTAACGACCGCCCAGGATGATCGGGGATTTCTTGAGGGTGCCTGCCTCGACCGCTTCGCCAACCGCGGCGCGGATATCGAGGTACAGGGGCTCGCCGGCGGAACCCGGCTCCTTGGTGCGGTCGAGTACGGTGATGCGCTTGACTTTCTTGGGCAACGCCTTGACCAGGGCGACCGAGTCGAAGGGGCGGAACAACCGGACGATAACCAGGCCGACCTTCTTGCCCTTTTTGGCCAGATGTTCGATGGTGGCGGCCACGGTCTCGGCGCCGGAACCCATCATGATGACGATATCCTCGGCATCCGGAGCGCCGTAGTAATCAAAGAGGTGGTACTTGCGGCCGGTGAGCTTGGCAAACTTGTCCATGGTTTTCTGGACGATGGTCGGGGTGACGTTGTAGAACTTGTTCACCGTCTCGCGGCCGGTGAAGTAAACGTCGGGGTTCTGGGCGGTGCCGCGCATCATGGGCCGGTCCGGGGAAAGGCCGCGCTGGCGGTGGGCGAGGATCAGGTCCTCGTCGATCATCTTGCGCATGTCGTCGAAGGTGAGCTGCTCGATCTTCTGGATCTCGTGGGAGGTGCGGAAGCCGTCGAAGAAATGCATGAAGGGGATGCGGGTCTGCAAGGCGGCCTGGGTGGAAATCAAGGCCATATCCTGGCATTCCTGGACGTTCTGGGAGCAGAGCATGGCCCAGCCGGTCTGACGGGCAGCCATGACGTCGCCGTGGTCGCCGAAAATGGACAGGCCCTGGCAGGCAACGGAACGGGCGGTGATATGGAACCCTGGGAGGCGGTGAAGGTGGTGCAGAGCGCGCCGGTGGTCAGGCTGCCGTGCAGGGCTCCGGCCACGCCGCCCTCGGACTGCATCTGGGTCACAACCGGAATGGAGCCCCAGATGTTCTCCTGCTTGGAGGCTGCCTTGGTGTCGGATTCCGCCGCCATGGGAGTAGAGGGGGTGATGGGGTAGATCGTGATGATCTCGCTGGTGGCGTAGGCCACATGGGTACATGCCTGATTACCATCAATGGTGACCATTTTCCGGGACATAGACTCATCTCCTTCCATTCTGATTGGGTTGATAATGGGTAAACTTTACAGGACCGCATCCGTTGTGCGCGGGGCAGGATGGGCGCGGTCAAAATAATATCTTGTATCGGCAGGAGAAAAGCCAGACCGCGGAGAGCTCTTTACGTATAAATACGAGGAGTTAAAAGCAGTCAGTCATATGCCATTCTTGCTGAACTGTCCAATTTAAACGAAGTTTTCAAGAATATCCAGTTTTTATTTTACCGGCTGGTTTTGCGTGGTTTTCATGATCAGCTCCTGGGATTTGAGCAGGACCTTGGTGTCGGGCGGAACGGATTGGGTCAGCCAGGTATTGCCGCCGATAACCGATCTGGCGCCGATGATGGTGTCGCCGCCAAGAATGGTGCTGCCTGCATAGACCGTGACATCGTCTTCAATGGTTGGATGGCGTTTGCTCTGCCGGTCAAGGGCGCCGGAATCGTCCCGTTTGAAGGAGAGGGCTCCCAGGGTCACGCCTTGATAGAGCTTGACCCGCTGGCCGATGGTACTGGTTTGTCCGATAACCACGCCGGTGCCGTGGTCGATGAAAAACGAGGCGCCGATGGCGGCGCCGGGGTGGATGTCGATGCCGGTAATAGTATGGGCGTGCTCGCTCATGATGCGAGGCAGAATGGGAACTCCGAGGGTATAGAGTTCGTGGGCAACCCGGTAGACCATGATGGCGTAAATGCC
>PHAW01000055.1:0-11741 GCA_002841785.1 Deltaproteobacteria bacterium HGW-Deltaproteobacteria-3 | reverse complement strand
GATGGCGTTGGTGATTTCCCGGGTCAGCTTTTCATAGAGGCCGGAGATTTCCAACCCCAACTGGTATTTGAGGCTGACCCGGTCGATGCCCTGATTGCGGAAATAGCCGGGAAAGAGGATGTCGCGGCAGGATTCCAGGATGTCGATCACATGCTGGCGGCTGGGGAGGGGTTCTGCCTCGACATGCTCAAAGCAGGTGTTGTTGTAGCAGGTGTCCACCACCTGATCGACTATGTGCGGGAGGCGGCTGCGGAAATCGGAAACGGTTGGATGTTCCTTCGGGCAGGCGTCATTCTGGGCAAGAGGGATATTTTTTGTCTGGGGCACGGTGTGTCCTCCGGTTTTTGTGCAAAAAACAGGAAAAGGATAAAGCGACGGGAAGAGAGAGAGTCGAATACTAACAACGATTTGTTGTTCCCTCAAGAATTCCCTGAAATTATCTGATGTTTTTGAGGGGATGGGGGGACGTTCAAGCGGCCGTTCGGGTGTGAGAGATAAAAAAACAGGATGCTTGCCACAATCAAAATGGTGCAGGCGCCAAGGAAAGAGGCCTGCAGGCCAAGAGAAGCGGCGAGGAGGCCGCCCAGCAGGGGGCCGAGGCTGTGGCCCATGTCCATGATGGCACCGAGAATGCCCATGGCCGAGCCCTGGGCATTCTCGGTGCTCAGATCGGCGATATGGGCGGCGCTGGCCGAAGTGACCACCGAAATGGCCAGACCCAGAAGGATGCTTAAGGCAAGCAGGGCAAGGAAAGAACCGGCCAGGGAGAAAAAAGCGATGCAGATGCCTGCCGCAACCGCGCCGAACAATATTTGTTGTGGTCTGCCATGGCGGTCGGAGAACCGGCCCATGACCGGTTTTGCCAGGGCGATGGTGATGATCTGGGAAGAGAGGCACAGCCCGATCTGATAGGGGTTGAGCCCCGCCATGAGAGCGTGGGCCGGGAGAAATGTTTCAAATATCCCGTAGGCGAAGAGGATGGCTGCTTCCACGGTGCAGGTCATCATGATGGCCCGGTTTCCTGCAAGCTCTATGATTCCTTGGCGCCAATGGGGGCGCAGGCCAGTATTTTCCAGGCATTGCTCCTTGGGGTCCGGAAGAAAAAATGCGCTCAAAAAAACAGCAAGCCCGGCGATCCCGCATATAAGATAAAGAGTGTGGAAGCCGGCACCGCTGACACTGCTTGTCTGTCCGGTTGTGTAAAAGGCGAGAACAAAGCCGCCCATGGCCGGAGCCATGAAGCGCCCCAGCAGGGTGGCGGTGGAAAACCAGCCCATCTTTTCGCCCCGGCCTTTCCGGAAAAGATCCGTGACCATGGCCATGGCCACGGGCAGAAAGATGGCGGTGGCCAGGCCGTGATAGAAACGGACCAGGGCCAGTTGCCAAATCTCCCGGACCACCAGATAGAGAAACGGAGCCGTGGCGAAGACAACGGCGGAAAACAGGAGCATGCGTTTCCGGCCAATCCTGTCCGAAAGGATGCCGGCCGGCAAGCTGAACAGAATCCCGGTGCCTGCGGAAATCGAGGCGATCAGCCCCACTGCGGCAGGTCCGCCGCCAAGGTGGCTGACAAACAGAGGAAGCGCTGGGCTCTTGGAGATGGTGCTGCTGAAGATGGCCAGCAGTCCAACTCCGCAGAGCAGTTTGAATGGAGAAATATACATGCAATTTGCTCAAGGGATTCCTTTTTGGTTTTCGGCTGCTATATAAATATGCGCCAGATCGCGCCTGCCCCGGCGCCAGGGATGAGATCCTCCGTCGTCAGCGAATTGGTTTTTAACTTATTGTGTTTGCGATCATGGCGATATGTCAGAAATATCGTTGGCTGTGAGATTTCGAAAGCGCGTCAGCGAATCAGCCTTGGTCCAGAGGCCGATGTGTCCATGGACCGGCCAGTCGGCAAGGTGTTCCATGAGCAGTTTGTCGTCGAGATATCCTTTTATCCGGTTTCCGGAGATTTTTATTTTGAGAGTATACCATTGGCCGGTTTCTATCTCCACGGAGGTTGTTGCCCGCTCATGCCGCCGATTGTTGATGAATTCAAACAGAATGAAATTGTTTTCAAGGGCGTTGATTCGCAGCACAAAATAGTTGCCCACATTGCGCAGGCCAAAGGCAAGCCCTCCCGCCTGATCGATGCGGCCTCCCACGGGTTGAATCTGCACCGAGAGGACGGAGTCGCCCGCGCCGCTTTCCTTGGCGATGGCCAGCGGGAAATGGTAATAGGCCCCCACATTGTCCAGAAACTCCTGGTATTTTGCTCCCGCGACCTTGCCCATCAGACCGGCAAAACCCGAGCCGAGGCTGGTCAGCCAGTGGGAGCCGTCCTGAGTCAGAATCATGCCCTTTTCCCCGTCTTCCTGCGAGCGCCAGTCTCCCGAGGGAGTGTAAAAGCCGGGAAGGCTGTTTCCCGCGTTCTGATTGAGAAAGTCGTAGTTCCCTTGAAAAAAAGCGGCTGTCATTTCCTCAGCCTGGGCGGGATTGGCGATGGTCATATCCAGGAGACGGCTGGAGGCCAGCAGGCGGCCCAACTGGTCAAGGGTTTCCTCCATGACCTTTCTTCCCGCGCCTTTGAGGGATGCTTCCAGCAGATCGCCTGTGATGACGAGGTGGAATCCGAGCCGTCCCAGGACACTTGCCAGAAACTGAAGACGCAGGGATCGCCCGACAAAGGAGCCCACTCCTCCGGAAAACTGGAGGAGGATATGGTTTTGTCCGGCCTCCGTTTCTGCTTCGGCGCAGAAGACGTCCACATTGGCGTAATGATAGCCGAATTTAGCGCTCAGATTCATATAGTCGCTGGAAATGACCGCATAGCTGTCGCCGCCGGGCGTGGGGCCGAATTCGGAGACCGCGCTCGAAGACATGAGGGTGAGGAGATTGTTCATGTCGAGATTGATCGTCCCGGCCCAGGAGATGCCAGGATGCATGAAGCCGTTCCAGATGGCTTTCATGGGGATGGAGGTGAGGTGATTGGCGGTGACCTCGTCGCAGGTGGTGAGCCTTTCTTGCAGTCCGCCGCCCAGGTCGATGCAGTAGAGCACCAGGGGGATGTTTGCTTGCAGGCGCACCGAGAGGGCGCCGTCGGTTTTTTCGGAGAGGAAGAAAATTTCCTTCATGATCCGTTCGTGGGCAAAACGGATGATGTCATGGAGGGTGCGGCACCCTTCGGGAGAAAAATCGGCAGCGTTGGGATCGGTGAGGTTCAAGGGGGAAACCAGATCCAACACGGCGCGTAAACGTTTATGGGTCGGGCTGTTCAAAACGAGTCTTCCCTCGGCCTTGAACCTTTCGGCCAGCCCTTCGGGAATCCCTTCATAAACGGTTGCCTGCCTGCTTGCCAGGGTGACGGCTTCGCCGTTTTGCAGGACATGGGTGGCATTTTGCGTGTCAAAGAGGGCTGGCACCCGGAATTCACGGGCCACGGAGGCCAGATGGCTGGCAACGCTCCCCACATCGGTGATGATGCCCCCGACTTTTCCCACGAACTCGGCATAGTCGGGGGAGGCAGTCCTGGCCACGAGGATGGCGCCCTCGGGCATGGCGGCAAGATTATTGCCCTCTGCCAGGAAAACCTTCCCCGCCGCGACTCCGGGGCAAGCAGCCCGGCCTCCCTGAAGCCGGATCGTATGCCGCGAGAGTTCGGCGGCGAGATCGGCCTCTTCTCCATCGTCCTTGACCACCCCCAGAGGGCGGGCTTGGAGAAGATACAGATTATGCGCCCTGTCCATGGCCCATTCCACATCCTGGGGGCCTTGGAAGTGATCCTCCAGTATTTTGCCATGGCGGGCCAGGGTCGAAGCCGTGGTCTCGTCAATGGATGGGGACAAGCCTTCCTGCTCCGGGATATTTTCCAGATGGACGCCGCCTCCTGTCCCGGTTACGAGTCTGGATATTTTGGGACGGATATCGCGCCGCACGGTTTGGCAGGTGTTCCGATCCACGAAATAATCATCAGGCGACGATTCGCCGCTCACCAGATGTTCTCCCAGTCCTAAGATGGCGCTGATTTTCATCTCTCCCGAGGCGGGGCGCGCCGGATCCACCGTATAGAGGACCCCGCTTGCCTCGGCGTCGATCATCTCGACTCCGGCCACACACATGGGGGTGTCCTCGTCGGTAAAGCCGAACTGGAGCCGGTAGAGCATGGCTCGGGGTGAATACTTGCTGGCAACCACTGCTTTATAGGCTTCCAGGAGATTGGCGCGGGTAACATTCAGTTCCGAGATGTACTGCCCGGCAAAGGATGCCTCCGAGTCTTCGCCCACCGCGCTGCTCCGCATGGCGATGCGCACTCCGGGTCTGGTTTTGGCCTCCAGGGCGCGGTAGGCACCCATGATTGCCTCAGCCAGGAACTCAGGGAGCGGGGTCTCTCGGATCAGTTTGCGAATCTCTTCGCTGGCGTTCTCAAGCTCTGCCAGAGAGTCCGCCTCAATCTGTTCCAGTCTGGCGGCAATGGGCGCAGCCAGGCCGCTTTCTGCCAGGAGGCGTCTGAAAGCCTGCGCCGTTATGGCAAAACCGTGGGGCACCCGCAGGCCGAGCGCGTTCCCCATTGCGGCGAGGTGGGTTGCCTTGGCTCCAGCAATGGAGAGCATCTCCGGAGTGAGCGCCTCGAAAGAAACAGTCAGCTCTCCGTCCTTGGTGGGGGGCGCCACGGTAAAGATCGATTGGATCTCCTGGCCGATGGCTCCGCACACGATGGTCAGCGGGCGGTATGTATCCTGTGCGGCGTTGTTGAGGGTTTCCGTGAGCCGGTGGGTGGTTTCCACTAAGTCCTGAATCTTGGCCCGGATGGCCTTTTCGGTGAACAGATTCCCTGCGTAGTAGGTCTGTTCCAGCTCCGCCATGAGATTCAAGGCGTCCCGGTTGAGGCAGAGAAAGGCCCTGAAATGCTGGTATTTCTCGACCAGGGGACCACTGAGATGGGTGAGCAACCGGCATGATTTTTCTCTTTTGAAGAGGTCGAAGAGCGCCATGGCAATCTCCAGCGGAATGGATTTATGGTAAAAAATCGTCTTCAGGCAGGGGCGGGTTTCATTTTGACAGTGGCAATAAACAGCGGGATTGCAGCAAGAAGCATGGCCGCCATGATCCAGAAGGTCAAGAGATAGTCGAGGCGTGCGATCAGGATCCCGGCCAGTATGGGGCCGGAGGCATGGCCGATATCGAAGATCGTGCCGAAGGTGCCCATGGCCGCGCCGAAATGTTTTTCCTTGCAGACATCGACGATCAGCGCTGCGGAAGATGAGGTCACCAAGGCCTCGCCAAGGCCAAAGACCAGCGCGGCTAGGCCGAGGAAATAAAAATTCGTCAGCAGGGGAATGGCCCCAAAGGATATGGCGCACAGGAACAATCCGGCTGTGATCAACGGCTTCCTGCCGTATTTGTCCGAGGTTCTGCCCATGATGGGTTTGGCGACAATGGTGGCGACCACCTGTATTCCCCAGAGAAGGCCGGCTTGAAAGGCGGTGAGGCCGGCCACCGTCACCGCATAGATGGGCAGGAACGCCTCCAGCGCCCCGACGGTCATGTTTTGCAACCCTTCCATGTTCGAGGTGATGATGACCCGCCGGTCGCTGGCAACCTCCTTGATTCCGGAGACAAAACGCGCGTATGCCTCCCTGAGGCTATGGTGCTTTTCCGTTTGCTCTTCATTGCGCAACACCCCCAAGGCCAGGACCAGGGCCATGACCCCGGCGAAACCGCTGGCCAGGTAAGCGATATGAAAATCAGTCATTGCCGGGCCTACAGCGCCTGGAGACGTGTTCAGGATAAGTCCTCCCAGTGGGGTGCCGAGAAGATTACCGATGATGGTGACCGAGGAGAACCAGGAAAGCAGCTCCCCCTTGCGCTCCCCGGCCACATCGGCGACCACGGCCATTGACACCGGCCCGTAAATTGCCGTGGCCAGACCATGGATGAAACGAACCACGATCAGGGCCTGATAGTTATCGATGAATAGATAGGCAAAGGGCAGAACCGCGAAGACGACCAGCCCGATGAGCATGGTCCTTTTTCGGCCGATCACGTCGGAAAGCGCGCCGGAGGGCAGTTTGAAGAATATTCCGGTTACGGTGGAAATCCCCACCGCAAAGCCGATCGCCTCGGGACCCGCCCCGAGATAGAGGGCGAACAATGGTAGCACCGGGCTTCTTGCCAGAGCATAAGAAAGCCTGGCAAAGAAACCCACGGTGCAGAGCGCGGTAAACGGGGACAAAAAAGCCATTGTTGCCTCGCTATCTGGTCGCGTTAGGTTAAATTTTTCCCGCAATCGTTCCAAGCCTTAAGACCGCCATCAAGATAGGCGATAGCAATGCCTTTTTCCCGGAGCGTATTACTCACGGACTGGCTCACCGAGCCGCCCCGAAGGCAATAGATGACAATGGCCGTGTCGGCGGGCAGCTCTCCGGCCCACTGCGCAACCTGTTCCGGATCGCGCCAGACCGCGCCGGGAATCATATCGGGCGCGGCCTGATGGTCTGCCTTGCGCCGGACATCCAGCAGGGTGACACCGCCCTGGGCCAGCATCCCCGCAAGCCGTGGCGCATCAATGATCCGTCCGGCGATCAGCCCCTGGATTTCCTCGTGATACCCCAGATAGCGTTTCAGGGTGATTTCGTTTTTTCCGTACTTTGGGTAGCCGTTGAGAATCTCGACAAAACGGGCCTCCGCCTCGGCTTCCTCCCTGATTTCCACAATGCCGTCCTGGATGATGTCCACCAACCGGTCGGCGTAGATGATGATCCGTTCTTCCAACCGGTGCAGGGTGTAGTCCTTGACCGGCAGCCCCAGCTCCACGGCCTCCGGCTCGGTGAGTCCGCCCCGGATGTGTTTTTCCATGATGGCGGTGACTGCCTGGGGCAACCCCAGTTTGGCGCCCAGTTCCGCCCCGATCCTGCCGTGGCTGATCTCGTGGGTTGCAGTCTTGCCCAGGTCGTGGAAGAGCGCGCCCCGTCCCACCAGCGCAAGGTCCAGCGTGGCTCCGGTGCGGCGGGCGATCTCCAGGGCTTTGTCCGCCACCTTCCGGGAGTGGTCCAGGTCGGCTTCGTTCATCCCTGCGGTGCGGAGCAGGTCGATATCCTTTTGCTCGATGCGGTAGTCCATGGTCATTCCTCCCCCGCCGTCTTTGCCGCAATGCCGAAGTAGATCTGCGCCTCGGCCATGGCGTCTTTATATTGATGTCTGATCTTTTTGAACTTCTTCTCCATGTCTTCGCGCAGGTGCTCGATGTACTCCCGCACCCCCTCCTCGCCGAATTTCGCGGCGATCTGCGGCCCGAAATCCCAGATGCGGGTGAAGTCGTGGCGCTCG
This sequence comes from Deltaproteobacteria bacterium HGW-Deltaproteobacteria-3, assembly GCA_002841785.1. Classification (GTDB taxonomy): domain Bacteria; phylum Desulfobacterota; class Desulfobulbia; order Desulfobulbales; family Desulfurivibrionaceae; genus Thiovibrio. The sequence goes on along the minus strand of PHAW01000055.1, from coordinate 4,430 downwards.
TTTTTGTTGTCCGCGTCGTCGATCCAGCGATGCAGTTCAGCGTAGTCCTTGCCGGTTCTCTTCAGGCTGGTTTCAAAATGCTTCTCGGTTGGGGGCATGATGGTTCCTCCGTTATGGGGTATTCCTGCTCTTGAAAAAAGCCAACAGGCCGTCCAGTATCGCGCTGGCCCGGTTGATGCGTTCCAGATCGTCGGCGGCGGTGGCGGTGATTCCGTCGAAAAGCGCTTGTACTCCGGCTGTTTCCGGCAGGCCGAAGGCGGATTCCTTGAGGTCGATGTCGTGGATGATTTTGGCCACCTGAATCAGGGCAGGGTCAGCGAGACCGAACCGTTCCACCATCACCTCAAAGGAACATTTGTCCATGACGTGGGTGTATTCGGCTTCGGCCATGTCGAAGCGGATTTCGTCCTGGCCAGGGGTGTATCGGCCGCTGTCCACGAATTTGAAGCGGGCGTCCGGGTCGGCATACCGTTGCACCAGCCAGGCGCAGGCTATCCGGTCCACATAGACGTTCTTTCTGGTCACCCAGGTTTTGCCGGCCAATCCGGCAACCCCGCCGCCTTTGGCCGGGGCGGTCAGTTCCGTTGCCCGGTGTTCGATGAGGGTGGTTTCAAGATCGCTCAGCGCCGCTTCGGCCTGGAGCTGCTCCGGAATGTTGAAAAAATCGATCCGCACCACTTCGGCAAACTGCTTGCGCAGTTTTTCCAGACGGCCCCGGAATTCGCGAAGGCCGTCGGCCGCGGATTCTCCAACCTGGCAGCGCCAATCATCCCGCACGGCGCTGGCCTCGGCGAGAATCTTTGCGTAATCGCTCTCCCGGGCGGCGTGGAACAGGCCGACGACCTGCTGGTCGCTCAATCCTTCGAGAAAACGGGCCTCGATCATTGTTGCCTCGCCGCCGCCGTCGGCAATCTCCTTGACGATCCAGGTCAGGTCCTCCAGTGCCTGTTCCTGCCGGGGCATGGCGTAGACCGATTGTTTTATCGCCACCGCGCCGAGCTGCTGCAGGCGGCGCCAGATTTTGGCCCGGAAATAGGCGGGTTTTGCCGGTATCTGATGAATGAGTAACAGCCAATTCATATCGTGCTCCTTTTTGTATCATGTGTTATCTTTAAAATATAGCATGTGTTTTATTGTGTCAAGTGTGGGAAGTATTTTTGAAGAAAAGCAGAAGGAAGAGGGAATGGTGGCGGGAAGGGTGGGGCATCGGATATACTGGCGCCATGATCCAGGCAATCCCACAACAGGAATCAATTCCGGACGCTCCCGCCAGCCACGCAGTCGTTTCCGTGACAGGCCTCACCAAGCGGTTCGGCGACAGGCTCGTGGTGGACAATATTTCTTTTGCCATCCAGCGGGGCCAGTGCGTTGGCTTTCTCGGGCCCAACGGGGCCGGAAAAACCACCTGCATCAACATGCTCCTCGGTCTGGTGGAAAAAAGCGCGGGCGAGATCCGGATCTTCGTATTTCCGGATCCCGCGCCGTCTTGCCCGGGAGCGGGTTGAAGAGTTGCTGCATTTTTTTGCCCTGCACAACCGGCGGGACGAGATCATCGAGCATCTCTCCGGGGGCCAGCGGCGGCGGCTGCTTTTGGCCCGGGCTCTGATCAACGAGCCCCAGCTCCTTATCCTCGACGAACCCACCATCGGTCTTGACCCCCAGGCCCGGCATCTGATCTGGGAACGTCTCGCCATTCTTCAAGCCCAAGGAACCACCATGCTCCTGACCAGCCATTACCTCGACGAGGTTTCCCGCCTGAGTCAGCAGGTGTTGATCCTCGATCACGGTCAGGTCGTGGTTCAGGGGGAACCGCAACAGCTCATCACGGATCTGGTCGGGCTGGAGGTGTTTGAGGTGGATGGAACCGCGGCCGAACTCGACGCGCTGGAAGCATCGTTCAGGCAGTGCAATGCCACACTGGAACGGGTGGGGGACAGGCTGTATGTCTATGCCCGGGAGGATTGTTCCCGGTTGATGAAGGTGCTGGGTGACGCGCACATCTGGCTCCGGCGTCCGGCCAACCTGGAGGATCTCTTTATTCAGCTCACCGGCAGATCGTTGAGGGAAACATGAATACGCGTGTGAAAAGGGAAAGAAGCCAAAGGTCCGTAACAATCAGCACGCAAACCACAACGCGATTCCGTCGTCCTCATGTTTTCATGAACGGATTTTCTTTCTGGGCAATCTGGCTGCGCAACGGGCGGGTTTGGAAAAAGAACATTCTGGCCACCCTGATCGGCAATCTGGGCCAGCCCCTGCTGTTTCTCCTGGCCATGGGCTATGGCCTGGGCCGGGACATGGCGGCGGTGGAGGGCTTGCCCTATTTGCAGTTCATCGCTCCGGGGCTGGTTGCCTCGGCGGTGATGTACAGCGCGGCTCTTGAGACAACCTATGGTTCCTATACCCGGCTCACCGTGCAGAAGACCTACGAGGCCATTCTGATGACTCCCCTTGGGGTTGTTGATTTGATCCTGGGGGAGATTGTCTGGGGGGCGAGCAAGGGGCTGCTGGCCGGGCTCATCATGCTGCTGGCCTTGCCCCTTTTCGGCGTGGTCCCCTCTCCGTGGGCCGTTGCCCTGCTGCCGGTGCTGTTTCTCTCCGGCATGTTCTTCTCCGCCTGCGGCCTGATCATGACGGCGCTGGCGAAGAATTACGATTTCTTCAACTACTTCACCTCGCTGGTCATCACTCCGCTTTTCCTCTTCTCCGGGATCTTCTTTCCGGTGCAGACCATGGCTCCGCCGGTGAGAGGGGTTCTTGAACTCCTGCCTCTCACCCCCATCGTCAGCCTGTCCCGCATCCTCTGCTACGGACGCTTCGGCGAACCCATCCTCTTGAAAATTCTCGGCTCTCTCCTGGCCACCGGCTGTGCTGTGTTGCTGGCAGGCTACCTTCTCAGGCGGCGGTTGATTCAGTAACTGCGGTGGGGTTGTCCGGGAGCATCCTGCGGTGTCGCTCGATAAAGCGGCGGATCGTCTGCGGGGTGAGGATGAGACCGGTGAGGACATCGTTGCCTATCTTGATTGCGGGTACGGTCTTGATCCCGGCCTGGTGAGTGCGGGTGAGGTTGGTGGCAACCTCGATGCTTTCGAGTTCGATCTGCGGGGAGTCGGCAACGATCTTTTTGAGGGCGCGGCTCACATAGAGGCAGCGCGGGCAGAGGATGGTGCGGTAGAGTTCTATTTTCATTGGGGCCTTGCGCTCATCGTTCGATGAGGGTTTTGAGATAGCTCTGTTCATCCTGGGCCGGGATGAAAATATCCAGATTGTTGTTCCAGCGGCTTACATAATGCTGGGTGAGCAGGATGCGCATCGCGTTCTTGAGCTGGATTGGTGTGGTGTACCCCTGGATGAAATATTCGCCGTAGCTGTTTTCCGTAACCATGGTCGATTTCAGCGTTTTCGATCCCTTGACCGGTTCTTTTTCGAAATTGACGATGGCCAGCGCCCGGAGCACCTTTTCGCGCTTGAGTAGGTTTGCCGGGGAGATGCGGGAAAAATGGATAATGGGAAAGGTCTTTATCAGCAGTTCGGTGAGCTTCTGGATATCCACCAGGTCGATGGGCAGGAAATTCTTTGTCAGATGGAGCTGGGTTTTGGCGGCAAGAATGCCGTTGACCAGGAGCCAGACAATGAGCCGGACCAGATTGTCTTCCCGCTTGATCACCGAATCCACATTGCTTTTCACCGTTTCGTGGTCGAGTTGCCCCTGAAAGGCATAGTAGTAAAAAACCCCCTCGTATTTGGTGATATGGATGGTGATATGCTCTTGCGCCATCAGATCGCGGGAAACACTGCGGATATAGTCGATCTTGTCGGCCTTCTGCTCATAAAAGGTGAAGAGCTTGCGGCCCAGGATGGAGATGTCCCGCTCGGTAATGGTCAGGCCGGTGTCCGCCCCGAAACTTTTAAAGATCCAGCGCAGCCTTTTGTAGGTTTCGATGAGATAATCGTGGACCTTGGCGCCAAAGGCGATGAGTTCCTTGTACTTCCAGTTGCGGAATCGCAGGAAATGGCTGAAATTTTCCGGGAGAAGGTGCCAGGCCTGCATCATGTCCATGGTTGCCTTCAGGTGGCTGGTCTGGCCGAACTTGGTGTTTTTCTGTGATTCAAACCCCTCAAGGGTTTTGAGAAACATGCATTCCTGGATCAGGGAAGCCCGTTTCTGTTCGGATTTTTCCTGAGTGTAAAAGGCGATGATGTCACGGGCCAGCAGGATGTACGGGTCAATCTCGGCCAGATCCATGGCGTCCTGTTCGGTCCCGGCCAGTTTTTCCGGATAGGTCACCAAACACTTTACCCGGTCCGAGAAGAGGGGGAGGGTTGTCGTTTCCCCGCGCAGGAGCAGTTCGAGATAGGCAAATTTGATCACCGACTTGAACGGGCTGTCCAGCGCCTTGTTCATCTGCCAGAGGCAGGCTCCGAAGATT
>PHAW01000054.1 GCA_002841785.1 Deltaproteobacteria bacterium HGW-Deltaproteobacteria-3 | reverse complement strand
GCATGCCGAGGTTTCTACCAACCTCGTAAAATAGGTAGAGCAAAATATAGTCGCAGACGACTATTCTTACGCTGTAGCAGCTTAAATGCTACCGGTCTTCCGGCCTACTCCTGCGCGGCCGGAAAGAACGTCGACTAGCGGGATAGCCTTTCGTGCGCGCCTGCCGCACGAAAGGCGAAATTCAGTAGGATAGTGCCGAAAGCCTCTTGTTCTGGAGGGGGTGAGGCACGATAAGCAACCACACAGAACTAAGCATGTAGATATCGGGAGGGGAGTATTTTCGGACGCGGGTTCAACTCCCGCCGCCTCCACCATTTCAAGTAGTTGATTTTATTGTATTTTTTATCGTTTCTTCCAACAAAAAGAGGCAGCCCGGGATTCCGGGCTGCCTCTTTTTGTTGGTCAAAAAACTTCTAAAACTTCCAGGTCACTCCCGCCAGCACGGTCCGGTCGGTTTCGGGATCATTGAGTCCGTATTTGATCCCGAAATCAAGATCAAACTCCTCGGAGAGGGCATAGACCAACCCTGCCAGGACAAAGGCGGGATCGGTGGAGGCGAGCTTGTCCGGGTTGCGTTCAACGCCGAGATTGGCCACGGCGGTAAGCTTTTCGCTCAAGGCGACGGTGGCGGCGATGGATGCATGCCAGAGATTCTGTTCTTCATCCAAGGTGTTTTCGTTTCGGAGATAGCCGAGGTTCAGGTGGAAGGCCCACGGGTCCATTTCCTGTGAGGCAATGAAAAAAAGGCTGTAGGTTGCCTTGCCTGCGCCCAACCCTTTTTCATCGTCGCCGGTGGGCAGGGTGAGCCCTGGTTTGATGGCAAAGCTTGCGTTCCCCTGTTCGTAAAACCGCCATTTCACCTCGATGGCCGTGTCGGAGAAGCCATTTTCGCTCACGGTGGCTTCCTCGCTTTTTTCCCGGGAATGGATGTAGGGGAGATCGATGACGAAATCCACCGTTTCGCTGAGCCCATAGGAGAAGCAGGCATCTCCCTGCGTTGTGGTGGTGGTAACGCCCTCTTCCTTGTCACGGCCATATTCGCCGTTCATTTCCAGTTGGGCCTTGCCCGTGCCCATGGTGCCCGTGTCGTCCGTGATCAGCGGATGGGCGGCAAGGGCGGCTGTCGAGCAGAAGAGGATGGAAAAAAAAACAACAGGGGCAGAGAGATGGTGCATTCGCACCGCAGACGGGAAATTCATGGGCTCCTCCAGTGTTACGTTAGTAATTAGCGTGTTACCGTGCACCATACCTGGTGTTTTTTAAAAAAGCAAAAAAAATCGATGGAGGAGTTCATCGGGGGGCAGGGGTGTCTTTCCGGGACAAAAGCTGGATAAGTTCCGTGCCGTGATCCTCGTAGGCGGAACGAATGATGTTTTTCAACTCCCCCTTGATGCCGGCCAGGGGGGGCAGCGACTGGATGACCGGCAGGAAGTGCTCCGGCGGCAGTTGCGGGGCGATGTGCATTTTGGCCTCCATCCTCTGGGCCATCCCAACTTCCATGCCGCCCTCCATGCTGCCCGCCTTGTTTGGGTCCCCCAGGGTTTTCAGGAATCCCATGATGGAGCCCAGATCATTCTTCCGGTAGAAGGTTTCGATTTCTTCGTTGATTTCCTCGCGGTATTTCCGGAGTTCTTCAAACTTGGACTGGTATTCTGCCAGATGCACCTCCAACCGTTCGTAGCAGTCGAAGATCAGATTTTTAAAACGGCCGGCATGGGTGAACCCGTGGATGCGCACTCCGGAAAAAACCCGGTCCCGGATGGTGTTGGATTGGGTCAGGTAGGGGTCGTAGAAAAAATCCGTGGGCAGGCCGGTGAGCGCCAGGAACCGCTGGATGAGGTCTTCATTTTTAAGGACAATGTAGATGCGGATCAGGTCAAAGCTGATCCGTTTTTCCAGGATAAAGGAGTGTTGGCGTATCTTTTCGGCAAAATCGAGCTTGTCGTCCTCAATGAGTTTTCTGAAGCCGAAATAGCGGTCCGCTATCTCTTTCTTGATCTCGTAGGCAAGCACATCATGGATGTTTGGGCTGTCCGGGCACATTACGATGCATCCCTTTTGGTGGCTCCCGGCAACGGCGAGGCCTGCTTTGTTATCCTGCAAACAAGTGTAGCACGGAAGATACGGCGGATCGGTAACAAATCTTCTGCCAGGAACGGGAAAAGTAGAGCAAGTTTTGAATGTGTATGAATTTTCAGCCCAGGATCAGCCCTTGCGCAAAGGAGATCAGGGGACGCATGATTTTCGGGATGACCCCGGTGTAGAACAGGGCCAGCAGGATGAAAAAGCCCACGGGCTCCAGCTTGTTGTACACTCTGGCAAGGTTGCGGGGAAGAAGGTTGCTGAGCACCTGACTGCCGTCCAGGGGCGGGATGGGGATCAGGTTGAACACGGCCAGCATCACGTTTATCCAGACGCTGGCGGCAATCATCTGGATGAGCGGCCAGAAGATCGCCATGGGCAGCACGTTTGCGACCGGGATCAGCAGCCGGACAGCAAGGCCGCTGGCCACGGCCAGAGCCAAGTTGGCGGAAACCCCGGCCAGCGAAACCCAGATCATGTCCTGCCGCGGGTTTTTAAAATAACGGGCATCCACCGGCACCGGTTTGGCCCAGCCGATCTTCATGATCAGAAAGGCCAAAACCCCGAGGGGGTCGAGATGTTTCAGCGGATTGAGGCTGAGCCTGCCCAGCCGTTGGGCGGTGGGGTCGCCAAGCCTGTAGGCGATATAGGCGTGGGCAAACTCGTGTACCGTGAGGGCCAGCAGAAACGGCGGAGCGAGGATGGCAATTTCCTGAATGAGCTTAGGGATGTCCATGGGCGGTATCGTGATCCGGGAGAGAAAAATGTTCCTTGATAAAAACGGTTTCCGTGGCCCGGTCGTGCACCAGGCCATCCAGCCGTGCGTTGAGCAGGCAGCGCAGGATGGTACCATAGAGCGGCCCCGGCAGGTAGCCCATTTTTTCCAGGTCGTTGCCGTCGGTTTGCGGCTTCAGTTGGCTCCACTCCGTGACATGGAGGGAAATGGCCTTTTTCCCGGATTTCTTTTTGGTGATCCCCATGAGATGCAGGAGCCCCTCCGGGGAAAGCTCCTTGAGCAGATGATAGAGTCCGCTGGGGCTTTCCGGCATGGCGCGTTTCATGATCCCGGCAATCCGGATAACGGCGAGTTTTTCCCGGACCAGAAACTGCCGGTGCCTAAGCGGCACCTCGAAGCGTTCGCAAAAGGCGGACACCTCCCGGGTGGTCAGGCCGGTCATGAGGGCCAGCAGATAGACCAGCCATTGGCGGCATGGCTGGTCAAGGTAGAGGAGCCGGTGCCAGGCCAGAGCCTGCCGGGTTTCCTCCATGATCGTGGAGAGCTTCGGGTCGATGCGGAGGGTGGGGTGGAGGAAGCGCAGCAATCCCAGATCCGCCATGCGGTGTATGGCCGGGATGGGGTTTTCCTCGGAGAGGATGGAGGTAAGCTCGTTGAAAAACCGCTTGCCGAAGAAGCGGTCGAACAGCTCCATCTTCACCGCGTTTTTGATGAGCTTTTCCGTATGTTTGCCGATCTTGAAGCCCATGCGCTGCTCGAAGCGGATGGCGCGGAAGATCCGGGTCGGGTCTTCCACAAAGCTCAAGTTGTGCAGGATTCTGATCTGCCGGTCTTTCAGGTCGTTCTGGCAGTTGAAGAAATCCACCAGGGTGCCGAAGGTGTCCGGGTTGAGGTGGATGGCCATGGCGTTGATGGTGAAATCGCGCCGGTAGAGATCGAGCTTGATGGAGCTCAGTTCCACCGTGGGCATGGCGGCCGGATATTCGTAGTATTCAAGGCGGGCGGTGGCGATGTCGATCTTGAGTCCGTCGGGCAGGGATACCACGGCGGTGCCGAATTTTTCATGGGTGCGCACCCTGCCGCCCAGTTTCTTCCCCAGTTTTTTGGCATAGGCCAACCCGTCGCCCTCGATGACCACGTCGAGATCGAGGTTTTTGATGTGCAGCAGCAGGTCGCGGACAAACCCTCCCACCGTGTAGGCATGGCAGCCGGTTTCCTGCGCCACCTCGCCCAGGGTTTGCAGCAGGACGATGATCTCGCGGTTTAAAACCTCCGCCATCAGGCCGGTCAGGTTGCGGTTGCGGGCCGTGGAGGGCTGATCGGTGCCGGCCAGCAAGCGGCGGGGGATATGGGCCGGATCGTTGACCAGCAGGTGGAGAAGGTCGGTGCGGGTAATGACCCCCAGGACCTTGCCTGCTTTCACCACCGGAATGAAGCGCTGGCGGTTTTCGATGATGAGTTCCTGGATATCCGCCAGGGTGGCGGTGGGAGGCAGGGTGGCGAAATCGGTGGTCATATAGTCGCTCACCGGCGAGTTTCCCAAGCCAAGGTGGATGGACTTGCCCGCCACCAGACGGGAGATGAGGCCCACGGGCTCGTGCTGTTCATTGACGATGAGCAGCACCGTGATGTTGTAGCGGTTGAGCATCTCATCCGCCTCGTTGATCGTAAGCGTCGGCGGGCCGGAGATCACCGGCGCTTGTGCAGGAGCTGGATCAGTTTTTCTTCCGCCTCGATCAGGGTGAGATCCTTGATGGTGGCCGAGGCGGCCGAGGCATGGCCTCCGCCGCCGAAATCCCGGGCAATGGCCCCGGCGTTCACCTCCGGGATCCGGCTGCGGGCAATGAGGTGGGTGCGTCCTGCCATGTGGGTCAGGGCAAAGAGGGTGTCGAGGTTTTCCATCACCATGAAGCGGCGGACAATGACGGAAAATTCGTCAACATATTCAGGCAGTTCTATCTTGGCCACCACCAGGTCCAGGCCGTGGATGGTATAGGTGTGGGCGGATTTGATCAGGGCGTGGAGCAGGGTGACTTCCTGGCTGGTGAGCTCCTGGGCGATGAACTGGGAGATGGCGTTGAGGTTCGCGCCCTGGGCAAGCAGCCAGGCCGCTGCCTCCAGATCTTCGGGGCTGGTGGTGTCGAAGGCGAAGTTGCCGGTGTCCTCATAGATGGCCATGGCCATGAGGGTGGCCTCCTCCGGGGTGAGCCGGATCCCTTTTTTCCGCAAGAGGTGGACAAAAATGGTGGTGGTGGATCCCACGGGCCGGACGTGTTCCACCGAGCCGTGCAGATCTTCCGGGGTGTCCGGGTGGTGGTCGTAGAGGTGGATGTCCAGGCCGGGGTTGTTCAGGCATTGGGAAAAGTCGCCGATGCGCGAAGCCTGGCGGGTGTCCACCACGATGAGTCGCTGGATCTGATCCTGGGGGATGTTTTTCAACCGCTGGAAGGTGTAGTGGTATTGCACCGACTGGGCGAGGAAATCCCGCAGGTTTTTTTCCTGGGAGCCGGAAAAGGCAAGCACCGCCTCGGGGTAGAGCTTGTGCGCGGCGATCATGGAGGCCAGCCCGTCAAAATCGGCGTTTACATGGGTGGTGATGACTTCCATAGCTGGTAAGGCCTCCGCGGGGTGTATGCCAATTTCTTTTTTCAACTATAGACCATCGGGGGCGGGGTGACAATGGATGGAGCTGCGGCAGCCGGGAAAATCAGCCCCGGGGGTGGAATGTCGGCATGGCCCAGCATCATCTGCACGGAGCGGAGATCCGCGCCATGTTCCAGCAGGTGGGTGGCAAAGGAGTGGCGGAGCATGTGGGGGCTGATCTTTTTGCTGATTTCGTTCAGGCGCGCGGTTTGCCGGACGATCTGCCAGAAACGCAGACGGGTCATAGGCTTGCCGTGTCCGGTGACAAAGAGGAGATCGCTGGTTCTTTTTTTGAGAATCCGGGGTCGTCCGTTTTGGGTGTAAATTTTGAGGTACTCCCGGGCCGCCTCGCCAAAGGGGATGAGCCGTTCTTTGGAGCCCTTGCCGAAAACCCGGACATAGCCGCCCATGAGATTGACCCCGGCCAAGGGCAGGTTGACCAACTCCGAGACCCGCATGCCGGTGGCGTACAGCAGGTGCAGCATGGCGTTGTTGCGCAGGGCCAGGGCATTGTCATTGGCAGGCGGGGTGAGAAGCCGGTTCACCTCGGGGATGGTGAGCACCTTGGGCAGCGGCCGGCCCGGTTTGGGCAGATCAAGAACTCCGCAGGGATCGATGGTAATGCATTTTTCCGCCAGGAGAAACTTGAAAAAAGCGCGCAGCGAGGAGATCCGCCGGGCATTGCTCCGGCTGGAGATGCCCTGAGCGTGGCAATGGGCCAGGTAGGCGCGCAGATGGCCGGCGTCAATTTGGCTCAGTTGGGTAAGGCGCTGGGGACGGAGAAAATCAAGAAAGGAAACGAGGTCAGCCTGATAGGCCAGGATGGTGTTGGCAGCCAGGCGGCGCTCCAGGCTGAGGTACTGGATGAACTGTCCGAGAAAAGGCTCGGAAAAAAGAGACGCTCCGCCGGATGAAGAGGAAGGCGCCGGCAACTGGGGCCGGGCCCGGTCGGAGCGTGGACAATGATCAGCGGGTTTTCCTCGTTTGGGGTTCATTCGAGGAAGAGCGGCACGTTAGTCGCGCTCGGTGCGCATCATGAGCTTGCGGAGTTTCCGCTTGGACTCGGCCTGCTTGCGGCGGCGTTTATCGCTGGGTTTTTCGTAGTACTCGCGGCGCTTGAGTTCCTTTTTCATCCCATCGAGCTGCATTTTCTTCTTGAGCAGCCGGATCGCCTGTTCGATATCCCCTCTTACCTCTATTTCAATCATGATCTCTCCAGTATGCGGGTTGCAACGTCACGTTTCAGAATTGCCTGTTCGATATCCCCTCTTACCTCTATTTCAATCATGATCTCTCCAGTATGCGGGTTGCAACGTCACGTTTCAGAATTTTCAGCCAACGCCTGTTTCCGAACGACTTGAAATGGCGCAGATTTTTAGGATCCGTTACGAAATAATCTCTGCCTTGCCGATCATTCCGGTACGGCTCTTTATGCCGTTTTTGCCATCCAGTGTATCGATAGTATCTTAACTACAACGGCTTAAAAAGAAACTGTTTATATAGCCGATCGTTGCGCTGATTGTCAAATATTTTTTTCCGGCGCGACCTGGGAAGGGAATATCTTGCCTGGGTTGAGGATGTTGCGCGGGTCAAAGAGTTTTTTAATCTGCTGCATGAGCGCCAGGGTCGGCGGGTCAAGCTCCATGTCCAGATAAGGCGCCTTGGTCAGGCCGATGCCGTGTTCGCCGGACAGGGTGCCGCCCAACCGCAGCACCTCCTCAAAAAGAAGCTGCTTGGCGGTGTTGGCCTGCTGCACCTCCTGGGGGTCATTTTTGTCCAGCATGATATTGACGTGGATATTGCCGTCTCCGGCGTGGCCGAAGGTGAAGATGACCACTCCGAGCTCCCGGCTCAATTTTTCGGTGCAGGCGACCAGTTCCGGCAACCGGGAGCGGGGAACCACCACGTCCTCGCTCATCTTGTTGGGCTTGAGGCTGAAGGCCGCGGGCGAGATGGCGCGGCGGGCGGCCCAGAGCTGCTCGGCCTCGGCAGGGCTTGTCGCGGTGCGGCTCTGGACGATCCCTGGCTGCGTCTGCAAAAAACCGGTGAGCTGGCCGGTGGCGCGGGGCACGGTGTCTGTTGGGCCGTCAAGCTCGATCAGGAGAAGCGCCCCAGCCTCTTCCGGAAAAGGAAAAGGCAGTTTGTCCCGGACAATGGCCAGGGCGGTGTGGTCCATGTATTCCAGGGTGCAGGGGGTATGGCGGGCGAGGATGCGCGCCACCAGGGAGGTTGCCTCGACCATGGTGCCGCAGAGAACCAGCAGAGTGGAGCGGGATTCAGGGGCGGGGAGGAGCTTTACCGTGATCCGGGTGATGATGGCCAGGGTGCCTTCGGAGCCCACCAGCAACCGGGTGAGGTCGTATCCCACCACCCCCTTGGCGGTCCTGACCCCGGTATGGATGAGCCTCCCGTCGGGCAGCACCGCTTCCAAGCCAAGGATATAGTCGCGGGTCACCCCATACTTCACCGCGCTCGGCCCGCCGGCGCACTCGGCGACATTGCCGCCCATGGTGCAGAATTTCAGGCTGGCCGGGTCCGGCGGGTAATAGAGGTTGTGGCGTGCCGCCTCTTTGCGCAGATCTCCGGTGATTACCCCCGGCTCTACCACCCCGATCTGATTGGCCGGGTCGATTTCCAGGATGCGGTTCAGGCGGCTCATGACCAGAACCAGGCCGCCTGTCACCGGCAATGCGCCGCCGGTCATGCCGGTGCCCGCCCCCCGTGGCACCACGGGAAACGGGGTGGCCGAGGCGAGTTGCATGATGCGGCACACTTCTTCGGTGGAGCCGGGAAACGCCACGGCCGCGGGGAGATATTCCTGGCCGGAGCCGTCATAGGAGTAACAGGCCAGCTCTTCCGGGAGTGTGGTTACGTGCTCCTGGCCGACAATTTCCCGCAATCGCTGGATGGCATGCTGGTTCATGGAGGTGTTTTCCGCGGGGCAGGAGTTTTTCCTGCCCCCTGCAAAAATCCCTACAAAAGAGGCAGGGAACTTATTATAAGGAAATGTGCTCGGCAGACGGTGTCATTTTTGTCCAGCTCCCACTGTGGCAGCATGGACCTGTACAATTCAGTACGCAACTATTCGGAAAAAAGCTATGGAAAATAAAGCTGAGTTGAGCAGCTTGTCTGCTCAAACGAAACTTATACCCCCTGGGTGCAAAGCTGAGTTGAGCAGCTTGTCTGCTCAAACGAAACTTATACCCCCTGGGTGCAAAGCTGAGTTGAGCAGCTTGTCTGCTCCTACGAAAGTTATACCCTCTGGGTGCAAGATTCGCCTGGCCCTTGTCGCCGGGGGCAAATCCGGCGAGCGCGAGGTTTCGCTGGCCGGAGCCAAAGAGGTGGAAAAGGCCCTCAGCCGCGAAAAATATGAGGTTCGCCGCTACGACCCGGCCACGGATCTGGCCCGGTTGGCCGCGGATGCCGGGACGATCGACATGGCTTTTATCCTGCTCCACGGCCCTTTGGGCGAGGACGGCACCATGCAGGGGTTTCTCGATCTGCTGGGCATCCCCTATCAGGGCGCCGGGGTTCTGGGTTCCGCCCTGGCCATGGACAAGAACCTGGCCAAGGTTTTGTACAAGCAGGCCGGCCTCACCGTGGCCCCCTGGGAGATGGCGCAGCCGGAAGAGCAGGAAGATCCCAGCCGGTTGCTGGAGCACCTCACCTTGCCGGTAGTCATCAAGCCCATCCGCCAGGGCTCAAGTCTGGGGATGAGTCTGGCCCGCAGCGAAGAGGAGCTGGTGCAGGGGCTGGCCAAGGCGTTTGCCTTTGACAGCGAGGTCATGGTCGAGCAATACGTGCGGGGGAGAGAGATCACCGGCGGGGTGCTGGGCAACAAGGAGCTCACCGCCCTGCCTCTGGTGGAGATCATCCCGGGCGAGGAGTTTGCTTTTTTTGATTATCAGGCCAAATACCAGCCGGGCGCTTCCCGGGAGGTCTGCCCGGCGGAGTTGCCCCCTGAGGTGGCAGCCAGGGCTCAGACGATGGCGCTTGCCGCGCACCGGGCCTTGCATCTCAGAGGCTACAGCCGGACAGACATGATTGTCGCCGATGATGGTATCTATGTGCTTGAGACCAACACCATCCCGGGGATGACCCCGACCAGCCTGCTGCCCCAGGCGGCTGCCGCCCATGGCTTGCCTTTTCCGGCCCTGCTCGACCGGCTGATCGAGCTGGCCTTGGCCAAGGAATGAGGCCGGCGCCAGATTTTTTGAAATAAAGCGGATGGATTTGCTATACTTTGTAACGAGGCACCACACGACTCCGGCGGGATACCGCCGGAGAATTCAGCGGAGTATCTGTCTTGACAGAGTGTGCGGCAGTAAATACAGGGCTCACTGCCCTGATTGTCGAGGACGATCAGGCTGTGTGCGATCTTTTGCGAAGGATCGTGGAAAGCCAGGGCTATACCGTTGTCGTCAGCCCCACCGCCGCCTCGGCCAAGGCCGCGTTTGCCGCGGCCTTCCCGCATCTCGTTCTCATGGACTGGATGCTGCCGGACATGGACGGGCTGGAGCTCTCCAAGGCCTTCCGCGCCTCTGAACGGGGGAAATACCTCACCATCCTGATGATTTCCGGCAAGGACAGCCCGGAGGACATTGCCACGGCCATTGCCGCCGGGGTCAATTATTTCATGGCCAAGCCCGTTGAGCGGAAAGTGCTCGATATCTGGTTGTCCGCCGCCTCTCAGCAGGTGCGCGATTGCCTGCAACGGGAAAAGGATGATCAGGCCTTGACCAAAGTCCAGGAGGAATTGGAGGACAACAATCTCCAGTTGGAAGAGGCGTTGAGCCGGGCCAATGCCATGGCCATGGAGGCCGAGCAGGCCTACATCGAGATCAACCAGATATTCAAGACCGTTGCCGGGGGCATTATCCTGGTGGACACGCACTGCAACCTCCTGCGCTGCAACGATTCCTTTCTCAAGATGGCCGGGGTGAAACGGGAGAAGGTGCATAACCAGAAGTGTTATGAGATTTTTCACTCATGCCTGTGCAACACCGAAGACTGCCCTTTGCAGCGGATCAAGAAAGGGGAAAAGCGCATTGAAAGCGAGATAGAAAGGGAAGGGCTGAATGGGAAGGCCGCCTATTTCAGTATTATTTCCACGCCGTTCAAGGGGCCGTCCAGAGACCTCATCGGGGTTGTCGAGCATATCACCGACATTACCGAGCGGGTCAAGGCGGAAAGGGCTCTGGTCGAAAGCGAGCGCCGCTATAAGGAGCTCAGTCTGGTTGATGAGTTGACCCGGCTTTTTAACAAGCGGTATTTCAACACCCAGTTGCAGCTTGAGGTGGAGCGGGCCAACCGGCATGGCCACTCGCTTTCCCTGCTGTTGTTGGATATCGACAATTTCAAGCACCACAACGACACTTACGGACATGCGGATGGAGACCGGGTTTTGGCCCGATTGGGCCAGGTGATCGCGGAGTCGCTGCGGGTCAATGATGTTCCCTGCCGGTACGGCGGGGAGGAATTCACCATCATCCTGCCGGAAACCAGCGGCGAACAGGCGACCGTGGTGGCGGAGCGGGTCAGAACCCGTTTTGCCGGGGAGATTTTTCAGCCGATCCCCAAGGAAACGGTGCGCAAAACCGTGAGCATCGGCGTAACCCAATACCGGGCTGGGGAAAGCGTGCAGAGCCTGCTGGAGCGCGCCGACCAGAATATGTACGAGGCCAAGCAGGGCGGTAAGAACCGGTATGTCCTGAAATGAGTATTCCTCTTGCGCTGGGGGCGGTTACGCGCGCCTCATCTCTTTTTCAAAATCTTTTTTCAAAATAGGGCGCAAGCACCTTGGGGATGGCGATGCTGCCGTCGGCCTGCTGGTAATTCTCAAAAATGGCGGCCAGGGTGCGTCCCACGGCAAGGCCGCTGCCGTTCAAGGTGTGGACCAAGGCGCTTTTGTTCTGGCCCTTGGGCCGGTATCTGATGCCGCCGCGCCGCGCCTGAAAATCCCCGAAGTTGCTGCACGAGGAGATCTCCCGGTAGGTGTTCTGGGCGGGCATCCATACCTCGATGTCGTAGGTCTTGTTGGCGGAAAAGCCGAGGTCGCCGCTACAGAGCTGCACCACCCGGTAGGGCAGCGCCAGAAGCTGCAGCACCTCTTCCGCGTCGGCCAGCAGGCTTTCCAGCTCATCGCTTGAGGTCTCCGGGGTGGTGAATTTCACCAGCTCCACCTTGTCGAACTGGTGCTGGCGGATCAGCCCCCTGGTGTCGCGGCCATAGGCGCCGGCCTCGGAACGGAAGCAGGGGGTGTAGGCCGTGTATTTGACGGGGAGCTCGTGCTCGGCCAGGGTTTCGTCCCGGTGCAGGTTGGTCACCGGCACCTCGGCGGTGGGGATCAGCCAGAGATCCCAGTCCTTGATGGCAAAAAGATCCGCCTCGAATTTCGGGAGCTGGCCGGTGGCGGTCATGGTCTGGGAGTTGACCAGAAACGGGGGGAGAATCTCGGTGTAGCCGTGTTTTTGGGTGTGGAGATCGAGCATGAAGTTGATCAGCGCCCGCTCCAGGCGGGAGGCGAACCCCTTGAGCACGGCAAAGCGGGCGCCGGCAAGCTTGGCCGCCCGTTCAAAATCGATGGTCCCGGCCGCTTCGCCCAGCTCATGGTGGGCTTTGGCTGCAAAACCGAATTGCGGCAGGGTGCCCCAGCGTTTGATTTCCAGGTTGTCCTTGTCGTCGGACCCTTTGGGCACGGAATCGTCGCAGAGGTTGGGCAGGGTCATGACGATGTTCTGGAGATCCTCCTCCAAGGCGACCAGGTCGGTTTCGATCTCCTTGATCCGGTTTCCCACCTGACGCATCTCGGCCATGGGTCCTTCGGCGTCGACGCCCGCCTTTTTCAGATTGCCGATTTCCTGGGAAGCGGTCTTGCGCTTGTTGCGCAACGATTCCACCTCGGAGAGCAGGGTGCGGCGCTTGAGATCGATGGCGGCAAAATCGTCGATGCGGGAATCGGTGATCCCCCGGAAGGCGAGTTTTTCTTTGACGAGATCCAGGTTTTCCCTGATGAAACGCAATTCGAGCATGGATATCCCCTTGAGTATGGTGCCGTGTCGCTAAAAGTCCCTGTCAGAGGGGGTTGTATCATGGAGCAGGGGAGAAATCAAGAGGGCGGGACGCTGCTTGTGGTTTAGAAAAAAGCGGGGGCGCAGAGGCGCAGGAAGACATCCTCCCCGGCCGACAGATGCTTCCGGCTGGGCGGCAGATGGATGATGGCGTTGGCCGGTTCGTTTTTGCCGGCGGGCCGGACGGTGAGGGTTTTGGTGTTCAGGCGGGCCACCGCGCCTTTCAGGTTGAGCAGCCCTGTCTTTTTCAAGGTTACAGCGGTGGTGAGGGTGGCGCGCACAAGGGGGGGCAAGGGGCGGAGTTGTCCTTGCATGGCGTGCAGGGCAGGCAGGACAAGCTCGTGGAATAAGAGGAAAACCGCAGGCGGCGGGCCTGGCAGGGCGAAGACCGGCTTGTTGTTGTAAAGGCCGAACATGGTTGACCTGCCAGGGCGGACCGCCAAGGCGGTGTACAGAGGGCGGATCCCGAGCTTGGCAAAGGCCTGGGGCAGGAGATCGTAGTTGCCCGGACCCATGCCGCCGGTGGTGATCACCCCCTGGGAGGGGCCGTGCAGGGCATCTTGCAGGAGGGCGACGATCCGGTCGCAGTCATCGGCCACCAGGCCAAGATCGCGGGATGTGGCCCCGGCCCCCTTGATGAGGGCGGCGAGCAGGAAACGGTTGCCGCCGACGATCTGGCCGGCCTCCGGGGTGTCCAGGGTATCGAGCAATTCGCTGCCCGTGCAGATGATGGCCAGTTCCGGGCTTTCAACCACGGAAACCTCGGCCAGGCCGCTTTCGGCCAGGAGCGGCAGGTGTTGGGGCTCGATCCTGGCCCCATTCCGGACAATGGTTTGCTTGGCTTCGAGATCCGTGCCCCTGGCGCGGATGAAGGCTCCCGCGCCGGGCGGACTGTTCACCAGCACCAGATCCCCGTTTCTCTGGCAGCGCTCAAAGGGGACAACCTGATTCGCTCCGGCTGGCAAGGCGCCGCCGGTCATGATCGCGACGGCGCATTTTCGGGCCACCCTCGGCAGATCGGTGGCGCCCGCGGCAATCTCGCCGGTGACTCGCAGGGATACCGATTCCGCGCCGCCTGTCAGGTCGCGGCTGTTGACGGCGTAGCCGTCCATGGCGGAGCGGGCAAAGGCCGGGACCGGCCGCACCGCCTTGATGGCGTGCGCGGCAATCCGGCCTGCCGCTTCTTCCAGAACCACCGTCTCAGTAGCCAGGGCAGAGCTGTGGCCGACAATCAGCCGTTGTGCTTCCGCGAGCGAGAGGTTCACCATGGCTCACTGGACCATGGCGGCAAGACGGGCGAGGTCGTGCTGGTGGTTGATGTTCTGGAAGGTGGTGAGATCCGGCAGGATTTGCAGGATCTCACCGGCCGTAACCTTGCGGATGCGCAGTTTGTCGAACAACCGGCCGATCTTGTATTGTTTCTGTGCGAGCTGATCCTCGATGATTGGCAGCGCGGTTGTGCGGTAGACTGCGTACAGCGGCTCCGGCCCCTCGTCCAGCCAGGGCAGCACGATGTCATGGCCGCCGTCCAGTTCGCAGAGGAAACGGATCAGGACCGGATCGACCAGCGGCATATCGCAGCCGCAGACAAAGATGCGGGGTTTTGAAACCGTGCGCAGGGCGGCGTGGATTCCTGCCAGGGGCCCGCAACCGGGGTAGCGGTCGCCAGTCATGGGCCAGCCGAGAAAACCGTACTCCTCGGGCGTATTGGTGATGAGCAGGGTTTCCGGAAACAGCCCGGCAAGCCTGCGGGCGATCCCTTGGATCAGGGCATCGCCCTGGTGGAGGGCCAGGGCCTTGTTGCTCCCGAAGCGCGAGCTTCTGCCGCCCGCCAGAATCACCCCGGCAACCTGGTCAATCCGCTGGGTCATTCCTGCGGGTCCTGGCGGATGGTGATGATGATCTCCCGGGGATCCTGGCATCCCTTGAGAGAGCAGGTCATGCCGGTGATGGCCTGGCGGAGAAAGCTCTCCACGAATGAGTTGAGCTGGACCGGCTGGCCGTTCACCAGCAGGCTGGTTTTTTGCTTGGGAAAGGGCTTGATGAACCGCTCTTCCAGAAAATCCGCCAGACCAACGACATCGTCCAGCCCGAAGCAGGGGAGATCCGTGGCCCCGGCGGTGTCGCTGACCATGGCGACCCAGGTTTCATCGCGGTCCGGCAAGGGGGCATCATGCAGGGCGCTGCGGAAGACCTCAATCTTGGGCAGCCCCAGTCGCTTGTACCCTTCGGCGATCACCAGGTCGATACCGCCGTAATAGCGGCCCACCAGCTCTTCGATGGTCAGATCCTCGTCCACATCCCGGATGATGCCCAGTCCGGTGGGGGAGGAGAGGGCCACGGTGGAGGCGCCGGCCTGCTTGTGGCGCCAGGTGTCCTTGCCGGGCTTGTCCATTTCAAAGGCATGAACATGGTGCTTGATGGTGCCGATGCGGCATCCGCGACGGCGCAGTTCCGGGATAAGCTTTTCAAGAAGCGTGGTCTTGCCGGAGTCGGGCTTGCCGATGAATGCGATGACAGGAGGCATGGTGGTATTTGCCGTGGTGAAGGAAGAGGGGGCGGTTCAGCCCGGAGGCCAGGACATGGCCCTGCCGGCCAGAACGTGGAGGTGCAGATGGAAGACGGTCTGCCCTGCTTCGGCGCCGTTATTCAAGACCAGCCGGCAGTGTTCCGCGCCATTTTCCCGGGCCAGTTGCGCGCCGATGCGGACGACCTTGCCGATGAGCGCCTCGTCCTCGCTTAAAATCGCCCCCGGGCCGCTGAGATGTTTCTTGGGGATGACCAGAAAATGGGTGGGCGCCTGGGGGGAGATGTCCCAGAAGGCGACGACCTCATCGTCCTCATGCAATTTTTTGGCAGGGACTTCACCGCTGGCGATCCTGCAGAAAAGACAGGGGTTGCTCATCCTTTTCTCCTTGTTTCTGGTGGTTCGCTGGAAAATGGCTTGCCGCAGGATACTGTCCGGGCCGGATTCTGTCAAATGTAAAGCAAGAGCGGCAGGCCATGGGGGCACTCTCTCTGGTGACAGTTTGCCGCTATTCTGGTACTGTTATGTCGTGCGTTTTTCCTGGCGATTGCCGGGCACAAGCGAGCCGAGACAGGAACATTCACCGGAAACCAGCAGAGGGTGTGCCATGCGTCAGTTTGTTGTTGATGAGTTGAGCAAGGAAGAAC
>PHAW01000053.1 GCA_002841785.1 Deltaproteobacteria bacterium HGW-Deltaproteobacteria-3 | reverse complement strand
CAGAGCCCAGTCAGTCTCTTCCATGAAGAAAAAATAACGCTCGTCCAGCAGTCCCACCGCATCCATGGCCGCCTTGCGCACCATCAGGCAGGCGCCGATGCACGATTCCACTTCAATGGGCGTCCGATATTCCTGCCGTTTACTGGGAAATCTTCGCGGCCACAGCAACCGCAGTACGGTTTCATTGCAGAGCAGGCCCAACAAGCCCGGGAAATTGGCAATGGAGTTCTGCTTGGATCCGTCCGCGTTGAGCAACTGCCCGCAGGCCATGCCAACCTCGCCGTGGTTTTCCAAGTATGTAAAAAGTTTGGCAATGGCCCCTTCCGTCAATACCGTGTCGGTGTTGAGCAGCAGCGCATACTTGCCCTGCATGAGCCGCAGGGCTTTGTTGTTGGCGGCGGCGAAGCCGAGGTTTTTTTCATTTTGAATGACTGTGACCTGGGGGTACTGCGCCCGCACTGCGGCAACGCTGCCATCGGTGGAGGCGTTATCAACGAGAAAAACCTCGAAGCGCAGATCCCTGACCAGGGCATACACCGAGGCCAGACAATCCAGCAGCAAAGCCCTGGTGTTCCAGTTCACGATAACAATAGAGATGTCCATGCAATCAGCTCCTGCCTTTCGACACGGCCAGCGCTGCCTGCACGACCTGATCCACTGTGATCTGGGTCATGCAGGCATGGTCGCGGTCGCACTGCCTCTTCAGGCAGGGACTGCAGGCGATATCCGCCCGCAGAATTCTGTGCCCCTCGCCGAAAGGCCCGGTCCGCCACGGCGCGGTCGGCCCGAACAGGGCGACCACCGGCGCGCCTGCTGCCGCGGCAAGATGCATGGGGCCGGTGTCGGTGGTAATGAGCACCGCCACCCTTTCATAGAGCGCGGCCAATTCCTTCAGGGTTGTTCTGCCGGCCAGACTCGCTGCTTTACCGACCATTGCGCCACGAATCTCTTCTAAGCAGGGCGTCCGCAACCCGGGCAAAACGGTCATTGCGCCAGTGCTTGGTTTCCCAGGTGGTCATGGGGTTGATCGCCACCAGGGGTTTGGCCGGATCGATTCCTTCGGCCGCAAGCAATTGGCCAATCCTTTCCCTCTGCTCCTCGCCAACCGGCAGATCAAAAACAATCTCCTCGCTTTCAATACCGATCGCCTTGAGCAGCAGCAACTCCCGGATGGCCGCATGCTGGTCCATGTTCACCGGCGGGATGGGTTCATTGAGAAAGAGGTAGCTGCATTCGGCATGCTCCATCCCCTTGCCGAATCCCACCTTTCGCTTAGCCCGGGCCAGACCGACAAAGATGCCGCTTTTCAGCAACCCCTGGAAGTCGATGAGCAGATCGTACTCCGTAACCCGCAGTTTTTTGACAAAGCCGGCAAACCCTCGGTAGGCCGCCAGCACCCTGCCCTGCTTGAGATCCCGGATCCAGGCCTTGCGCCGTGAGACCAGCACGGCATCAAGGGCCCTATGGCCGATAACCACATCGGCTGCCGCCTCTTCCACCAGCCAATCGATCCTGGATTCCGGATACTTGCGGCGCAAGGCATTCAGGGCAGGCAGGGTATGGATGACGTCGCCGATGGCGCTGGTCTTGACGATGAGAATATTCACGGAACCCGGATCAGGACGGCGTGTCTTTTTCTTTTTGCTTCTGCAACTCATGCAGCTTGGCATACTTGAAAAATACGTTCATAAAATCGGAAACAGCCATGACAAAGCCTTCACCCCGATCGAGAAACCCGCCCCGAAGGATATAGCCATGCAGAAAAGCCCAGGCGGCCCGCAACAGCGCCTTAACGACAGAAGCGGTTTTCCCTTGGGCAAACAGCTCGTTGGCCCCGGCGGAGGAATAGTGGTTCACCTTGTCCAGGGTCTGCGCCAGGTCTTTATTGGCATAATGAACCAGGGGCTGATGCAAAATCCCCACCGGCCCATGCACTTCCAGGGATTCATGCACCGCCCGCTCGGACATCCGGGCCGAATCCTTGCGAAACAACCGGACAACCCGGTCCGGCCACCAGCCGGCATGCCTGAGCCACCGGCCGCAGAAATAATTCTTGCGGGGAAAGCTGTAAGCGACACACGTTCCCGTGGCCAATGCCTCCCTGATCTCCGCCTGGGCCTCTGGGCCGACCCGCTCATCGGCATCCAACACCAGGACCCAATCGTGACGGCAACGGTCAATGGCCAATTGCTTCTGGCGGCCAAATCCCTGCCACGGCTCGACATGCACCACAGCGCCAAACTCTCGGGCGATCTCCACGGTCCTGTCGGTGCTGTCCGAATCCACCACCACAACCTCGGCGGCAAAGGCAACGCCGGCCAGGCACTCGGGCAACCGGTCCTCCTCGTTCCTGGTGATGATGGCCACGGAGAGCGGCAGCTTGTCACTGGGCATATTGCTTTTCCAGCCAATCCCGATAGCTGCCGTTCATCACCCCCCGCCACCAGGGTTCGTTGGCCAGGTACCAGTCGATGGTCTTCCGGATCCCGGTCTCAAAGGATTCCAAGGGTGTATACTCCAGCTCGCTCCGGCTTTTCGCGGCATCGATGGCGTAGCGCCGGTCATGACCCGGCCTGTCCTTGACAAAGGTGATGAGTGATTCCGCCGTATGGCCTTGGCAGACCGGAGAGCGCGGGAAACGCTGCCGCAGGCTCTCGGAAGCGGCAAGCCGTTCGTCCACCAGACTACAAACCAGCCGGACGATCTCGATATTGCGCCATTCGTTGTTGCCCCCGATATTGTACACCTCGCCGACCCTGCCCTTGCGCAGAACCAGGTCGATGCCCCGGCAATGGTCCTCCACATACAGCCAGTCGCGGATATTCAGGCCGTCGCCGTAAATGGGCAGCGGTTTGGCCTCCAGGATATTGAGGATAATGAGCGGGATCAACTTTTCCGGAAACTGATAGGGGCCATAGTTATTGGAGCAGTTGCTGGTGGTGACCTCAAGTCCGTAGGTGTGGTGGTAGGCCCGCACCAGATGGTCGGAGGCCGCCTTGCTCGCTGAATAGGGCGAGTTGGGGGCATAGGGCGAGGTTTCCGAAAAAGGCGGTTCCTCCGGGGTAAGCGAGCCATAGACCTCATCGGTGGAAACGTGGTGGAACCGGTGCTCCCGCCCGCCCCCGTCCAGCCAGATCTTTTTCGCCGCCTTGAGCAGGCTGTGGGTGCCGACCACATTGGTGGTCACAAAGGGGTCCGGGCCGTGGATGGAGCGATCCACGTGGGATTCGGCGGCAAAATTGACCACGGTGTCAAGAGACTCTTCGGCCAACAGGGTCTCGACCAGATCCTGATCCCCGATGTCTCCGTGGACAAAGCGGAAATTGCACCCGGAGGGTATAAGTTTCGTTTGAGCAGACAAGCTGCTCAACTCAGCTTTATCCTGCCCCATACACCCGG
Source organism: Deltaproteobacteria bacterium HGW-Deltaproteobacteria-3 (assembly GCA_002841785.1). Taxonomy (GTDB): domain Bacteria; phylum Desulfobacterota; class Desulfobulbia; order Desulfobulbales; family Desulfurivibrionaceae; genus Thiovibrio. Next base: position 10,137 of record PHAW01000053.1, on the reverse strand, counting down.
CAAGGCTGGCCATATTCCCGGCATAGGTCAGGGCATCGAGCACCACCACCCGGTCCTGCGGGTATTGGGCCAGCCAGTAATGAACAAAATTGGCCCCGATGAAACCGGCCCCGCCGGTAACCAGCAGTTTGCACCCAGGGGGTATACGTTTCGTTTGAGCAGACGATCTGCTCAACTCAGCTTTATGCACCACGGTTCTCCTTACATTCAAGCAACATCCGCCGCAGAGCAACACGCCAGTGGGGCGGCGTCATGCCCAGGGCCGCCCAGGTCCCGGTCTTGTCCAGCACGCTGTAGCTCGGCCGCCTGGCCGGGGTGGGATACTCAACGGTATTGATGGGCAGGACGGGAATCTCCCGGGCAAGCAAGCCGCAGCCGAATCCCTCTTCCTGGATGGCCACGGCAAAATCATACCAACTGGCAACCCCGGCGTCGGTCCAATGGTAGATCCCCTTGGGCTGCACCCGGGACATCTGCCAGAGAGCCTCGGCCAAACCGCGCCCCCAGGTCGGGGTGCCGACCTGATCCGCCACCACCCCTATGGTTTCCCGCTCCCCCATGAGCCGCAGCATGGTAGTGACGAAATTATTGCCACAAGCGGAATAGAGCCAGGCGGTGCGGACAATGGCCACCCCTTCCGGGTGGGCCGCCAGCGCCAACTGCTCGCCGGCCAGCTTGCTGGCCCCGTAGACTCCCAAGGGGTTTGTCCGGTCCGTGGGCAGATAGGGACGGGATTGCGTGCCGTCAAAAACAAAATCCGTGGACACCTGCAAGCAATAGGCGCCCACCGCGCGGGCCGCCTGGGCAAGGTTTGCCGCGCCCTGGCCGTTGACGCCAAAGGCTGCTTCCTGCTCGTTTTCCGCCCGGTCCACTGCGGTATAGGCGGCACAGTTGATGATCACCCGGGGACGGAATCCGCTCACCCTGGCCGCCACAGTCTCAGCCTCCCGAAGATCCAGCTCCGAGGAGCCCAAGGCCAGCAGATCCACCTCGCCCGGCTTGCAGCGCTGCAATTCCCTGCCCAACTGGCCGCTGCCGCCGACAAGCAACACCCTCACGGATACAACTCCGCCTCGGCCAGCGATACCCCGGCAAGATCCTTTGCCGAAAGCAGGGGCGTCTGCCCCAGCAACGGCCAGGCGACAGCCAGCTCGGGATCATCCCAGCGGATGCAGCGTTCATCTTCCGGGGCATAGAGTTCCGTGCACTTGTACACGAACTCGGCCTCGGGACTCAGCACGTAAAAACCATGCCCGAAACCCGGCGGCACCCAGAGCATCTTCTTGTTTTCCGCGGAAAGAACCTCCCCGACCCATCGGCCGAAAAAAGGAGAACTTTTCCGCAAATCCACGGCCACGTCAAACACCTCGCCGCTGATCACCCGCACCAGCTTGCCCTGGGGCTTTCTGATCTGGTAATGCAGCCCGCGCAGGGTTCCCTGCACCGACTTGCTGTGGTTGTCCTGGACAAAACTGCAATCAAGACCGGCTGCGGCAAACTTCGCGGCATGCCAGGTCTCCATGAAAAAGCCGCGGGAATCCCCAAAGACCTGGGGCTCGATAAGCAATACGTCCGGGATTTCGGAGGGCACGAACCTCATTGTGCCTGCCCCTCATCGAGAATCTGCAACAGATACTGGCCATAGCCGTTTTTCCGCAGGGGCTCGGCCAGCCGCGCCAACTGCTTTGCATCGATATAGCCCATCCGGAAGGCGATCTCCTCAAGACAGGCAATCTTCAACCCCTGCCGGTCTTCCACAACCTTGATGAAGTTGGCCGCATCCAGCAGGGAATTATGGGTGCCGGTGTCAAGCCAGGCCGTACCCCGGCCCAAAAGCTCGACCTGTAACTGCCCTTTGGCCAGATAGGCGCGGTTGACATCGGTTATCTCAAGCTCCCCCCGGGCCGAAGGTTTGAGATTTCGGGCAATCTCGACCACCTGGCTGTCATAGAAATACAGGCCGGTCACGGCGTAGCGAGACTTGGGCTTGGCCGGCTTTTCCTCGATATCAAGCACGGTCCGGTCCGGAGCAAAGGAGATCACCCCATAGCGCTCGGGATCACGCACATAATAGCCGAAAACCATCCCGCCTTGAGGATCGGCCCCTTTATCCAGAAGGGTCTTGGCCAGACCATGCCCGTAAAAGATGTTATCTCCGAGGATGAGGCAAACCGGCTCGTTGGCAATAAATTTCTCCCCGATCACAAAGGCCTGGGCAATGCCCTCGGGCCGTGGCTGCACCGCATACTCCAGGGTAATGCCCCACTGACGGCCATCGCCCAGCAGCTCCATGAACTGCCCCTGATCCTCCGGGGTGGTGATGAGGAGAACCTCTCGAATCCCCGCCAGCATGAGGGTGGACAGGGGGTAATAGATCATGGGCTTGTCATAGACCGGCAGCAGTTGCTTGCTCACCGAACGGGTCAGCGGATAGAGCCGCGTGCCGGAGCCACCTGCCAGGATTATTCCTTTCACTTTTGCTCTTCTCCCAAACAAACGCCACGCCCACGGAAAGGCTTGCTTTTCTTGGCGGGTCATTTTATCTTCACACAGGATTTGCCAGCATGATCCGGCTCCCTGAAAAGGTCCGATATCCTAGCGCATTTTGCAAGAAATAGAAAGTTTTATGAAGAGTGCCGACGCCCGTGTTGTTCTCCGCGAAGAACAACCCCACCCGCCCCGATTACCATCAGCCGGAGCCGTGCCATGATCAGCCAGGAACTGCTTGATATCCTTGCCTGCCCCAAATGCAAAGGGGAGCTGACGCTCACCGAAAAAAAAGACGGCCTGGTCTGCCGGAGCTGCAAGCTTCTCTACGAAATCCGTGAAGACATCCCTATAATGCTGATCGATGAGGCCAAAAAACTGGATGATTGATTCACGCCGGACGGTGAACAGATGACGTACCAGCACATCACCTCGCGCTGTTTTATCAATTTTCCCTTTCGCCGGCTCCAGCAGGAGCTGGATCTTGTTCTCGCCCACCGGATTCAGCCGGAAATCAGCCTGGAAGGCGACACGCTCTATACCGCCACCAGGGCAGAATACCGGGAGGTGGCCAAAGCACTGGCAAAAGCCGGGCTTGGCTGCACCCTGCACGCCCCTTTCTTCGACCTCGCTCCGGGCGGATTGGATGAGCATGTTCTGGCGGCCACCCGCAACAAGCTGGGCAAGGGTTTTGACCTCATCGAGGTATTCCGGCCGGCTGCGGTGGTCTGCCACCTGAACTACGAAGAAAACAAACACGGCTATAAGGAATCGGCCTGGTTTAATGCCTCCCTGACAACCTGGCGGGGGCTGCTGGTAAAAGCCGCCCTTTACCGGGTCCCGCTGATGCTGGAAAATACTTACGAAACCGGGCCGGAACAGCATGCAAAAATGCTCGCCGCCCTCGACTCGCCCATGGCCAGATTCTGCCTCGACGTGGGCCATGTCGCCGCCTTTGCCAAGAACACATGGCAGGACTGGCTGCCCGCCCTGACCCCCTGGCTCGGCCATATCCATCTGCACGACAACCACGGCGACCGGGACGCGCACCTTGCCCCGGGCCGGGGGAGTTTTGATTTTTCCGGCCTGTTCAGCTATCTTAAGGAGCAGCGCTTGCACCCCTTGGTCACCCTGGAGCCCCACACCGAGGATGACCTGTGGGAAAGCCTGGCCGCCCTGGACCGGATGCAGTTTTTAAGTACGGAATAACCACGGAACAACATTAACGCAGAGGCGCAGAGACGCTAAGAACTTGTCCACAAATACGTTCCAGGGATCATACCAAGCCCCCTCGTGACGAACGTTGTGTTATCTCTACAGAAGCTCTGGATAAGACACAAAAGAAATTCACTCTCACCGTAATCTTTGCGTCTTTGCGCCTCTGCGTTAATCTTTTAAACTTATTTGGAATTACCCATGCCGGAAACCCCGCCAGCCAATTTCGTCCACCTCCATGTCCACACCCAGTACAGCCTGCTCGACGGGGCCATCCGGGTCGGCGACCTGCTGGCCAAGTGCAAGGAATACGGCATGGACGCCGTGGCCATCACCGACCACGGCTCCATGTTCGGCGCCCTGGAATTCTATGTCCAGGCCAAAAAGGCCGGAATCAAGCCCATCATCGGCTGTGAGTTCTATGTTTCCCCCAGCCACCGCTTCGACAAGTCGGCGAAAAGCGCGGGCAAGGCCGCCTTCCACCTCGTGCTCCTGGCCATGGACAACACCGGCTACCAGAACCTGCTCAAGCTGGCCAGCCTGGCCCAGCTCGAAGGGTTCCACTACAAGCCGCGCATCGACCTGGAGGTGCTGGAGGCCCATGCCGAAGGGCTCATCGCCCTCACCGCCTGCCTGCACGGCGGCATCCCCATGCGCATCACCGCAGGCGACATGGACGGCGCCCGGGAAGAGGCACGCAGGCTCATGGCCCTGTTCGGCGACCGCCTGTATCTTGAGATGCAGGAAAACAATATCCCGGAACAGGCGGTGGTCAACCAGGGGCTCAAAGAACTTTCCAAAGAGTTGGGTATTCCGCTCATCGCCACCAACGACTGCCATTATCTCAACCGGGAAGAGGCCCAGGCCCACGAGGTGCTGCTCTGTATCCAGACCGGCAAGACCATGCACGATGCCAGCCGCTTCCGGTTCTCCACCGATGAACTCTTCTTTAAGTCGCCCGAAGAGATGAAAAGGGCTTTTGCCCACTCGCCCGAAGCCATCGCCGAGACGGTCCGTCTGGCTGCGCGCTGCAATGTCGAGCTGAGCTTCGGAGAGTCCCATTTTCCCATCTTCCCGGTGCCAGAAGGCGAGACCCTTGATTCCCTGTTCGAGAAATCCGCCCTGGCCGGGCTGGAAGAACGGCTCAGCGACATGCGGGAAATCGGCCAGCTCACCCCGGAGATTGAAAAAACCTACCGCGACCGGCTCACCCACGAGATCGACGTCATCATCAAGATGGGCTTTCCCGGCTATTTTCTCATCGTGGCCGACTTCATCAACTGGGCCAAGGATCATGAAATCCCGGTGGGCCCGGGCCGCGGCTCCGGCGCGGGCAGTCTCGCCGCCTATTCCCTGCGGATCACCGATATCGACCCCATCCCCTACGGCCTGATCTTCGAGCGGTTCCTCAACATCGAACGCAAGTCCATGCCCGACTTTGACGTGGATTTCTGTCAGGAGCGCCGCGGCGAGGTCATCGAATATGTGCAGCAACGCTACGGCGGCGAGGCGCATGTCGCTCAGATCGTCACCTACGGCTCCATGAAGGCCCGAGCCGTTATCCGCGACGTGGGCCGCGCCCTGGGCATGACCTATGGCGATGTGGACCGCATCGCCAAGCTCATCCCGGAAGAGCTCAAGATCACGATCAAAAAGGCCATCGAGGCCGAAGCCCGCCTCCAGGAGCTGATCAAGCGCGACCCCCAGGTGGAGGAGCTTCTCCGCATCGCCCAGACCCTGGAGGGCCTCAACCGCCACACCTCCATCCATGCCGCCGGGGTAGTGATTTCGCCCAGGCCCATGGTGGAATACCTGCCGGTCTGCAAGGGGCCCAAGGGCGAGGTCCTTACCCAGTACGACATGATCCACACCGAGATGACCGGGTTGATCAAATTCGACTTTCTGGGCCTCAAGACCCTCACCGTCATCGACCGTGCCCTCAAGCTGATCGCTACGGATATCGGGCATAAGCCCGACATCAACCGCATCCCCCTGGACGACACCAAGACCTACGACCTGCTGGCCAAGGGCGACGCCCTGGGGGTGTTTCAGTTGGAAAGCTCCGGCATGCGCGGGTTGCTGATGAAGATGAAGCCCGAGGTCTTCTCCGACCTCATCGCCCTGGTGGCCCTCTACCGCCCCGGCCCGCTGGAATCCGGCATGGTGGATCAGTTTGTCGATACCAAGCACGGCCGGATGCAGGCCATTTATCCACTGCCGCAGTTGGAACCCATCCTGAAAGAGACCTACGGGGTTATCGTCTACCAGGAACAGGTGATGAAGATCGCCAACGTCCTGGCCGGCTACTCCCTGGGCGATGCCGATAATCTCCGGAGGGCCATGGGCAAGAAAAAGGCCGAGGTCATGGAGGCGGAGAAGGAAAAATTCCTGGCCGGGGCCAGGAAGAACAGTATCCCGGCTGACAAGGCCGAGTACGTCTTCGACCTGATGGCTAAATTCGCGGGCTACGGCTTCAACAAGAGCCACAGCGCGGCCTACGCCCTGATCGCCTACCAGACCGCCTGGCTCAAGGCGCACTACCCGGCCCAGTTCATGGCCGCCCTGCTCTCCTGCGACGTGGGCAACACCGACAAGGTGGTGCGCTACATCACCGAATGCCGGGACCACGACATCGAAGTCTTGCCCCCGGATATCAACGAGTCGGACAAGGACTTTGCCGTGGTCAACGACCGCATCCGCTTTGGTCTGGCCGCGGTCAAGAACGTGGGCGGCGCGGCCCTGGCGGGCTGGAGGATTTCTGCGACCGGGTCGACTCCCGCAAGGTGAACCGGCGGGTCATCGAAAGCCTGATCAAGGCCGGAGCCTTCGATTCCCTGGGGGCCAAGCGCTCTCAGCTCTTTGCCATTCTGGATATCGCCCTGGAACAGGCCCAGTCCGCCCAGCGGGATCGCTTGAGCGGCCAGATTTCGCTGTTCGCCGCCATGCCGCAAACGCAGGGCAGCAAGGCCAACACCATCGATCTGCCCAGCATCGCCGAATGGACCGAGAAAGAACGGCTCGCCTTCGAAAAGGAGACCGTGGGCTTCTACCTCACCGGCCATCCCCTGGACAACTTCCACCAGGAGATCATGGCCGTGGCCGACACCGACCTCACCGGCCTCGGCGACTGGGGCGACAACCAGCCGGTGCGCGTAGGCGGGCTGGTGCGGGAGTATAAGGATCACCGCAGCAAAAAAGGCGACCGCATGGCCTTCATCGTGCTCGAAGACCGGGCCGGAGCCGCCGAGGTGGTCGTGTTCCCCGAGGCCTTTGCCAAATCCGGCCACCTCCTCGCCTCCGACGAGCCGCTCATCGTTCTGGGCACGGTCAAGCAGGAGGAGCAGGGGGCCAAGATCATCGCCGAATCCGTGGACAGCTTGGGCGAGGCACGGAGCAAATACACCAACGGCGCCCGCGTCCTGCTCAAGGCCGAGCAGGTGAACCGTCAGAAGCTGGAAAGCCTGAAAACCAAGGTGCGCGAGTTCCACGGCACCTGCCCGGTTTCCCTGACCCTGCATTTTGCCGGCCGCGGCGAGGTGGATATCGAGCCGCCCTCGGATTTCACCGTCCGCCCCTGCAAGGAGTTCGATGCGGCGGTGGAAGGGCTGCTGGGCTATCCGGCCGTGATGTATCTGAAAACCAAGGCGGAGATCCAGCCCCGGAACGGCGGCAAGGGCGGGCGCTGGCGGCAGGGCGGACAGGGGTGAGATGACGCATGGATGACCGGAGCATACAACCGTATCCCCCCCTGCACACTCTTCCCTATACCGCGGACCAGATCCTGGCCGGCATCAGCCACGGCGTCTATGTCACGGACTTGGAGCGGCGGATCGTCTACTGGAACGAAGCCGCGGAAAAGATCACCGGCTGGAGGGCTTCGGAGGTCCTGGGCAGATCATGCAAGGACAACATCCTCCGCCACACCGATAAGGAAGGCAAGGAGCTGTGCGGCAAGGAATCCTGCCCCCTGCACCGGGCCATGATCACCGGCGCCGGTTCGACCTCCCCCTCCCTGGTGTTCGCCAAAAAAAAAGAGGGCGGCCGCTTGCCGGTGCAGGTCAGCGTCTCGCCCATCCGCAACGAACAGGGCACGGTCATCGGCGGGGTGGAGGTCTTTCAGGATCTTTCCCTCCGGATGCGGGACCTGGAAAGGGCCCGGCAGATCCAGGCGCTGTCAATGGCCATGCCGGCCAACGACGACCCCCGTCTGCGCTGGGCTTTCCATTATGCCCCCCATGACATCGTCGGCGGTGATTATTCCACGGTGGAACGACTGGACCAAAACCGCTATGCCTTCCTGCTCGCCGATGTCATGGGGCACGGAGTGGCGGCCTCCCTGTACGCCATGCACCTGCACTCCCTCTGGGAAAGCAACCGCCGCTTGCTGGACCGACCGGCCACCTTCATGACCGCCCTGAACCGCAATCTCTGCCAGTTGGTCCGGGACGGAGAGTCCTTTGCCACCTGCCTTTTCGGCCTCATCGACCTGAAAGACCGAACCGTGGCCCTGTGCGGCGCAGGCAGCCCGCCTCTCCTGCTGAGGCGGGGAAAAGAAACCCAGCCGATCCAGATGGCCGGCCTGCCGCTGGGCATGATGCCGAAAACCGAATACGAAGCGCGCCTCATCCCCTTTTGCCACGACGACGGCCTGCTCTTTTTCAGTGACGGCGCCATCGAACTCGCCGATTCCCGCGGCAACATGCTTGGCTGCGATGGGCTGGCGAATCTGGTGAGTAGGCACGGCTTCCCGGACACCGACCAGAAGATGCTGCATCTTATCGAAAAAATGCTGCTTTTTTCCAATGACATCCGCTTCCCGGACGACCTGACCATGCTGGGTGTCCGGTTCCTCACCGAGGCGTAACCCTTTTCTCCCCGCAACACTCTTCCCTGGACCGAGCATGACTCCAACACAGGCTCCCCCCGCCGCCCCGCCTCTCCTCTGCCGGGAGCATTCAATCCGCACGGCGGACAGCGGCGAGATCGACCGTTTTGTCGCCGAGGTCTATGCCACGATGGAACCCGCGCTCATCCAGCAGCACTTCATCAATCCGGAATTCCGCATCAACCTGGCGTTGCATGAGGCCGTGATCAATGCCTGGCGACATGGCAACCGAAAAGACCCGGGCAAGGCTGTCACTGTCCGCTGGCGCGTCAATGAGCATCTTGTCCTTGAGGTGATGGATCAAGGCGCGGGCTTCGATTTCCAGTCCATCAAAGATCCGCGGGCCGACGAAAATATCCGCAAATCCCACGGCCGGGGCATCGCCATCATTATTCACCTGGCGGACCAGGTCTCCTGGCAGGATCAGGGACGGCATCTGATCGCCTCTTTCTGCAGGATTTCGACCCGGGAGAAGAAAAAGCCAGCCTGACGCTTTCCCGCCAAGCCGGGACAAATTTCTCCCCTGCGGAACTGCCGGAGCGGCTCTTGCAAAGATGCTTCAGGGAGAAAGAGAATTCTTCACAAAGAGCAGAGTTTGTGGTTCACTAGAGCGTATTGCGCAACCGTTTTCCTGGCTTTTTTTGCAACCAGGAATTTTTGCTATTTTTTGTTCCCCCTGCCCCCACCGAGGACATGCCGGAACGGAGGAAACATCATGCCCATGACCTGCGAAACCGCAACCCAAGGAGAAACCGTTTCCCTCACCTTGTCGGGAACCATCGACGAAGAGGGCGCTGCGGCCCTCAAACAGCAGTTCAACACCCTCCCCCACTCGCAAATCAAGGAATTGGTCATCGATCTGGCCGGGGTCAGCCACATCGGCAGTTCCGGCATCGGCAAATTGCTCCTGTTCTACAAAAACATGGCGGCCCATAACGGCACCATCCGCCTGACCAGAGTCCCCCAGCCCATCCATGATCTTTTCACGGAGTTGCGGCTGGACACCCTCTTTTCCATGAGTACCGGCCGCTGAACAGGCAGACACGGAAAAAGCACCCGCCACTGAGGAGAAAAGCATGGGCTGGAACAATCTGAGCGTCAACCAGAAAATCACCATCGGATTCGGCTGCATTCTGGCGCTGTTCGTGGTCACCGGAGTGGTCACCTATCTGGGCGTCAACCGCATCATCACTGGGGCGGAAGAAGTTATCAGCAGCAATCAACTGGACGGAATCCTGGCCCAGCGCGAAGTGGACCATCTCAATTGGGTCAATCAGGTCAACGCCCTGATCGTCGATGACCGCGTCACCACCCTGAAGGCGGAAACCGACGACCACAAATGCGGTTTCGGCGCCTGGCTCTACGGCGAGGGCCGCAAACAGGCGGAGCAGCAGTTTCCGGCCCTGGCACCGATCCTGCTGAGCATCGAAAAACCGCACCGCGACCTGCACCAGACCGCCGTGGCCATCAAGGAACAGTTCCGGCCCGAGGACCGCACCGCAGCCAAGGAAATTTTTCTCGCCCAGACCCTGCCCGCCCTGAGCGAGGTG
>PHAW01000052.1 GCA_002841785.1 Deltaproteobacteria bacterium HGW-Deltaproteobacteria-3 | reverse complement strand
AGCAGATAGGGTGTCCCCAAAGCATGCTGAAAACCGGTTATCGCTCAGGCTGCCGTCTGTTTTTTTATATTTCACCACAGAGAGTTTTTCAACATGGTGTGCGGCAAATTTCAAGATAGTTTTCCATTGACTTGTCTGTAATATCTTGATTTCATTGTTATGATATTGCTTTATTAGAGATACTCAAGCGCTGCCTTTACAGAAGAATATCGCCATGCCTTTATTTAACCACCATGATCTGATCCTGCTCAATCCGTCGTTTGACTCCCCATTAGTGGATGTCTTGACAGAGCTGGAACATCTACGCCGCCTGCAATTGCAGGGCACGACCCCGGCCCCGGTCTTTTTTCAGCTCAAGCACATCTTCCACATGCTGGAAAGTTTGGGTTCAGCCCGTATCGAGGGGAATCACACCATCTTGGCGGACTATGTGGAAAGCAAGCTGGAAGGCACCCGGCAGGCTCCCACTGATCAGCTTCGGGAAATGGAAAATATAGAAGCAGCCATGGCCTACATTGAGGAGAGTATTCAGCCCGGCGACGGACTGACAGAGCACTTCATCCGCGAGCTGCACGCCATCACGGTCAAAGAGCTGGAACGGGAGGGAGATGCCACGCCGGGAGCTTACCGGCAGACGCAGGTGAAAATTGCCCGGTCTGAACACCTGCCGCCCGAGCTCATCCAGGTGCCACATTACATGCAGGAGCTGGTAGCATTTATCAACGAAAATCAGCCGCCCAAATACGACCTCATCAAGGTGGCGTTGGCACATCATCGTTTTGGCTGGATACACCCGTTTGGCAACGGCAATGGCCGCGTGGTTCGGCTGCTGACCTACGCCCTGCTGATCAAGTACGGCTTTAATGTGAAAACCGGCGGCAGGGTGTTGAACCCAACTGCGGTATTCTGCAATGACCGCGATCAGTATTATGCCATGTTGGCGCACGCTGATACCGGCACCCCGAAAGGGCTGGAGGCATGGTGCATTTATGTATTGCAAGGCATCCTTGCCGAGTTGCGCAAAGTGGATCGGCTTACTGACTTCAGCTATTTGAGCAGCCTAATTCTTGAACCTGCCATTTCTTATGCCAGGGAAAGAGAGCTCATCACGGCGATGGAAGAGGATGTGTTGCACATCACCGCCAGAAAGGGCGTCGCCAAGGCCGCTGATCTGGCCGCGGCCATGCCCGGCATGTCACCTGCCCAGCGCACCTATCAAATTAAAAAATTGGTGGAGCGAAAGATGTTGCAGCCCATCAAGGAAGGGGCGCGCCAATACACCATCGGTTTTAGCAATAACTATCTGATGCGGGGCGTGATTCGTGCCTTGTCCGAGGAGGGATTTATCCCCTCATCGCTGAATAGAGCCGAGAACTGAATGGTGCGACGAACAAAATTTCCAGCCAAACAAAAAGGAGAAACACCTGGGGGGCGTTGCTTGCTATTTTTCTAACGCCATTTGATTGGGATTACAACAATAGCTAATTAGCAAGCAACGTCCCCCCCAATACAATATTCCGGAGACTCCTTTGGCCGGGATGCGAGCAGGTAGGATGCAACCGAGTACACGGCATGGAAAGAAGGAAAGAGATATGTCACTATTCTGTATATTCAACTGTTAGCCCCTCAGTAATGAGGATAAAAAATAACCCAAGAGGAGGTATTATCAATGAAAAAACTGTTAATCCTGTTTCCAGTTACTGTTTTTGTTATTGCCGGTTGTGCGAGTAATATTCAAAGTTTGCAAAGAGAATCAGCGCGGAGTATCGGTAATAATCTTAGACCCAATGATGTGACCATTTCAGAAGTCAACAGAGGTGCTATGAACGTGGATTGGAAAGCAACAACTCCCGATGGAACTAAATATGATTGCAGTGCTGATGATATGGTTCGTCGAGTTAACTGCGTCAAATAAATGAAAATATTGGGGCGAACAAACGGATAAACCTGACCGCGTGATCGTCTGCGGCGCGCGGCAAGTTCATTGGCGCGGTCAGGTTAGCCACACGTTGAAATGAAGGATTGTTCTCGCGCGAAACCGCATAGAAAAAATCCGGACCGGGAGTTTATCCGCTCCGGCGCCACCTTCGGCGAGGTCTATGCCATGGCGGCCGGATTTCGTGCTGCCTTTTCCGGCCCGGAGTACGAGGGTGCCTCCATCTGTCTTGCCGTGGACGACAGGGCGGTCATGGCCGCTGTCCTGCTGGCCGCCATGGCCGGCGGCCCGACCCTGCTTTTGCCCTACGCTTTTTCCGCCCAGGCCCTGGCCCGGATGCACCAGCTCACCGGCTTTACCACGGCCATTGCCGATGGTGACCGGAACCTGCCCCCAGGCACCACGATCATCCGCCCGCCGGCCGGAACCCCGGCTGAGCGTGCACCCTGCGCCCCGATATCGCCGCAAGCGGAACTGCTCAGGATCTTCACCGGCGGCTCCACCGGCGCGCCGCAGATCTGGGCGAAAACAGGGGGGAATCTTTTCGGCGAGGGATTTTCCCTGGCCCGCCACTTTGCCGTGACTGAAAAAGACTGCCTAGTCGCCACCGTGCCCCCCTACCATATCTACGGCCTGCTCTTCTCCGTTATCCTGCCCCTTGTCTCGGGGGCATCGGTCGTCATGGCCACCCCCTCGTTCCCCGGCGAGATCGGTGAGGTGATTCAAGAACAGGGGGCCACGCTTCTTGCCGGCATCCCTCCCCATTACCGGGCCCTGCGGGGGAAAACGATAGCGGCATCCTCCCTCCGGCTGGCCTTTTCCTCCGCCGGGATGCTGGACCCCGAAGACAACGAGACCTTCTCCCGCTTGAATAACATTGGTATTGCCGAGGTGTACGGCTCCACCGAAACGGGCGGCATCGCCACCAGAAACAGACACCTGGGCGAAACCGCGTTCACCGCCTTCCCGGATGTTTCCTGGCAGATCAAGGAAGAGCGCCTCTGCGTGCGCTCCCCCTTTCTCTCCCCCGAGCTGCCCGCGGCCGCCGATGGCTTTTTTACCACCGGCGACCGGGTGGAACGAAGCGGGACAAGCCAGTTTATCCTGAAGGGACGGGTGGACGGGGTGACCAAGGTAGGAGGCAAACGGGTGGATCTGGAAGAGGTGCGCGCCGTCATCAAGAAAGTGCCCAAGGTCAGCGATTGCGTGGTCATGGCCCTTCCCGACTCCGGGGGGAGGGAGCACCGGATTGTGGCCCTGGTCCAGGGGGCCGAAGTGGATATGAATCTGCTCCGGCAAAGCCTGGCCGATTCCCTGGAATTTTACGCCCTGCCGCGAGTGCTCAAGACGATCGACCGGATTCCCCTGCAAGAAAACGGCAAATACGACCGGGATGCCATTATCCGATTGTTGGAGACATGAGCAGCATGCGCAACGCTTTTGCCAGCGGTTACGAAAACCTGTCGGCCTGGGCCGACCTCCTGGACCGGATCAACGTCTTTCCCGTGGCTGACGGCGACACCGGGGCCAATCTGCGCATCAGCCTGGCCCCCTTGCGGAGCCGCGAGGCAGACCTCGCCGGGAGCCGCAATCTCCTGGCCCGCTGCGCCACGGGCAACTCCGGCAATATCGCCGCCGCCTTTTTCCAGGAATTTTGCCAGGCGGAAAGCTTTGCCGAGCTGGCCGAAAAAGCGGCGCTGGGCAGGGCCAAGGCCTGGCAGGCCCTGGCCAGACCCCAATCCGGCACCATGCTCAATGTCTTTGATCGCCTTGCCGCAAGCCTGGTGGGGCAAACCGACCCGGTTCTGCTTTATCCCCTGCTCTGCAAGGCGCTGCAAGAGACGGTGCTTGCCACCACCCAGTTGCTGCCTGATCTCCGGGAGGCAGGCGTCGTTGATGCCGGGGCGCTCGGCATGTATGTCTTTTTTGAGGGGTTTTTCAGACAACTTGCCGGGCAGGCCACCATCTCACCCTCGATCACCGAGATTTTTTCCGGCAGGCTCACGATCAGCGGTGATTTTCAGGCCGGTCCCACGGACTGTTTTTGCGTCAATGCCCTCATCCACACCAGCGACAAGCAGGCGGCCGCCGGAGAAGCGCTGGCACAATTGGGGCACAGCGTGGTCGTGCTCCCGGCGGAATCCGGCTTCAAGGTGCATATCCATACGGCGGACCGGCAGTTGCTGCGCGCCCGGCTTTCCGCGCTGGGCGAGATTGTCGATTGGTCCGATGAGGCCATGGATGCAGCAAGCCTGCCCGCTTTTTCCGGCGCTGGAAAAAGGCAGGCCATCCATATCATGACCGATGGGGCCGGCTCCCTGACCAGGGAGATGGCACAGCGCCACGGCATCACCCTGCTGGACAGCTACATCCTGGCCCAGGGCCAGAGCAGGCCGGAAAGCCTGCACGCGCCAGGGGAGATCTATGCCCTGATGCGGGGGGGGGTGAAGGTCACCACCGCCCAGGCCTCCACGTTCGAGCGGCATCAGCACTATCAGAGCGTCTGCCGGCAGTTCGGCCGGACCCTCTACCTCTGCGTCGGTTCCGCCTTTACCGGCAACCACGACACTGCCCGGCGCTGGAAAGAAGAACACGATCCGGACAACCTGCTGGAGGTCGTGGACAGCGGCGCCGCCTCCGGCAGACTGGGCCTCGTTGCCCTGCTTGCCGCCCGCTATGCGGAACAAGCCACGGATTCGGAAGAGGTTATCCGCTTTGTGCAAAAAGCCCTGCTCGACTGTGAGGAGTATGTCTTTATTGACGAGCTGCGCTACCTTGCGGCCGGCGGCAGGATTTCCCGGGCAGGGGGATTTTTCGGTGATCTGCTCCAGATGAAGCCCGTGGTCACTCCGACCAGCGAGGGGGTGCGCAAGGTGGGTGTTGTCCGCAGCAGAGAGGGCCAGGTCGCTTTTGCCCTGGAGAAGCTGCGGGCAAGGCAGGGCGTCGCTTCCGTGATCATGCTCCAGCACACCGACAATGAAGCCTGGCTGGTACAAACGGTGCAGCCCCAGGTGCAAAAGCTGCTGCCGGAGGCGGAGATCGTGCGTATGCCCCTCTCGCTGACCTCCGGGGTGCACATGGGGCCCGGCACCTGGTCCCTGGCCCTGGCAGGAAGGGAGGAACGATGAAAGCCGCGGTCATTATCCCGGTTTACAATCACGGGCAACGCATCGGTGCGGTGATTGACCAGGCCCTGAAACTGGGCCTGCCCCTCTTGGTGATCGACGACGGCTCCACCGACCGCACTGCCGAGATCATCCGCGATATCCCGGGGATTTCCGTGATCCGCCATCCTGTGAATCTGGGCAAGGGTGCGGCTCTCAGCACCGGGTTTGCCGCGGCGGTGGAACAGGGCTGTGCTTGGGCAATCACCATCGACGGCGACGGCCAGCACCTGCCGGAAGATGCCACCTCCCTGCTGCGGGCGGCGGGTGGAAACCGGCGGGTTATCGTGGTGGGCAGGCGGCAGGGAATGGTGGGGAAAAACGTGCCCTGGACCAGCAGGTTCGGCCGCGGCTTTTCCAACTTCTGGGTCTGGGCGGCAGGGGGGCCGTTCATCTCGGATTCCCAGTCCGGCTTCAGGCTCTATCCACTGCCCGAGGCCCTGCACCTGGGGGTCAAGGCAACCCGCTACCAGTTCGAGGTGGAGGTGCTGGTCAGGGCAAGGCAACGGGGCATAGAGACCGTGGAAGCGCCGGTCCGGGTTGTCTATCAAGCCAAGGGGGAGCGGGTCAGCCACTTCCGGCCCTGGCTTGATTTTAAGCGCAACTCCGCCACCTTCAGCAGATTGATCTGGGAACGGATCTTTGGGGCCTCCCGCTCATGAACGGCTTTTGCTACAAGTTTCTTCTCCGGATGGCCGGGCTCTGCGGCCCCTGGCTGCTGGCCGTGACCTCGCGGATCATCGCTGCGGGCTTTTTCCTTTTTTCCGGCCGGGTTTCGGAAAGCCGCCGTTTGTATGGCGCGCTCTTCCCGGAACGCGGGGGGCTCTATCATCTGTGGTGCGCCTTCAGGCAGTATCAGAATTTCACCACCATCCATCTTGATCGCTTTCTCGCAGAGAGAAGCGACACCACGACCTTCACCACCCAAGGCTGGGAAAAGTTGGAGAGCGTCATCGGCAAGCAGGGGGGGATTTTGCTCATGAGCCACCTGGGCAACTGGGAGATGGCGGCCAGACTGCTCCGCCAGCAGAAAGAGGACCTGCAGCTTCTCCTCTATATGGGGGTGAAGGAAAAAGAGGGGGTGGAACGGATGCAGAAGGAGGATCTGCGCCGGGCCGGGGTGAGGATTATCGGCGTCGATCAGGAGGGGGGCTCGCCCTTTGCCGCGGTGGAGGGGATCCGTTTTCTGCAGTCAGGCGGCATAGTCTCCATGACCGGGGATATCGTCTGGCGCAGCGATCAGCGCAAGGTCCGGGTCACCTTTCTCGGCCATGACGCCTGGCTCCCCGAGGCGCCCTATATCTTTGCCTTGCTCTCCGGGGCGCCGCTTTTTGTCTTTTTTGTCTTCCGGACCGGGAAAAACAGCTATTGCTTCACCCTGTCGGACCCCATTGCCATCAGGCCCCACGCGCGGGCGGACCGGGATCGGGCCATTGGCGAAGCGGCCCAGCAGTATGCGGATCTGCTGGAAAAGATGCTGCGGGAACATCCCTTTGAATGGTATCATTTCGAGCGGTTTCTCCAATGAGCGCCATTGCGGACAGAAATTCTCCCCGGTCCCTGCCGGGGCAGAGAAAAGTTCCTTTTGAATTTAAACGAAAAATAGAGTATCCAACTTGCATTGATCCGATTATTTTTTGTCTTTTTAAGCCCTTGCCTGGACACCTGTCATGAACAGAGATGTTTTACAAGAGAAAATCCTGGCCATCCTGGTCGAGGATTTTGAGTTTGAACAGCCGGGTCTCAACGACAACCTCCGGGACGATCATGGCTTTGACAGTATCGACGCCATTGAACTGCTGGGGAAAATCGAGCTGATCCTTGGTTTTTCCCTCACCTGGGAAGAAAAGGAAAAGGCCATGGGGATCAGGACCATCAACGACATCCTCGACTACATCGAAGTCATCGCCGCATCCCGTAAACCCTAATGCCCTCCAGCCAAATTCCATGAAGCGACGCGTTGTCATTACCGCCTGCTCGGCCATCACCCCCATCGGCTATGGAAAAGACGATATCGTCGCCAGTCTCCGGCAGGGAAGGTCCGGGGTCAAGCCCCTGCGGGATGACGGGCTGCTCAACCGGCATATTCACTCCCGGGTCTTCGGCACCGTGGACTATGAAATAGATTACGGCTTCAAGCGGTTGTACCGCAAGACCATGGGGCCGGTGGCCTATTATGCCTGCCAGGTGGCCAAGGATGTGCTGGAGCGCTCCGGCCTGGATCAGGAATTCATCACCTCCGGCCGTCTGGGCGTGGCCTTCGGCTCCACCCATGGCAGCCCCACGGTCCAGCGCGATATCTACCGGACATTTTTTCAGGAGCTGGAAACGAAATTCGCCTCCATCGGGGCGGTGGATTACCTCCGCTCCATGGTCCATACCACGGCGGTGAACATCACCCGAATGTTCGGCATCACCGGCCGGGTCATTGCCTCGTCAACCGCCTGCACCACCAGCAGTCAGGCCATCGGTTTCGGCTATGAAATGGTCAAGTACGGGATGCAGGACGCCATGATCTGCGGCGGCGCCGATGAGTACGACACCACCACCGTGGCGGTCTTTGATAACCTGCTGGCCTGTTCCACCGCCTATAACGAGACGCCGCACTGCACGCCGAGGCCCTTTGACAGCGGCCGCGACGGCCTGGTCGTGGGCGAGGGCGGCGGCGCGGTGCTTCTGGAGGAATACGAGTCCGCTAAGCGGCGCGGGGCAACGATCTTGGCTGAGGTCATCGGTTTTGCTTGCAACAACAATGGCGGCGACCTCATCCTGCCCAACCTTGAAGGGATCACCACCACCCTGCGCCTGGCCCTGAAAGATGCCGGAATCACCCCCGGAGAGGTCGATTTTGTCAGCGCCCATGCCACGGCCACCAAGATGGGCGATGTGATCGAATCCCAGGCGATTGCCGCGGTTTACGGGGACGGCCCCTTTGTTACCGGCCTGAAGAGCTACATGGGACATACCATGGGAACCTGCGGGGTGATTGAGACGATCCTGACCCTCTACATGATGGAGCAGGGCTTTGTCGCCCCTACCCTGAACCTGGAAAACATCGACGAGCGCTGCCGCATGTTGCGGCATGTCCAGGAAGTGACCGCCGCCCCCATCCGCATCGGGGCCATCCAGAATTTTGCCTTCGGCGGGGTGAACACCTGCCTGCTCATCAAGGATGGCAAGGCAATGGACCAATAGCCTTTTCCGGCATACGAGCTGACGTGTTAAAAGATTTTTTGGTCACCATCATATGCTGGGTATGGTTCCTCCTTGGTGGTATTTTGTTCTTTTTATGGCGGTATGCTGCCTGTGCCCTGTTTGTCAAAGAGCCGGAGGTTATTTTCCAGCGGTTGAACAGCCGCTTTTATCAGGTTTTTTTCCGCCTGGTCAGGTTCCTTGCCCCCAGTCACAAGTGGGAGATCGCGAAAGAGGTGAGGGCGATTCGATCCGCGGTTATCGTGTGCAATCACATTTCCTATCTGGATCCGCTCCTGTTCATCGCCCTTTTTGAACGGCATCGCACCATTGTCAAGACGCGGTTTTTCAAGATGCCGATCTGGGGCTGGATTATCCGGAAATCGGGATATTTCCCTGCCACAGGCGAGGGCCGGTTTGCCAGAATGATGCTTGAACAGATGGAGACCATGCCTGGCTTTCTGCAAGAAGGCGGCAATCTCTTTGTCTTTCCGGAGGGAACCCGGAGCAGGGATGGCAAGCTCGGCACCCTGAATCGGGGCGCCCTGAAAATTGCCCGGCTGTGCAGGGCGCCGGTGTATGTCTTGCATCTCTCGAATACCGATAAACTGTTTGCCCCTGGAAAATGTATGTTTCAAACCAGGGTGAAAAATACCATCAGCCTGAAGATCATCGACCGGATCGAGCCCGGCTGTCAACACGATACGCCGTCTACCGCCATGCTGGAACAACGATTAAGGGACGCGTACAGCGTGCGTGAGCCATGAAAGTAATTTTGATATCCATGCCCGACGTAACACCGATCATCGTCCATGAGATGGCGCTCCATATGCCGAATCACGGCATTGCCTCGGTGGGCGGCAATATCGACGAAGAGCACGAGGTCTACCTGATCGACCTTGTCCGCAAGCGCCGCTCCATCAAAAAATACCTGACCAAGGTAATCGACAGGATCGAGCCCGGCCTGATCGGCCTTTCGGCCATGGCCTGGCAGTACGACACCTGTGTCAAGATTGCCCACCTGATCAAGGAACTCCGGCCCGAAGTCAAAATCGTGATCGGCGGCTACCATGCCACCTTGATGCATGAAGAGATCGCTGCTTCCGAGGAGGCGAAATGGATCGACTTCATGGTCCGGGGGGAAGGGGAAGAGGCCTGCCGCCGTTTGGTGAATGCCCTGGACGGCCGGGATGACCTGGCGGCGATTCCTTCTCTTTCCTATAAACAAGACGGGGTGTTCGTCCATAATCCCCGGGGTGAAAACCTCGATCTGAGTACCCTCAAGCTCCCGATCCGGGATAAGCGGAGGCTGACTTGGGGCTATCACATCATGTACTCCAAGATCGAACTGGTGGAGACTTCCAGGGGCTGCACGCGGTCGTGTAATTTTTGTTCCATGCGGCACATGTACGGCCGCACCTTCCGGACCTATCCCATCAGCCGCGTCCTCGCAGACATCGATGACATTTACTACAAGCGCAAGACCAGGTGGATCTTCATCACCGACGACAATATGGTCCTGAATCCGTCCCGGGTCGTGGATCTCTGCGACGCGATCATTGCCAGGAATTATAAGGGACTCAACTTTGTTGTGCAGGCCGATTGCGTGTCCATGGCAACACATGAACCGATGGTCGCCAAAATGGCTGCGGCCGGGTTTCGTTCGGTGTTTCTCGGCATCGAAAACGGCTCGGTCAAGAACATGAGCAGCGCCGGCAAAGGCGATATCCCGGCCTATTCCAAGAAAGCCATTGAGAATTGCCATAAATACGGAATGATGGTTATCGGCGGCTTGATTTTCGGTTTTGCGGATGACGACGAGGCCTCGATCAGGGAAAATTACGAATTTTTTAAACATATCGGCGCGGATGCCGCCTACTGCCAGATCCTGACTCCCTATCCCAAGACGGCCATGCGCCAGCAGATTATCGAGCAGGGGCTGTTGACCAATGCAACCGACTATAAAAAATACAGCGGCCTGTGGGCCAATGTGCGGACCAAGCATCTTGATGCGGAAGAGCTCCAGTATCAGTTCTGGTACCAGCGCCAGGTGGTGTTGGGCTGGTGGAATCCTCCCGCTTCGGCACGAAAGCACGGCGTGGGCTGGACCTCCATTTGGCGCTTTCTTTTTAAGCCTTTTTTGAAGCTGCGCTACCGGTTAATCATGCGGAAGCACGGGTGGAGGGGGCGCTACGAAAAAGAAGTGGCCCGCTGGGAACGAATGAACCGCTTTACAGACCTCGAACCATACTGAGACGCCATGCAGATATATAATCTTGAATTTAGCGAACAGGAAATCCGCGAGGCGGTGGCCGCGGGCAAACTGCTTTCCATGGAGATCGAATTCAGCCGCATCTGTAATTTCCGCTGTTCGTACTGTTATGTTCCGGACAGGAGCGAATGCAGCAATGAGCTCTCCAGAGAGGAGATAAAAGATGTCATCCTCCAGGCCAAGGCGCTTGGCGCCCGGAAGATCATTATTCTGGGCGGTGAGCCGAGCATCTATCCGCATCTTGTGGAGATGATCCGTTTTCTTGGCCAAGAAGGGCTTGAGATCGAGATGTTCACCAACGGTTCCGGCATTGATACGGATCTTGCCGCTGTCCTGGCCGAAGAAAAGGTCCGGGTGGTCTTGAAATTGAATTCCCGCGACGAGGCGATCCAGGATCGCCTGGCTGGCAAGAAAGGGGCCTTCCAGATGATCAACAGGGCCTTGGCCACCTTGCAGGAGGCAGGGTACCCGTCAGCGGGCAGAATATCAAGGAATTGCCGGCAATGTGGCAGTGGCTGCGGGAGGAGAAGATAGAGCCCTATTTCGAGGTCATCACCCCCCAGGCCAATGCCCTGGAAAATATCTGGCTGGGCGTGGATTCCAGCGCGTTGAAGGAGTTGTTTGTCCGGCTCTCCGCCATGGATCGGGAACTGTTCGGCCGCGATTGGGAGCCCCAGCCGCCGTTGGTGGGGAACAAGTGCATGCGCCATCAGGTCTCCTGTGTGGTCACCGCCACCGGCGAGGTCATGCCCTGTGTCGGGGTCACCATTGCCCTTGATAATATCCGCGACAACAAGCTTGGCCATATCCTGAAACACAGCGAGGTGGTCAACAACCTGAAAAATTACCGGAACACGATCAAAGGAATCTGCCGCACCTGCGAAAAGGCCGAAGAATGCTACGGCTGCCGTGGGGCGGCCTACCAGATGACCGGTGATTACCTTGCCTCAGACCCGACCTGCTGGAGAAATAACGCCGGCAAGGAGTGACGCGGGCGCCTTCTGGCTCGCGCCTGTCAGACAACGGTCAGCAACACCCAGCCCACGGAAAAACGGCCGCTTTCAGGGATAAAGCCCAGTATCCGCTCTCCTTTTTTTAACCTGCCGGAAGAAAAGAGCTCTTCCAGCATGATATAGAAGGAGGCGGATCCGGTATTGCCCCTGCTGGCCAGATTGGTAAACCAGCGCTCCTCAGGGATGATAAAATTGATGTCTCGCAGTTGCTGAAGGAGCGGTTCCCGGAAGTACTGCGAGGAATAATGCGGCAGGAACCAGGCAATGCCCTCAGGGTTCAGGCCATGTTTTTTCGCAACGTCCGGCAGGCTTTCTCCGACCAGGGTCCGGATCACCTCCCGATTCAGCAGCCTGGCATCCTGTTTGACGGTCAAAATGCCGTTCCTTACGGCCTCATCTTCCCCAACATATTCCCTCCAGCCCCTGAGACTCCCGTCTTCTTGTTTTACGGCGCCGGCATACATGCAGGTTTCCAGACAATGGGCATGGGAGATGATCTCTATCCAGTCAATCCTGAGGGAGAGACGGTCTGTTGTCGGTTTATTTTCGATCAATACCGCTCCGGCGCCATCGGAAAGCATCCAGCGCAGGAACTCCGCCTCAAAGGAAAAGGCAGGATGATCCTTTTTCTTTTCCGGCTGGTCAACCGTACCCTGCATGGCCTGGAAAAAAGAAGTACGCATGAAGGTGGAAGCCAGTTCAGAACCGGCTGCAACCGCACGCGTGCTCAACCCCTGGGCCACCGACATGGCGCCGTATTTTAAGGCGGTGATGCCGGAAAGACAGATCCCGGCGGTGCTGATAACCTCACAATGCCCGCAGCCCAACTCCCCATGCACCATGGAGGCATGCCCGGGCATGAGCTGATCGGGAGACGAGGTGCCGCAGCAGAGGCATTCGATGGAGGGGCCGTCAGAGAGATTCCTGCCTGCAGGCGCTAAACGTCGCACGGCCTCGGCCGCCAGCATGGCGTTGCTGTGCGTCGTGGCGCCTGTTTCCGGATCAATGGCATAATGTCTGGTCTCGATGCCGTTGCCGGCAAGAATGATCTGCCTGGTCCTGGCCGCGATCCGGGCCACCTTCCCCAGATACCTCTCCAGATCGTCATTGTTCACCGGTTGACCGGGAAGAAAGGCGGAGACCGCAGTGATAAAAGCATTCATAGTAGGCTATAACCTGGCGTTGTGGTGGCTGTTGACAAGGAGCTCCGCATAACGGCTGTAAAACCGCCGTTCCTCAAGTTTTGTCGGGGTGACGGCGTTGGTCAGGGTGTAATAATCCAAATTATGGTTGCTGATCCGGTGCTGCTCTTGCCTGAACAGGGCGGTGCCGGGCAGGGGAGTCATGACGGTGATCATCGGCAGATCGATCTGCCTTGCCCCGAGATAGGTATCAAGGCGGTCAAAATCATTTTCATCATAGCCGGGGGAGATGATGAAATCGCCCACGATGGTAATTTCCAGATCGTTGAGGATGGAAATGGCTTCGGCATTCATGGTTGCCTGATTGGCCTTGTTCATGGCCGACAGGCTGGCGTCGTCAATCCCTTCAAAGCCGATGATCACGGCCCGCAGGCCGGCCTCTTTCCATTGCCGCAGCATTTCCGGGTGGCGGACAACCGTATCGGAGCGGATATCGGCCAGGTATTGTTTACCCAGGCCCGAGGCCAGCAGGGCGTGGCCCAGGGCGGTGGCCCGTGTGACATCGCCAAAGGTGTTGGCATCCACCAGCCGGATGACCGGGATCTCGGGCAGCAGGGAGATGTCCCGGATGACCGTCTCAATGGATTTTGTCAGGTAGTCGCCGCCTGTCTGGCCTTGAATGGAGCAGAACAGGCATTGGTGCGGGCAACCGAATGCCGAGGCGACAAAGCCCATGGTGATGCCCAGTTTTTCGAGAATGTAATGGGAGCGGTAGCGCTGTACCAAATCATACGCCGGGGGACGCTCCATGACCAGATCGGCAATCCGGTTCCGCAGTTGCGGCCGGGCAACCTGTCTGCCCGGGCTGGTCCGGATCACTCCGGGCAGATCAGTGCATTTTTCGTCGTTCTCGTTCCCGCTTTCCAGAGCGCAGACAAGCTCGGCAAAGACCTTCTTGCCGATCCCGACTACGATATAATCCACCACCGGATGATTGAAAAACCCCGGATCGTTGCTGGCATGAATCCCCCCCACCACCACGGTTGCCGGGCAGGAGTCCTTGACCCTGGCGGCAAGCCGCAGCATGGTATTCGCCTCGCAGGTCACCCCGGTAATGCCGACCAGCTCCGGTTGAAATTCGCGCAGTTCCCTGTCCAGGCCATCGGGATCAGCCTTCAGGTCGAGAATCCGCACCGTATGTTCCATGAGATTTCCGGCCAGCTCTTCGAGAGCCAGGGGTTCGCCGCGAAAAATCTGCTTGAGCGAAGTTATGCCATAGCGTTCTTCAGGGATACTTCGCCCGCAATTCGGGGGATTGATAAGGAGAATATGCATCATGACCTGGAGACTGGAATTTTTTTTTGGCGCCAGCCCTCTCATCGCCCCGGAGACCGCGAATCAGCGCGAAAAATCGACCGGCAAAACATACCAACCGGAACGGCCCTTGGCGATCAAAAAAACGGTTTGCCGGAACGATTGCGGAAAACTGTCCGGATGCCCGGCAATTCAGGCAAATTCTTCAATTCGTAACCATCCGATTCAATGCCGGAAATAACTAAAACCACCGAACCGTAACTGGTCAGCAGCGCCGCTTCGCTGCTGCCGCAGATTGCGGCAAGCGGGACGGCGAAGCGTCCTAGATCAAGTGCGTGAGCCGGACGGACCATCGTAAGATGTGGTGCTGCTGGATAGTTACCTAAATCCGTACTTCCCGCCGGAACCGTTCGGGGCCGATGATAAACTGCACCGTTGCCAGCGAGCCGATAATCGTGCCCAGAATACCTGGGGCCATGACACTCTGCCCGGCCAGGAACAGACCCCGCAACGAGGTGCGGTTCAACAGGGCGCCGGAAAGCAGTTGCTCCGTCGAGCGCATGACTCCATAGGCCGAGCCGTTGGGGCTGTTGGTCCAATCCCTGATGGTCAGGGGGGTGGAGATATCCAGCAGACGGACGCCATTAAGGGGACCGGTAATTTTCTCCGCCTGACCGATCAGCCGGTGGGCAAAGTCTGTTTTGCTCTGGAGATATTCCTCTCCGCGCTTGCCGCTGACGGTATGCTGCCAACGATCCCACCGGGCTTCATGGCCGGAGGTGATCAGGGAGAGCAGATTCCGGTCCGGCCGTTCGCTGGGACGCAGTTGCACATAGATCAGATCGCTGGCATCGCCGCTGGCCTCGGTCTGGATGGCAAACAGGTTGTGGGCGAAAGCCGGATGTTGGGCTGTCGGCACCAGGGCATGGACCGCAGTCATTCCGTGGGTATCTTGCAATGCCTCAATACGCCTGCGATACGACGGCTTGACGCTCTCGGGCGGCAGCAGCCCCAGTGTCTCCTTGGGGTGGAGGGTGGAGATGACCAGATCGGCGTCAATGGTTTCCCCAGAGGCCAGGGTGACACCCCGCACCCCGCCGTCCGCGGTGCGAATCCGGGCGACCCCGTCGCCGGTGCGCACTTGGCCGCCGAGGGAGGCCAGGCGCTGGGCGCAGACATCGGCCATCTGCGCCCCGTTACTGGTCAGACGCCAGGCGGAAAAGAGATAACTGGCCAGGGCCATGGTGTGATAAAATTGCGGGCACACTGCCGGCGGAACACCGATCAGGACCGAGGGCAGGCCAAAGACCGCCCGCAAGCCGGGGCTGCAGCCGAGACGATCAAAAACTCCCCCCAGGGGCTCCATGTGTTCAAACCAGGAGTGGGCTGGCCTGTCCGAGTAGAGAAAATCCAGTTGTTCGAACTGGCTGGCGCTGCGGCGCAGCATCGTCATCAAGGCATCGATCTGCGGCTGCTGCGCGGGAAAGGCTGCCCGCAGATTGGTCTCATAGGCCGCGAATCCGGCAGGCACATCGAAGGAATCGATCCCCAGACGCTCATCGGCAAAGAGGTAGCGGTCGATGGGGCCGTCCGTTCCCATCCGCACGAGGGGCAAATCGGCGGTGACGCCGAGATAGTCGAAACAGCGGCGCAGAACCTGCCCTTCATCCAGGGCGCCCATGTAATGCAGGCCGACATTGCAATGCACTCCCTGGCGGACATAGCTGCGCATCATCCCGCCGGGCTGCCTGTTTTTTTCGATCACCGTGACCTCAAAACCGAGCCTGGCCAAAATGATGCCGGTGCTCAATCCGCCGATTCCGGAGCCGATAATAACGACTTTTGCCATGTCAGCCTTGTGCCTTGCCTTGGTTGAAAAAACAGGGGAAATTCATCTTATCCCCCACTTTAACAAAGGGGGGCGAGGGGGGATTTACGAATGGTGGTGCGATTCGGTTGTTTTTTAATCCCCCTTTGTTAAAGGGGGAGGCGAAGAGTGCAGCCGCCTTGGGCGGCTTATTTTTTTATCGATTCGCTTTGATATAGTCGGCAAGGTGTGTCACCGACTGCAAAACAACCCGGCTGGTATTTTCCGAGTCCATTCTCACCCCATATTCCTTCTGCACGGTCACGGCAATCTCCAGGGCATCCAGGGAGTCGGTGCCCAAGGGGGAATCCGGACCGATCAAGGGATCGTCGGGCCCGATGCTGGCCAGATCCACGTCGTGGAGGTTGCAGGTGGTGCAGATCAGCTCGAGGAGCTCTTGTTGTAATGGGTCCATGGTTGTGAAAGAGAGCCTCTGGTATTGGTTAACAGGCAAGGGGCTATTTCCGGATCCCGGCAAGCTTCCAGGATAAAAGAACAGTTACCGCGAAAAACAGCAGCAAGCGGCCCAGGTCATCGAGGATGGCCGACAGGGAGTAGCCTCGTAACAGCAGATCCTGGAAGGCTGTCAACCCCCAGTTGAGGGGCGAGATGACACTGAGCCGTTGCATCACCTGGGGCATGGCATATACCGGCACCATCACCCCCCCGATGGCGGCGGCTGCCACCACGCTGGTGGAGCCAAGGGTGGATGCCTGCTCGTAGGAGTTGCAGGCCAAGCCCAAGAAGATGCCATAACCGCAGGCCGCGAGGCTTGAAAGCACAACGGTAAGCAGGATTGCCATCGGATGCATGGAAACGGTAAAGGGTGGCAGCCCGAGAGAGGGAAAGAGAAAGGCCCCGATCAGGGCGATGAGCAGGAACTGGCAGAGGCAGACGCCCATATAGGCCACGGCCTTGCCGGTAAAAAGCACCAGCGGGGAGACGGGAAGGGCGGTCAGCCGGATCCAGATGCCGGAGTTTCGCTCCTGCAGGATTGAGCCGGCAATGGGGATGGCGGTGAAAAACATTCCGAACAGAGCCCAGGCCGGTACGTTTTGCTGCACCGGCTTATACTGGGAGGCGCCGATTGCCCCGGAGTCGCCCTGGTGCTCCTGCAGGTCGAGAAGGGGTTGGCGGAACAGAGCCGGGAGTTTTTCCCCGGCCAGGGGGCTCTGTTCCGGCTCCGCCCCGGCCCTGGCCATGGTTTGCGCAAGCACTCCGCCGAGCTGGGCCAGCTTTGCCTCAAGCCCAATGGTGGTTAAGGCCATCTGCAACTGGGCGGTAACGCCCGAGCGCAATCCGGCCATGATGCCGGGATCGACAAAGAGCTGCACGGAAGTGGCGGTCATCTCCCGTGGTTTTCCCTTCCCGTTGCCCTGCTGGAAAAGACGCGCGGTCTCCTCAGTAAACCGGGCGGAGGCGCCCTTGGGAATCACCACACCGACCTGATAGCCGCCGCCCGTCACGGCGGCCTGGATGTCCGCGATATCTTTTTGCCCTTCATCCCAGAGCACAAGGTCGAGGGTGGTTGTTGCCAACTGTTTTTGCAGGGATTTGCCGAGATCTCCCTGATCCAGGTCGAGAAACAGTACCTGGGTTTTTTTCTGGCCGGTGAGTTCCATGACATTTTCCTGCACCAGGGTGATCAGCACCACCAGGATCGCGGGCATGAGAAAGAGGACAAGCAACCCTGTCCGGTCCCGCCGCAGAAGCAGGAGTTCCTTGGTCGTGGCGGCAAAGATTTTCAGCATGGGAGCCCGTATGGGGAAAAAGATGATTCGGGAATGTTCATCAGGTGTCGCGAAGTTCCTTGCCGGTCAGATGGAGAAAAAGTTCTTCCAGGTTGCCTCTCCCGCTTTGCTGGAGCAAGGCGACGGGGCTGCCTTGTTCCACCAGGCGGCCGTTGTCGATGATCCCGATCCGGCTGCAGAGTTCCTGGGCTTCTTCAATGTAGTGGGTGGTGTAGAGGATGGTGGTCCCTTGTCGGTTGATCTCTTTTAGCTGTTCATGGATCAGGTGCCGGGACTGGGCATCAATCCCCACGCAGGGCTCATCAAGGACCAGCAACTGCGGCTCGTTTAACAATCCCACCGCCAGGTTCAGGCGCCGTTTCATCCCGGTCGAAAAAGTGGCCACGGGATGGCGCGCATGCTCGGTAAGCCGTGCAAACTCAAGGCCTTGTTGGATTCGCTCCCCAAGTTTCCGGCCGCTGATGCCGCAGAGTTTGCCGAAAAAATTCAGGTTTTCCCGGGCGGTGAGTGTGTCATACAGGCCGATATCCTGGGGCACCAACCCCAGAATTCGCTTGATTTCGTGCTCTTTCTCCTGAAAAGACATGCCCCTGATCCGGACGCTGCCGCTGTCTGCGGGAAACAGGCCGGTGAGAATGGAGATGGCCGTGGTTTTTCCTGCCCCATTCGGACCCAGCAGACCGAAGAATTCCCCCTGCTGCACATCCAGGGTGAAATCATTCAGCGCCGGGCGGTCGTTGTTTTTGTAGTGCTTGACCAGGGAGCGGGCGGAAACAACGCAATCCGGCCCCGGTTCGGGCAAATACGGGTTGCCGGGTTTCATGAATGCTGTCTGGCCCATTGTCTGAGCTCCGCGAAGACCTTTTCCTCCATGGCTCCGCATCTGTTGAGGCACGCCACCATGGCAGGATAACTGTCCTCCGGCCGGCCGCGCTTTTTGCAGATCCGGGCGGCCATGGCGGCAAATTCGCGCCAGGTGTCACCTGCCGCGGTCAGAGCGGCGGCGCACTCCTGCAACCGGGGTTCCTGCATGATCGTCGCACTTTCCTGGAGAAAGGCGGCGTACATGAAACGGAAGCCGCCCCCGCCGGTGCCGATTTCCTCCTGCATGCGGACAACGTGCCCCAGGTGCAGGTCCGCCTTTTCCCGGCCCAACCGTTGCGGCCATCTGCCAAGCCGTTTTGCCAGAAAGCGGATGCCCTTGACCCCGATCAGGGGAAAGGGGCTGGCCAGCATCATCTTGCATACGGATTGAATCCCCCGGACGAGATGGGGGGCAAGTTCAAGCTCTGCCGGGGCCTGGGTCAGGTAATACATTTTTCCCTTGGGAGCAAGGGCGCCGCTGGCAAATCTGGCCCGCGCCAGGCTGATCAGATACTCGTTTCCTTCCTTCCCATAGACGACCAGGTTGTGGGCGTTGAAGTGAAAGCGCAGCGCCTTGGGGAAATAGGGGAGCCAGAAAACCCCGGTCTGCAGCCCCACCGGGATGGAAGCGGCCAGGGCGTGGTCCAGCTCCGCCATGGCCTCATCCCGGTTCCGGAATTTCTTTTCAACCATGCAGACGCCGGGAATACCGGCAATCTGCCGGAGAATATGTCCGGCGGCGGCCCGGTAGGTGACAAGGGGCAGTCCGTTGATTCGGATAAAGGGGAGATAGCCGAAAAAAAGACCCCCTCCTATGCCAAAGGCCATGGCCTCGGAAATATTGAGGCCATGATGGGTCAGCAGGTTGGCGGCCACCCCGCTTTCACAGTGGGCGGACTGGGTGTGGAGGAAATCGAGCAAAAGCATTACTCCTGGTTATTCGTCATGGTAAATGGGGCAAGGAGTCTACCTGTGCGCAGGTCATCCAGGGAAATTTTGTACATCGCAGCGTATTTGCGCAGGGTGTCGGCAGGCACTCTGTTGAAGATAAAGGGGACCAGATGCAGCCAGACCTTCCAGCGCGGCTGCCCGGTGTACTGGGCGACAAGGCCGGGGTCCATTTGGTTGGCAATCATGTAGTAGTGGAGGCAGCTTACCCGTCCCGCTTCTACCTTATTTCTGGCGGCGGTGATTTTCTTTGCAATCTCCTCCCAGGCCTGATGATTGACGACGCTCACCGGCTGCCAGAGAAAATCCGGGGTCAGTTCATATTTCCCGCTGTCGTTGCGCACATAGCTCATGACCTTGAGGCCGTTGGTGATTCCCTGGTCCGCGGGCAGGGGGATTTTTTCAGTGCTGTCGCTGGTTGGATGCTGCATGATCGCTCTTTGCTTTCTCTCTCTCTCTCTGTATCCCCTTTTCGGCGCCGTTTAGACGGCGTTCATCCGGATACGGAGCTTTTTCGGCGACCAGGCAACAACAGACATCGGACAAATGGGCTGATTCCGGCTGGGCACTGGTATTTTTAATCGACATCAAATTAATTCCCTCCCCCCTGGCGGGGGAGGGTCAGGGAGAGGGGGATGTTGCCATTATATCAGCAGGTTGTAGCTACCCCCACACCCAACCCTTCCCGCAGGTAAGCGTAGACTCCGAGGGGAGGGGAGTTTGTCAGAAATATTAAAAAGTTACAAGGTACTAGATGGCCGGTGCAACCACGCGGATATACTCGCCGATTATTTTTCCCATATCCATGGGCAAGGATTGTTCCGATCCCAGCGCCCAGGCAGAGGCAAAGGCGTTGTTGTTGGTGGTGATGATTTTTTCATGAATGAGTTTTTTACTCACCGCATCGGTCAGCTTGAGATATACGTTCATATACGAGGAGCCCACCATGGCACCTCCCCAGAATCGGGCTCCGGTGCTCACGATCCGCATGTCGATGACCCTGACATCCGCAATCAGGGTATTTGCCTTGGCTGACTGATTGGCAGCATCGCGTAGCGCAACCTGCTTGTAGGAGTTTTTGTCCTTCAGATGAGAAAGCATGCTGATTTGAAACTGGCTGGCCATGTCGGGATAATCCTTGCCGAACTGGGAGTCCGTCTGAATCGGGTTCAAGACGATATTTTTATAACCGGTCGTGACCTTTGCTTCCTGCCGCACCGTTTCAAGAGAAACCCCCTCAATGCGGCTGACGCCGGGATACTCATTCTGGACAGGCGCCGTTGCCGTTGCCTGCTGCTTGCCGGCACAGGAGCACAACAGGACGCTGCACGCCAATATTCCAATCAATCTCAATCCCTTCATTTTTTTCTTCTCCTCTCGCCTGTTCTGTATGGATTGGCACGGTGCCGCACTGCTGATGGGAAATAAGCAGTCGCCCTTGGTTGTCCTGGCGGTAATAATTTCAGCGCAGCGCATAGCAGGCCGCCCCGCCTGGTGCCTTTGAACCCTGTCCCGGGAAGGGAAATCCGTGGCTTGCCTCCTTGCCGCCGGATAAATGGGTTAAAAGGTGAGGCCGAAAAGCGCTTTGACGGAGTTCAGAGGCTCATTGGGTTCCTCGTTGCCGCCGTTGGAGATATGATGGTAGCGCAATTCAAACAGGAAATCGTGGTCCGGGTTTATCCCGTAACTGAGCCCCAAGCCGAACTGATAATTGCCGTTCAACTCCGACCCCATTCCGGGAACATCGGCAAAACTGTAAACAGGGCCGCCGCCGCCGAACAGGTAGGGCCGGATATCCTGGTTGGCGGTAAAGGTGTAACAGGCCAGAAAATTCATCCCAACCATGCTGGAGACATCGGGACTGACGACAAAATGCACGGGCAGTTCCAGAAGAATGGAATGATAACCGCGATACCATCCCGAACCGAGGTTGTCAAAGATGCGGTGATTGTAGCGCAAGACAAGGTCAAGGGTTTCGACCCGTTGGGTGGTATCTCCCCAGCCG
>PHAW01000288.1 GCA_002841785.1 Deltaproteobacteria bacterium HGW-Deltaproteobacteria-3 | reverse complement strand
GGTCATGATGCTCCTCACCTTTCTGCGGGTCAGGATGCCCATTCAGCCGCTGCCTCCCGTCTGCTGGGAAGACTATGACCTGATCGTGCTGGCCGGGCCTACCTGGTCCTATAATCCCAGCGGCCCGGTTCTCTCCCTGCTCGACCGCGATGGGGCAAGGCTTTTTGCCGGCCAACGGGTGCTGCCCCTGATTTCCTGCCGGGGCTACTGGCGGATGCACTGGCTGAGCCTGCGCTGGCAGCTTGCGCGGTGCGGGGCCACGGTGGTGGGGAGGATGATCTTTGCCCATCCCAGCAAGGAGCCCTGGCGAACCATCGGGGTATTCCTGAAGCTTGCAGGCCGGGTGCCGGAACGGTCCCCATGGCTAGGCCGGTATTATCCCCGCTACGGACACAGCCGGGAGCAGCAGGAAGAGGCCTTCGCCTGTGGCGCGGCCATCGGCCAAGCCTTGCAACGCGGGGACTCCCTTGCGAATCTCTCCTGTATTTCCGGCCGGGCCGGGCAGGGCTGCACATGAACGCGGCGCGCCCGCGTTAGAATTCAATCCCCTTCTGTCCCTTGATCCCCTGCTGGAAGGGATGCTTTACGGCGCGCATCTCGGTGACCAGATCCGCGTATTCGATGAGCTCCGACGTTGCATCGCGGCCGGTGATGACCAGGTGCAGCCGTTTCGGCCGCTCCCGCAACAGGGAGAGGACCTCCGCTTCGGCGAGAATGCCGAAGCCGGTCAGATAGGTGAACTCGTCGAGCACGATCAGGTCGTACCCATCGCTCAGGATTTTTTCCCTGGCGAGTTGCCAGCCCGCCAGGGCCGCCTGTTTGACGACCTCCTTGTCCTGTTGCCAGGTGAAGCCGGTGCCGACGAGATGCAATTCAATCCGGCCGGGAAAGGCTTCGGTCAAGGCGAGCGCCTCGCCGGTTTTTGCCTGCCCCTTGATGAACTGAATAATGCAGACCTTCAGTCCCTGCCCCGCCGCCCGCAACGCCTGCCCGAAGGCCGCCGTGGTTTTTCCCTTGCCGTGCCCAGTATTGATGATAACCAAGCCCTGTGTCGCCATCTGCTGCCCCTAATTAATGTCGGAGTTCCGCCCGGGTTCCGGGAAGAGGGTGGAGGATGAATATTCGGTCGTGCGGAATTTTTCCATCTGGCTGCGGTAAAAGGCCTGGTGCGTTTTTGTCCGGGCCAGGGCTTCCTCTTCAAGGACCAGCGCCTTTTCCCTGTTGCCGGTTGCCCAGTACGCAGTGGCCAGGGTATCGAGCACATGCGGGGTTCTGTTCGAAGCGGCTGCTTTCTCGGCCAGGAGCAGGGCTTTATCCGGGGCGCGCAGTCCCGGTTCCTGGGCGGTGAGCAGGAGCCAGGCCAGATTGTTCAGCGCCTCCGTGTTGGCGGGGGAAAGGCGGAGCGCCTGCTCATAAGCGTCGCGGGCTTCCGGTTCCCGGTTGCGGCTGTAGTGGAGATCGCCCAGAACTTGAAACCAGAGGCCGTTGCCCGGTTGTTCCTGTATTTTTTGCCGGATAAGCGCCTCGGCGAATCTGGCCTTCGGGGTTTCGCCGAGAAGATCCTGGGGCATGCGCCAGGCGGCGAAGCCGCCCGCCAGCAGAATTGCCGCATAGAGGGCCAAGGCCAGGCGGACCTTGCGGTGATGGCGGGATATTGCGGCCGGAGCTGTTTCACAGCGGTGCAGGTAATCGATGCGCTGCCCCAGGCCGAAATGGTGCCAACTGGGCAGATCGCGGATATTGCCGCCGAGCAGGGCGATTTTTTCGAAGACCCGGATCAGGGGAGAGGCATGCCCCATGGCGCTCA
>PHAW01000287.1 GCA_002841785.1 Deltaproteobacteria bacterium HGW-Deltaproteobacteria-3 | reverse complement strand
TCTTGCCGAAAAAATGGTCACGGAAAGCATCGACGCCCTGATCAACCATGACGTGCGCTTGGCCCACCATATCCGGGCGACGGACGACACCATGGATGCCATGAACCGGGAGATGTACACCCAGCTCAAGGAGATGATCATCATCGATACCGAGCAGGTGAACAACCTCATGCATGTCCTCTCCGTGGGGCGGCATCTGGAGCGCATCGCCGACCATGCCACCAACATCGCCGAGGACGTCATCTATCTGGTCGACGCCCAGATCATCCGGCACACGCCGGAGCTGTACGACGAATAAGGGAACAGGCCGAGACGGTTCACGGAACTTCTTGGCGGGACGGTGCTACCCTGCTCCCTTCCGCACGATATATCCGCAAAAATTGTACCATTTAAAAAAAATCTCGCAGGCGCTGAAGCCGTTTTTCAGGACCAGCTCCTCGTTCTCCTGTACCCGGTACGGGATGAGGACATTCTCCAGCGCTTCGCGTTTCTGGCTGATCTCAAGCTTGCTGTACCCGTTTGCCTCCTTGAAGTCATAGTAATACTTGAGAAAAAACCGGTTCAGCAGCGAACCTCCGGATAAGCCTGTCCCGGTTCAGCGGCCGGACGAACTGCAGGGTAAGGTTCATGATCACCACCGAGGCGTTTTCGACCTCCACCTCCCGGTTGAGGTCCTGACAGGCGAGGGCGTACTCATGCCGCATGCCGTGCGCCTCTATTTTCTCCCCTGCCTTTCGCAGCATTTCCTCGGAGGAATCGCAGCCCACCAGGCGCACTCCCTCGGGAAGATCCTGGTCAAGCTGGATCAGGGTTGTCCCGGTGGAACAGCCCAGGTCATAGACGTTGGTTCCCGGCACGGCAAAATCCCTGGCCAACTCGGACACCATTCTCTGCACTTCGAGATAAAACGGCACCGAACGGATCAGCATGTCGTCAAATACCGCCGCGGTTTTTGCGTCAAAACTGAAATCGGCCACCGTACCATGCGGTGTTGCAAAAATTTTGTCCTTACCCATACAAATCCTCTTTTCAAACCGCCGATACTATTCTTGCCCAGCCATGCCATGTCACCCAGGACGCAAGAAGCCCCGTTGATTAGGCTGCACGTTGCTTTCCAGTATAGCCCTTCGTCGACGGCCATGGAAGGGAAGAGAACTGACGCCCTCCGCAAAAAAAGAATATGTGCGGGCCGCCTGGACGGTGTGGTATAGTTTCCTGCCCTGCTTTTTCCTGGGCTGAGGCACTTTTGTCCGGAATATGCCGGGCTTACCGTCGGCGAGATTTCTTTTCCCCACCCAACGACCATGACCCCAACCGTGCCCCCATATCTCTCCTGGCTGAAAATCGTGGTAAACCGCTATACCCTGTTTCTGCTCTTTCTTCTCGGCGGCACGGAGATTCTTCAGCAAACCGGCGGGCTGCCAGCCTTGCTGCCTGCGTGGCGCCTGGAAATCCCCCTGCTCATCTATCTCTATTTCCTGTCCAATCAACTCCTCCGCACATCACGCCTGCAACCGCTGGTGGCCGCGGCGCCGCTCGTTCTGCTGTATGGCGTATTCGACGTTTATTACCGCATGTTTGGCAGGATGTTGCGGATCACCGAAATCACCGAACTGCCGGAGATGCTGCAGGTTCTCCCCCCCATGGGCCTCGTGTTGATCGGGGTGCTGATCGGGCTTCCCCTCCTGGCCTTTCTCGCCTTCCTTGAAGTCCCGCCCCGACGGCTTGCGCCGGCCATGGCCTCGCTGCCTCTTGTGG
This sequence comes from Deltaproteobacteria bacterium HGW-Deltaproteobacteria-3, assembly GCA_002841785.1. Lineage (GTDB taxonomy): Bacteria > Desulfobacterota > Desulfobulbia > Desulfobulbales > Desulfurivibrionaceae > Thiovibrio. The sequence goes on along the minus strand of PHAW01000287.1, from coordinate 623 downwards.
CGTTGCTGCTGATGGTGGAACTGACCCCGGATTTTTTCATGACGGCCTTCCAGAAGACACAGCAGGAAATCGTCATCTATTCCGACATGTTCAGCGCCCGCAACAATGGGCGGTTGAGCATGATGCTCTATAATGAGGCCAAACGGAAAAGCTACCACAAAAAGATTGCCGGACATCAGATACCCCCCGCCGCCTTGATTAATTTCGACAAAGTGATCAATGGACTCACAGAGCAGCCGGAGAAAAGAAATATTCACCTGATCGTCCTTGAGAGCTTTCTGGACCCTGGGCTTTTAAAGGATGCCCGTTTTTCACGCAACCCAGCTCATCCCGACTTCAGCAAACTCCTGGCAAAAAAGGGGGGATTTTCCATCTCCCCGGTCTTTGCGGGCGGCACGGCGCAGGCCGAGTTCGAGGTTCTCTGCGGAGCTCCGGCCCTGCGGGAATTCTCCGGCATCGAGTTTGACGTGTTCACCGGGGCCAAGGCTCCCTGCCTCCCCCGCATCCTCTCCCTGGGCGGCTACGAGACCCACGCCACCAACTCCTACAAGCCCGATTTTTTCAACTCCACCAAAGCCTACACCGGAATCGGCTTTGAAAAAATGTACTACCCCCAGGAATTC
>PHAW01000286.1 GCA_002841785.1 Deltaproteobacteria bacterium HGW-Deltaproteobacteria-3 | reverse complement strand
CCAGGCGGACAAGGCGATCAACGCCTACAGCAAGTCCCTGGCCCTGGCCCCTAATAATGCCGATGTGCTCACCGACCTCGGGGTCATGTACCGGAGGGCAGGCAATCCGCAACAGGCCATCGCATCCTTTGACCGGGCTATCCAGGTAAATGCCAAGCATGAAACCGCCCGATTCAACAAGGGAATCGTCCTGCTTTACGATCTCAAGGACCAGTCCGGCGCCATTGACGCCTGGCAGGAACTTATCAGCCTCAATCCCATGGCCACGGCGCCCAACGGTCAATTGGTCAGCGAAATTCTCAAGGAAATACAGGACAAAAAAATGAATTAAGGGGCTTTTCCCTGTGGACCAGGGAAAATTTCTTTGACATCAACGTGTTACAGGAATATCGTATACATGGTATTGCTGGGGAGGAGCGAGCGGCATTGCAGGGCATGGGGGCAGGGTTTTCCCCGGGGCGAATCGGTATGGGGCAAGAACATCGACGGGCAAGACGGTTCAACGTCAGCATGGCGGTCACGCTTATCCTGCGCGACACGAAAAACAGACTGATTCTCGCCGATCCTCTGCCGGGAACCTTGTTAGACATCTCGCTCTACGGAGCCCGTCTGTCCGTTCCCCACATCCGCACCGGCCGCTACCATCTCTTTTATGCCTGCAACGACGACTCGGCCAAGGTCATCCTTCTTGAGGTGATTGACAAACACGAGGGAGACCGTCTTGTTCTTCCCGCCCATCCCGTCTGGTTCGACCATATTCTTTCCAGCCCGAGCAAGCATTTTGAGCTCGGGCTGGAATTTCTTATTCACCCGGAAGATCCGAACATTACCAAACTACATGCATTTCTTGCCAGCCAGCCCCCCTTGGCAGGCGGCTGGCTGAAACGGCTTTTCCGCCTTGCTTAGGCACGGTGCGGAAAACACAGCTCTACGCTATTATTTTTCGCAAATGCCGCACCTCCGGCACTCTCCGTCGCAACCCCTCTATCTCTGGCGCCGTATCCAACCACTGATCGACCAGGCCGAGCATGGTCCGGCCCTGATCCGGACACTCGTCGTTCAGCCGGTAAATGATCCAGTTGCCCTCCTTGCGGAAAGAAACCAGCCCGGCATCCTCAAGGATGCGAAGATGCTTGGACACCGTGGGCTGGGCCACGCCAAGAAGCGCGGTCAATTCACAGACGCACAGCTCGCGCACCCCCAGCATCGTGATAATCTTGACCCGATTCTGGTCGGACAGCGCCTTCATGAGGCGGACAAATTCTTTCATGGATTTTCCTGTTGGCTACAGCTACGGCTTCGTATCGGGCTCGGGTGCCGCCTCCGGTAAAACCGGAGAAAGGATGTGAAACGGCAGCAGCAATGTCCGTTTGACGATATTCAACAATCCCTCCCCCACAGCACTCGGCGGCAGCAGGGTAACCCGGGGGTCGCTTGCCTTGCCGGTGACTCCGACCGGGAAGGTGACCAGGGTGGCGGTTTCCCCGCCGATGATCCTGCCCACCAGAGGCACTCTGCTGACAATGGCGTCAAGGCTTTTAAAAGGAGAAATCATGACCACGATGTCCAACTCGAAGGTCCTGAGATTCATCTTGCCCCGGGCAAAAAGATTCAGCCCTTCTCCCCGCACCACCGCCTCGTCGATGATCAGCTCGTTTTCCTTAACATACGCCTTCAGAAGAAGATCCGTGTAGGGAAACCCCCGGGAAGACATTTCTGGTCCGCCTTCGCCCTGATCCACGCTGAAAAGATCCGTGATATTGACCACACTGAAGATTTTTGCCAGAAGCTTCATGCGGAGAATCCGCCCCTGGTGGGAGTCTATCTGCAGATGC
>PHAW01000051.1 GCA_002841785.1 Deltaproteobacteria bacterium HGW-Deltaproteobacteria-3 | reverse complement strand
CATACTCTTTATCGGGATTTTTCTGACGATGATCCCGTGCCTCAAGATACTCCAGGCAGGATCGCAGGGCGAACTGGCTTTTCTCATCGCGGCGGTGCGGGAACCGCTCCATTATTTCTGGATTACCGGCATCCTCTCGGCCTTTCTCGATAATGCCCCCACCTATCTGACCTTTTTGAGCACGGCCATGGGCGGGTTTTATCCCGGTGTCGCCGAAAGCGAGGCGGTCATGCTCCTGATCAAGGAGAATCCCCTGTATCTCCTGGCCATTTCAGTAGGTTCGGTGTTTTTCGGCGCGCTTACCTATATCGGCAATGCGCCGAACTTCATGGTGCGGTCCATCGCAGAGGAGGCAGGCACTCCCATGCCCACCTTCTTCGGGTATTTATTCAAGTATTCCGCGCCCATTCTGGGGAGCGTTTTCGTCGTGATATCTCTTCTTTTCTTTATCTGACACAAGGGGGCCCGCCATGAAAATAGAGAAGATCTTGTTCCCGACCAAGTTCAGGGAATTCGCTTTCGAGGCTCTTGAGTCCCTGCTCGTGCTCAAGGATGCCGGCTTGCGGGATGTTGTGCTGCACTATGTCATTCCGCGGGAGGAAGTGGGATTTGTCCCGTACGGCGGCTATTTGAAGGATGAGGAGGAGCGGCTGCGGGAAGAGACCCGGATCCGCTTTCAGGAATGGCAGCAGGCTCTTTCCGCGCACGGGATAGGGAGTAAGATCGTCATCGAGGTGGGGGATCCGGTTCCCAACATCCTGGCCCTTGCGGAAAAAGAAAAAATCGATCTGATCGTTGTCGGGAAAAAGAAGAAGACCGGCCCGGAGTTGTCCTTTGTGGGCTCCCACACCCTGCAGTTGATCACCCGCAGCACGGTGCCGATTCTGGTGAGCAAGCACATGGTGGAGTATGAATCTTCCGGGGAAATGGTGACGCGTCTCAATGATACAATCTTCCAGAGGCCTCTTTTGGCCACGGATTGGTCGGAGCCGTCAAGCCGGGCTCTCGAACTGCTCTCATCCTTGAAAAACATTGTTGACGCAGTGTCCGTCTGGAAAAAGAGAGCCGGGAACGGCTGGCCCGCTATTGCGAAAGATTGACCGCCGCTGGCATTCCTGCCGAGCCGCATCTTGGCGCAGGGAGGAGTGTCCTCGAAATAATTCGCCTTGCCCGGGAGACCCATGCCACCATGATCATGATGGGGACCACGGGAAAAGACCGGCTCCATGAATTTTTTCTGGGGAGCAATTCGCACCGGGTGGCCGAGGCCTCGGAACTGCCGACGCTTTTGGTGCCTTAGCCTGGAGGGGTTCGCAGAAATTGCGGCCTGCGGTTGTTTTCCCACTTTTTATTGACATGCTTGAGCCAGCCATTGTAAACACAATGGAATTTTTTTCGATATACCGCCTTGTTGCGGGCTGAAGCGCAACAGGACAGGGCTAACCTTCGCCGGACAGAAAATACCTTTATGGAACAACGAATCCGGAAACAACAGCGCGGTTTTTCCGTGATGGAACTGTTGATCGTCATGATCATTCTCCTGCTGCTTGCCTCCCTGGTCGGACCCAAACTCTTTGGCACCGAGGGGAAGGCTCACCAGAAGACGGCCAAGACCCAGATCGAAATGCTCATGGCGGCCATGGAGGCGTTTCGCCATGATGTGGGCCGCTATCCGACCCAGCAGGAAGGGTTGGCCGCCTTGGCCGCCGATCCGGGGGTGAAGAAATGGGACGGCGCTTATCTGAAAAGGGCCGTGCCCAACGATCCATGGGGAAATCCCTATCGCTACAAGAATCCAGGCGAGCATGGCGCGGTGGATATCTTTTCCTACGGGCGCGACAATCAGCCGGGCGGGGAAAAAGAAAACGGTGACCTCGGCAGTTGGGAATGGGGAAGGCCCAAGGCGACAGGAATGTGACCTGCGCCGTTCACCTTGGAGCAGCGCAGGTATTTTTTTGGGCTTTGGGAGAGAAAAAGAGGGGTGTTGATTCGTCGGCCAGCGCATGCTTTGGAGGCGGTTGAAGCAGATTCTTCAACCGCCTCTTTCTTTTTCACCGTGCGCTTATTTCCCCACCAGCCGCTCCAAAATCCTGTAGCTCCGCGCCACCATGTTCCTGGGCTCCACCATGAGCCCGGCCTGGATCATGGCGTTGTCGAAGATCTGCTCCACCACGCTTGCCGCCACCTCACCATCTTTTTCTTTCAGCCCGGCCAAGCCCTTGATCAGGGGATGGCTGGTGTTGATTTCGAGGTTCTTGCCGCCAAACTGCTGCAGCCCCTGGCCGGAGGCGCGCATGATCCGTTCCATACTGCTGGTGACAAAGCCGTCGGGGTTGACCACCATGGCCGGGCTGCCGGTGAGGCGTTTTGAGGCGATGACCTCTTTCACCTGCTCGCCCAGCACCTCCTTCATCCAGGTGGTCAGGGTCTCGGAGTCCTTTGCAGGCATGGCCTCGTTCCGGGCTTTTTCCTTGTCCGCCTCGGTTTCCGTCGGCGTCTCGGGAAGATCGAGATCGCCGCGATCGGCGGAGAGCAGTTTTTTCTCGGCAAACATGCCGAGGTGGCTCATGGCGAAATCATCGATGGGCTCCAGGGTGTAGATCACCTCAAGATTGCGTTTTCTGAAGGCCTCGATGTAGGGGCCGTTTTCAATGGCCTCCCGGCTGGGGCCGTTGATGTAGAAGATTTCCTTCTGCCCCTCGGGCATGCGCTCCACATATTCGGCCAGGGAGGTGAAGACCCCTGCCTCGGTTTTGGAGGACTCGAAACGCAGGAGCTTGGCCGCCTCCTCGCGGTAGGCATAGTCCGAGATCACCCCTTCCTTGATGAACATGCCGAAGTTCTTCCAGAATTCGGTGTACTTTTCCGGTTCGCTCTTGGCCAGCTCTTCCAAAAACTTGAGCACCCGCTTGGTCACCACCTTGTTGATCTTGGCGACCAGGGCGCTGTCCTGCAGGGCCTGGCGGGAGATGTTGAGCGGCAGGTCTTCGCTGTCGATGACCCCGCGCAGGAAGCGCAGCCATTCCGGGAGGATGGTCTTGCTGTGCTGCTCGATCAATACCCGCTGGCAGTAGAGGTTGACCCCCGGTTCCATGCGGCCGAATCCCATGGTCTCGAAATTCTCTTTGGGGATGAAGAGCAGGGTCTTGATGGCCAGGGGGGCGTCCGCGGAAAAATGGAGTTTGGCCAGGGGCTCGTCATAGGCATTGGCGATGAATTTGTAAAACTCGGTGTAGGCCTCCTCGGTGATCTCGCTTTTGCCCAGGGTCCAGATGGCCTGCACCGTGTTGATTGCCTCGCCCTTGAGCTTGATGGGGAAAGGGACAAAGCTGGAATACTGCTTGATGATCCTCCGGATGGTCTGCTCGTTGGCATACTCCTTGGCCTCGTCGGTGAGTTCGAGGACGATGCTGGTGCCGCGCCGGATGCCGGGGCACATGGCGATGGTGAAGGTGCCGCCGCCGTCGGAGACCCATTCGTGGCCCATGTCGTCCATGCGGAAGGAGCGCGATTTGACCGTGACCTTCTTGGCCACCATGAAAGCGGCATAAAAACCCACGCCGAACTGACCGATCAGGTTGACATCCTTGCGGTCCGTTTCGGAAAGCTTGCTGAAAAATGTTTTGGAGCCGGAATGGGCGATGGTGCCCAGGTTGGCCTCCAGTTCGCCCCGGTCCATGCCGATGCCGGTGTCGGTGATGGTGAGGGTGTTCGCCTTTTCGTCAAATTCAATACTGATTTCCAGGGGGATGTGGCTGTCGAAGACCTCCTGCTCCACCACGCTCTGGTGCCGGAATTTTTCCAGGGCGTCCGCGGCGTTGGAGATCAATTCGCGCAGGAAGATCTCTTTTTCCGTGTAGAGCGAATGGATCACAATATCGAGCATCTTTTTTACTTCGGCCTGAAACTCCTTGGTCTCTGTCTGGCTGGCGTTTTTCTCGGGACTCATTGGTTCTCTCTCTGGAATGGATTCGTTTGGGCTTTGCCGGCGCATGCGCCGGTTGCCGGAATGGTTTTTTTGCCGAACCCGGCAATGTGGCTCAAAAAATAATCATCTCGAAGCCCCTGTCAAGCCGGGGCAGGCTGAGGTTCGCAACTAGCCGCACTGTTGGTGTTTTTGTAATGCCTCCTAAATATTTACAACCGTGTCCGAATATGTGATAATCCACCCGTTGGCATTATGTGCATGCGCCCCCATGGGCTCCAGACCTTTTGAATCGGGAAAAGTAATGATCGATGTAGCCGCCGAGTATGTCAGGGATGTCGAAAAAATAGCGCCGTGCCCGGAGGTGGCGCTGGACGTGCTGTCCATGGCCCACGCTCCGGATTGTTCCATTCCCAAGCTGTCGGAAAAGATCGAGCAGGACCCGGGACTCACCGCCAACATGCTGCAGATGGCCAACTCCGCCTACTTCGGCCATATGAAAAAGATCAACTCGGTCAAGGACATCATCGTCCGCATGGGGGTGGATGCGGTCAAGATCATCTCGATCACCAGCGCTTCGGTGGGGCTGCTCAGATCGCCCCAGGCGGCCTATGCTCTGGGGAGGGGCGAGCTGTGGCGTCACTCCTTTGCCGTGGCCATCCTGGCCAATATCATTGCCCGCAACGCCAAGGCCAGGGATACCTCTGCCATTTATACCGCCGGGCTGCTCCATGACGTGGGCAAGGTGATCCTTGACCGGCCCTTGCAGGTGGCGAGCTACAGCCGGGATGAAAACAACGAGCAGGAGGATCTGTTGACCATGGAACGGCGTCTGCTGCATACGGACCACGCCGAGGTGGGCATGGCCCTGTTGGAAAAATGGGGTCTGCCCGAGGCGGTTGCCGTGCCGGTCGGTCTGCACCACGACCTGACCCAGCCCCAGTCAAAAAGGCTGGGGTCCAAGATCATCTACCTGGCGGACGAATTGGTGCATCTTACCGAATACGACGCAGGCAGTTCCGGGGACTTCTTCTTTGACGTGCTTGCCTATGAGAGCATGAAAGGAGAGCTGCCCCAGGTGCCCAATTTTGAAAATAACATGCGCTTGATTATCGAAGAGTTCGTCGACAAATATCAGGATGCCGTTGCTGTGTTCAGCCTCTAGCCCGGCGGCGGCCGGAACTTCCCTCTCCATGCGCTACTATCTCGCCACCGGCGCTCTGCTCGGGCTTGGCGCCGGCCTTTCTCCCGGCCCGCTTCTGACCCTGGTTATTTCCGAATCCCTGCGGCGCGGGGCGGCAGCCGGGATCAGGGTGGCCCTGGCCCCTCTGGTCAGCGATGTGCCCATCATCATCTTGGTTCTGCTGGGGTTGGGACGCGTTGCGCCCGCCGGCATGCTGCCCGGGATTCTGGCCCTGGCAGGCGGGAGTCTGGTGATCTGGATGGGAGTGGGGGAGTTGCGCAGTACCGGGGCGGTGGCTGTCGAGGGTCGGCCGCAAGCACACCCGTTCCGCCGGGGGGTTCTGGTCAATGTCCTCAGCCCCTATCCCTATCTGTTCTGGCTGGGCGTGGGCGGGCCTATTCTTCTCAAGGCCTGGGGCCACAATCAGAGTGCGCCTTTTGCCTTTCTGGGGAGTTTTTATCTGCTGCTGGTGGGGAGCAAGGTGCTCCTTGCCTGCGTGGCCGGGCGGATGGTTTTCTTGGGCAGCAAGGGCTACCGCAGCACCCTGCGGGTTCTTGGTCTGCTGCTCTGCCTGTTCGGCCTTTCCCTGATCGAGGAGGGGCTCACCCTCTGCGGCCTTATCCCTTAAGCCGCTTCCCCGATCAGCACCGCCTCCTGGATATGCATGAGCCGGTCGATGTCCAGAAGGATGGTCACGCCCTCGGCGAGTTTGGCCATGCCCAGCAGACATTGGCTGTCAACCACGCTGCCGAATTGGGGCGAATCTTCCACCTCCTGCTCCTTGATGGCGACCACTTCGGAGACCGCATCGACAATGATGCCGATGAGCCGGGAGCCGGTGAGGCCTGAAACCTCCACCACGATAATGCAGGTGCGGGCATCGTACTCCGCGCTCTCCATGCCGAATTTGCCCCGCATGTCCATGACCGGGATGATTTTATCCCGCAGGTTGATAACCCCTTTGAAAAAAGGCGGCATCTGCGGCAGTTCGTGGACGGCCATCAACCCGATGATCTCCCGGACATCAAGGATGCCGAGTCCGTACCGCTCCTTGCCCAGGGTGAAGATCAGGTACTTGCCCTCGCGGGAGGCAAGGGACTGGCCGATGCCCAGCTTCCGGGCCGCGCCCCGGGGCGCGGTGGTTTCCTGGCCTCCTGCTGAGGCGGTCGGCGCATGCTTGCAGGCGATATCGGCAAAGCGGGTGTCGATGAATTCGGCCAGATTGATCCGTCTTCCGATCTCCATCTTGCTGGTCATGTAGTCCTGGATGGTCTCCAGATCTTCCTGGACCGGATAGAGATTGTCCGTGGTGATCCCCTGGGGGTCGGAGAGCACGGTGCGGAGCAGGGCGGGTTCGAGGCCGATCTTTTTTTGCGGGTCGAGAAAGGTTACGGCGATTTCCGCCGCCTCGTCGACATGGTCGCGGATATAGAGGCCGGATTCCACCAGCATGGTGGTGAATTCCTGCACCGCCTCGGGATACTTGGTGAGGATCTCATCCCGGAAGACCACCACGCAGCAGGGGTGATCCTGCCAGACCTCGCTGGAGAGGAACTGGCGCTCGGCAATGCCCGCGGTAATGGCCCGCGAGCCGATGGGCTCGGCCACCAGAAAACCGCTGGCCTCGGCATTGTCCTTTAAAAACTCCGGCATGGCCACCGGCGGCACCACGTCGAAGAGGACGTTGACCGCTTCCTTGCCCGCCACCCCCGGGCGCAATCCCATCTGGGTGAAGTACATGTGGGCCAACATGTTGTGGATCGACATCTTGTGGGGGATATAAAAGGTCTTGTGCTTGAAGAACTGCTGGTACGGCTTGGCATACTTGCCGGTCTTGTTGCGCACGCAGATGCTGCCGTTGCGGTGGGCGAAGAGCACCAGCTTGATGGGCACCCCGTAGCTGAAGAGATCCATGGCCATGGGAGCCAGGATAAAGGCGCCGTCCACCTCGCCGTTTTCCAGGGCGTTTTGCACCGGGTTCCAGCCCGGCATGCAGAGGGTGTCCAGGCTGAAGTGCCGGGGGGTTTTCCGGTCCGAGGCTATTTGATGCTTGAGCACGCCCAGGGCCAGATGGTCGGTGATCTGAATATGGGCCATCTTGAGATGGACTTTGCCCTCGGCGCTGATCTTGGGGCCTTCCTCTTTCTTTGGGGCTGCGGCCTGCTTGAAGCCAAAAATCTCATCGATGAGGATCTTGAGTTCGTCCGGGGTAAAGGGCTTGGCCACCACGCCGTTGGCCCCGGCCTCCTTGGCCTTGGCCACATAGGCCTTGTCGCCGTGGCCCGTGGCCATGAGAAAGGGGAGGGTCTTGAAACCGTCCTGGCCGCGCATCCATTGCAGCAACTGATAGCCGTCGCAGTTGGGCATGGACCAGTCGCTGATGACCAGGGCGATGTCGGGTTCGGCGCCAAGCTTTTCCATGGCGTCGTTGCCGTCCACCGCCTCGACGATGTTGGTGAAACCAACCTGGCCGAGAATCCGGGCTTCCATCTTGCGCATGGTCCCGGCATCTTCAACGAGCAAAATCTTCATCTGGGGATCAAGAGCCATTGTGCCACCTCCTGTGGTCCAATATAGATGAAGAAAAGTGTTTCGACAAGTTCGGAAAATTTTCCGGGCGGTCCCGGCGCGAAGGTTTTATATTGGGGACGCAGGGTATAACGGCTTTCTCTTCAGCTCAGGATATGTGCATGACGGAAAAAATTCTCTACACCCTCCATGAAACCCAGGCGCTGCTGGAGCAAGGGGCGGTGCTGCTGGTGGATATCCGCGATCAGGATACCTTTGCCGAGGGGCATATTCCCGGGGCGATGAACATGCCGGAGATCTTTTCTTTCTTAAGCGAAAGCAGTCCGGAAGGGTTGGCCGCCCTGCAGAACACCTTCGGGGCGAGTTTCTCCCGGGTGGGCGTCACCCATGACCGGAAGGTCATCTTTTACGAAGACAGCTTCGACACCCGGTATGGCGCTTCCTGCCGCGGGTATTGGTTGGCCCGCTATCTCGGCCACCCGGATTGCGGCATTCTCGACGGCGGCTTCTGGGCCTGGCAGCAGTATGGCCTGCCCGAGGAAACCGCCGAAATTCCGCCCAGCCCCAGCCGGTTTCTCCCCCGCCCCAACACCGCCCTGATGGCCACCAGGGATGATGTTCTCGCTGCCCTGAGCGACCCGCGAACCATTCTTCTCGACAACCGGGATGCCAATGAATGGCTGGGCCATACCTCCTCGCCCTACGGCTTCGATTTTGCTCCCCGACGGGGAAGGATTCCCGGCGCCCGCTGGATTGAATGGTACAGCTTCATGAGCCGGGATGCGATTCCGGCCTTCCGGCCAGCCCATGAAATCCGGGCCTTGTGCGCCAGCCAGCAGATCTATCCGGAGAGCGAGATCATCATCTTCTGCTTCAAGGGTTCGCGGGCGGCCAATACTTATGTGGCATTAAAGCTGGCCGGTTTCAACCGCTTGCGGGTCTATTTCGCCTCCTGGAACGAATGGTCCAGGGATCCGAGCCTGCCCATAGAGAGCGGTGAGCCGCGGGGCGACTGATTTCCCGGCTTGTTTCAGTTTTCCTCCGGCACCTCCTCTGCGGGGCTTTTTTCTTGCCAGCCTTGGGGGAAAATGGTCAAGTGGCGGCGAACCCGCCCATTCCCCCCCCCATAACTCCAGCCGCGTAGCCTGTTTCATGGAATTTTCCGCAATCCTGCTCATCGCCCTGGCCCTGGCCGTGGACGCCTTTGCCGTGGCTCTGGCCGCCGGGGTCAGCCTGTGCCAGGTCGATAGGCGGCAGGTGTTCCGCCTGGCCTTCCACTTCGGCTTTTTCCAGGCCGGGATGAACATCCTCGGCTGGCTGGGCGGTCTCACGGTCCGCTCCTCCATCGAGGCCTTTGACCACTGGCTCGCCTTTGGCCTCCTCGCCTTCGTGGGGATCAAGATGATCTGGGAGGCGATCCGGGAGGAGCATGAGGCGGCAGAAGGAGCGGACCCCACCCGGGGGCGGATGCTCATCACCCTTTCGGTGGCAACGAGCATCGATTCCCTGGCCGTGGGCTTGAGCTTTGCCGTGCTTGAAGTCAGCGTCTGGCTTCCGGCCTTGGTCATCGGCCTGGTCGCCTCGGCTCTCACCGCGCTGGGTCTACGGCTGGGCTGTCTGCTGGGCGCGGCCTCGCGGCTGGGCTCCCGGGCCGAGATTGCCGGCGGCCTGGTTCTTATCGGGATCGGCTTCAAAATTCTCCATGAACACGGGGTGTTATAGCTATTCGCCCTTCCGGTTCCCATACATTTCCATTGCATTCTACAAGGGGCGCTGGTATGTTTTTGCGTCTTGAACTTCCTTTATAATTACTGTCAACACCACCCTGCGGCCCGCGCCGCTGGTTATGGGAGAACCTGTGATGAGTATTCGAGAAGATGCGATCAAGGGCACATGCACCCCTCTGTTTGAAAATTGTGCCGCCAACGAGAACATCGCGGTCCAGGCCCTGATGCAGGGGGTGGCCGAGGGCACGATCTGTATCCCCAAGAACAAAAACCACCAGTTCGACCGGATCATGGCGGTGGGCAAGGGGCTGTCCACCAAGGTCAATGCCAATATCGGTTCCTCCAAGGATTATCCCGAGGTGAGCCAGGAGTTGCAGAAGCTCTGCGTCTGCCTCAAGGCCGGGGCCGATACGGTGATGGACCTTTCCATGGGCGGCGAGCTGAATGAGATTCGCCGCGAGATCCTGGCAAGCTGCCCCATCCCCCTGGGCACCGTGCCCATTTACCAGAGTATTGCCGAGGTGGTGGAAAAGCAGAAGAAAAAGATCGGCGAGGTCACGGTTGCCCAAATGTTCAAGGGCATCGAGCAACAGGCCCGGGATGGTGTTGATTTCATGACCATCCATTCCGGCATCACCAGAAGCACCATGGACCGGGTTCGCAACCATAAGCGGCTCATGGGCGTGGTCAGCAGGGGCGGCTCCTTTACCATCGAGTGGATGAGCTACAACAACAAAGAAAACCCCATGTACGAACAGTTCGATGATCTGCTGGCCATCCTCAAGGAGTACGAGGTCACCCTGAGCCTGGGCGACGGCATCCGGCCCGGCTGCCTGGCCGACGCCACCGACCGGGGCCAGATCCAGGAACTGATCCACCTGGGCGAGCTGACCCAGCGCGCCTGGGAGGCCGGGGTGCAGGTGATG
>PHAW01000285.1 GCA_002841785.1 Deltaproteobacteria bacterium HGW-Deltaproteobacteria-3 | reverse complement strand
GTTGATTTCATGGGCCACATTGGCCGCCATCCTGCCGACCAGGGCCATTTTTTCCGAATTGCGGATGCGGTCGTAGAGCACCATCCGCTGCTGGTCCGCGTCCTCCACCTTGTTCATCATGGAGCGGACCAGGAAGGTGGAAACACCGAGGATAAGCAGGGCGGCGCAGGCGATGATCAGGTGATCGCGCTGCCGGGCCCGGTAAAAATCGGCGAGCGAGGTGTTGATATCTGTTTTCAGCACCAGAGTCCAGGCGTTGTTTTTCATGCCGGTGGTGGCGTACAGGGCGCCCTGGGAGTGATGGATGGTCAGATCGCCTCCCGTGGCAAGCAACCCTTTTTCCCCGGCGGGAAGGGCGGTGAGCCCCAAGCGGCTCGGCGTCTGCAGCTCGCCCTGGTGGTTGAGGATGAAGGCGTCCCCGCCCGGCCCTACCTCGGCGCTGGCCAGCAGGGCGTTGAACAGCTCGGAATTGATCGTGGCCCGCAGAACCCAGGAGCGGGTGGGGTCGGTCACCGCCACGATGAAATGCGGCACCCCCCGGTAGCCGGTGAACACGTCGCTGATGTATCTGCCGCTCTGCATGACTTCGGCGAACCAGCGCGCATCGGCGTAATTCTTGTCCCTGAGATCCTCGGCAAAGGGGCCGACGTAGTTGCAATGGCTGCCATCCTGGGCGATGAGGCCGAGATCGACGATGACTCCCTGGCGGTTCATGGCCTGGAAGAGTTTTTCAAGGTTGCCGGGGGTGCGCAGCCAGGCAAGGTCATAGAGTTCCGCGTAGCCGGCCAGGATATTCTCCTGGCTGTCGAGGAAGAGGTCGATGATCTCCCTGCGACTGTTGGCCAGACTGGTCAGCTCAACGGTGGTTTTGTTCAGCCATGATTTTTGATAAAAATGGGAGGCGGTCCAACTGATGAACAGGAGGGGGATAATGGCCACCAGAATGACCACCACGACAAAAAGCCGCTTCTGCCGCGCATAGTAGGACGCACGCGAGCGGACCTTGAGGGCGCTGCCGGGGATGGTGGCGGTATACATTTTCATGGTTGGCCGGCATATTCCTGAAGCGGGGCGGCAGAGGCGAGGCTTTCCAGTCTTTTCAGCTTCCGCCAGAGGGAAACCCGGTCTATGCCCAGAACCTGGGCGGCCCGGGACTTGTTGCCCGCCACATGGGCCAGCACCCGTTGCACATATTCCTGCTCCAGTTCCAGCAGGGTGGGGAATCTGCCTTCCGGCGGATACCCCTCAAGCAACTCTGCGCCGGCCAGGGGGCGGATCTCGATGCCCTCGCCGCTGACGATGAAGTGGCGGTTTATGGGGGTGGGCTGTTTGCGCATTGCTGTCCGGTCCTATTATTTCAGCATGCCTTTGGCGGTTTCATATTCCCCCGCTTCGGCAAAGGCGGCGGCGGTGGCGGAGCTGTCCAGCAGGTTCTTTTTTGCCTGATGGGCGGCCTTGATCCGTTCCACCAGAATCTCGATGTCAACGGGCTTTTTCAGGTAGTCAAACACCCCGAGCCGTCTCGCCTCGGCCTCGTCCAGATCGTTGCCGTGCCCGGTCTGGATGATGACCTGGATGTTGGGGTAGATCTGCCGTACCCGCCGCAACACCGCCATGCCGTCGATGCCCGGCATTTTCAGGTCGAGGACCATGACATCGGGCTCTTTTTCGCCCACATAGCCCAGGGCCTGCTCGCCGTTGAGCGCGGTCTTGCTGCCAAGATCCCGCAGGTCAAGGCGCTCAGACAGGGTTCTGATGAAATCTTCCTCGTCGTCTACCAGCAGAATTTTGATGTCGTCCATGATGTCCTCAAGGTCGGTTGGCGGGCAGCAGTGGTGGGCT
>PHAW01000284.1 GCA_002841785.1 Deltaproteobacteria bacterium HGW-Deltaproteobacteria-3 | reverse complement strand
GGAAACGAAATAGTTTTTAGGCCAGTAGCTCTAATGGTAGAGCATCGGACTCCAAATCCGAGGGCTGGGGGTTCGAGTCCCTCCTGGCCTGCCAGAGACGAGAGATTGTGATTGCTTCGCCCTTTTCTGGTTTTGAGGGGGCGAAGTAGTTATTTGGATAATCGGCGCATGGTCCTGGCCGACCTCCGCCCCCCATCGTGTGTAAGAGCCTGTGCAGGAAGAGACGATCATCATGGCAAATAAGGAAGACCGATTGGCCAAAAGCAAAAAAGCCGTTGGCAATGATCCAGAGCATGAATCCGTATTCCGGCCCGGTCGGGTTAAGGAATTTGCCACCGAAGTGAAAAATGAATTCGGCAAGATCGTTTGGCCGGCCAAAAAACAGACTGTTGGCACTACGGCGGTAGTTGTTGTACTGGTGATGATCATCTCCTTTTATTTGGGGGCTGTTGATCTGCTGCTGGGGAAAATAATCGGTTATGTTTTGCGGTAGGTAACCAGCGTAAGCCGGGAGAGAGATAGCATTATGGCACGTCACTGGTATATTGTTCATACATACTCCGGATTTGAAGAGCAGGTGAAGACCAGCATGCTTGAGCGCGTTAAAAACGCGGGTCAGGAGGAGATGTTTGGGGAAGTCCTTGTCCCCACTGAGCAAGTTGTTGAGATGGTGAAAGGTGCACGGAAAACATCATCCCGCAAGTTTTTTCCGGGATATATCCTGGTAAACGTCGATCTTAACGATGAAACCTGGCATACAGTTCGTGATACCCCGAAGGTGACGGGTTTTGTCGGCAACGACATGAGTCCGGTGCCGCTTTCCGATGAAGAGGCCATGAAGATCATCGGCCGGATCAAGGATGGCGCCCTCAAGCCGAAACCGAAAGTTTCTTTCGAGTTTGGCGATGTTGTTCGGGTTATCGATGGGCCATTTACCAATTTCCAGGGTGTTGTGGACGAGGTCTTTCCGGATAAGGGCCGTGTTCGAGTTATGGTTTCCATCTTTGGCAGGGAAACCCCGGTCGAGCTGGAATATATCCAGGTGAGCAAAGGGTAATCGTTTTTTGGCAATTGTTACAATGATTGCGTAGCATATAGAGGTAGTTTGTTCCGCTAAGCCGTTATGTGGAAATAATCGTAAAATTGTAAGATCGTGATCGGCATAAGTGGCCGTAACGAATTGAGTTGCAATGGAATGGTTGTTTCGTAACGGCCACTAAATTTATGATGTCGGGCTGTCTGGCTCCTTGCGGTTGATTAACGGGCAGGGGAACAGCATCCGGCATGTGGGAGTTCCAGCAATGGCTAAGAAGATTGAAGGATACATAAAGTTACAGATTCCCGCCGGCAAAGCGAATCCGTCGCCTCCCGTCGGACCGGCCCTTGGCCAGCGTGGTGTCAACATCATGGAGTTTTGCAAGGCGTTTAATGCGAAAACCCAGACAGAGGGCGACACGGTCATTCCCGTTGTGATCACCGTGTATGCTGACAGGTCATTTACCTTTGTCACCAAGACTCCTCCCGCCTCAACCCTGCTTTTTAAGGCATGCAACCTGGGCAAGGGATCAAGCAACCCCAAGAAGGACCGTGTGGCCAAGATCACCCGCGACAAGATCAAAGAGATTGCCGAGAGAAAACTTCCCGATCTGAATGCGTACGATATTGACGCCGCAATGCGGATTATCGAAGGAACTGCGAGGAGCTGCGGAATTACAATCGTTGATTGATCGTGATTCCGGCTTTTTTTGAAATAGATGTATTAATGGGTTAACCGTAGCACTTCTGATGTGGGAAGGCTTGAATGTTTGGAGATCGCCATGGCAAAGAAAGGCAAACAATATAAAAAC
>PHAW01000283.1 GCA_002841785.1 Deltaproteobacteria bacterium HGW-Deltaproteobacteria-3 | reverse complement strand
CGCGCCGCCGAAACCCATGTCGAGATGCACCGCCAGAAGCTCATAGCGGATTGGCGCCTTGCGGAGCCATTCCTTCAGCAGCCAGGAGAGGACCAGGCTATCGACGCCGCCGGACACCGCGATCATCACCCGGTCGCCATCGGCCAGCATCCGGTAGAGATGCATGGCCCGGCCGACAAGGTGATTGAGTTGCTTTGGGATGGCGAACACGGGCAGGGCTATTTTTTCAGATAGGGGCAGTCGGCAATTTTTTGCTTGATCCCGTCGCGGGCAAGTTCTTCGGCGCTGAGCCATTTCATGCCGCGCTTCGCCTTGGTGAAAAACTGGAAGATGTTGGCAAGCAGGGGTTGCTGGGTTTCGCTGAACATCCCGGAGCAGATGGTCTGCCCGGTTTCCGCATGGATGAGCTTGTAGTCAAAGGCGACAGAGGCCGGGCTGGCAATGGAATATTCGGTTCCCTCCCGTTCGGTGAAGCGGTGCAGGGTGCAGAGAAGCACAGCATCGGCTTTTTGGGTCCGGCAGATGGTGACGGCCGCGGTTGTCCTGCACCGGATCATGTCTTTTTCCAGGGCATCGCGTTGCCCTGCGGTGAGAATGGCGATATCCTCCCTGCCGGAAAAATACTCCGCCAGCAGTGTGTCCACGAGCTTTTGGCCCTTTTCAAGCTGCTGCGTTTCCTTGGGCGATCGGCTGCCCTGGCTCCCCAGGTCGATTTCCACCGGGAGCACAACGATTGTTTTTACCGGGAGCAATTCCTCGGGCTGGACCTGGGCGGTTGTCCGTGCGCATCCGGAAAGCAGGGTGAGTGCGGTCAGGCTGGCAAGAAAAAAGGCGTACGGTTTAAAGAGTGTCACGATGATTTCTCCAGTGTGAAATTATAAGGATCCTTTGGAGGATACGGGGCCCTGGGCGCGAGGGTCGATGGTGGTTGCCTCGTCAAGGGCCCGGCCCAAGGCCTTGAAGATTGCCTCAAGAATATGGTGGGTGTTCTCGCCGTGGGCCATTTCAACATGAATGGTCAGCCCGCCGTGCTGGGCCAGGGCGCGAAGAAATTCCTTGGCCAGTTGGGTGTCGAAGTCGCCGACCTTTTGTTCGAGAAAGGCAACGCCATAATGCAGATACGGCCTGTTGGAGCAATCCAGGGTTACCCGGACCAGGGTTTCATCCATGGGCAACGCGCAGAAGCCGTAGCGCCGGATGCCGCCGAAATCCCGCAATGCGTTTTTCAGGGCCTGGCCCAGGCAGATGCCAAGGTCTTCAACCGTGTGGTGCGCATCAACCTCAGTATCCCCGGAGGCGCGGATGGCGAGATCAAAAAAACCGTGCACGGCAAAGAGGGTGAGCATGTGGTCCATAAAGGGCACGCCGGATGTACACTGTACCTGGCCCGTGCCGTCAAGGGCGAAAGAGAGGGCGATGTCGGTTTCCTTGGTCTTGCGTTTCACTTCGCTTTGCCGGGCTCTCTGCGCTGCCATGGGTTGCTCCTGAATTATCTGGCCGCTTGCGCATAAGCCAGTCTCATCATTAAAGAAAACGGATAAAAAAATACGGTTGCTTGTTTATACCAAGATCCGGCAGCTTCCGGCAATAGGAATCCCCGGGGTATTCAGGGAAAATATTGTAATAACAAAATATTATAGATATTTTTGTCGTCAAGGCCGGCGAGGTGGCCAGGAGGGCAAAATTATCCCTTGGCGCACAGGTTTTTTGTTGACAACCCCTTCCCACATTGTTATACATCTGGCGTTTTTCATATACTGAAAATGAGCGGGAATAACTCAGTGGTAGAGTGCAACCTTGCCAAGGTTGAAGTCGCGAGTTCGAATCTCGTTTCCCGCTCCATTTTTGTTTGA
>PHAW01000282.1 GCA_002841785.1 Deltaproteobacteria bacterium HGW-Deltaproteobacteria-3 | reverse complement strand
CTCCAATCCCTTGCGGATAAAGCTTCGCCCCGGCCAGAGGAAGAGATTCTTGGCAACCTGCTGGGAAATGGTGCTGGCCCCATGCACCCGTTTCCGGCGTTGGTTGTGTTCCCAGGCCTTTTCGATGGCGTCAAAGTCAAACCCCATGTGGCTGAAAAATTTTTGGTCTTCGGAGGCGATTGCCGCCAGCGGGGCATAGGGAGAAATGCGCCCCATGTTGACCCACTGGTAACGGAAACGGTACTCCTTGTTTTTTTGCCACAGGGAGGCGATCTGGCGCTGGACCATCAGGGAACTGCCCGGCAGCGGCACCCAGCGAAAGAGAAGGGTGATCGCCATGGTAGCCGCGAGGAAGCAGGCGAACCACCTGAAGGCCAGCCGGAAAAACGAGCGGAGCCGATGGCTGAATCGTTTCCTCCTGGGCGGCAGGTCCGGGGGGGCGTTTCCGGCGCTGTGGTGAGGGGAGATATGCATAGTGGGGAGAAGGCCGGAGAATACGGCTGCTCGGCGCAAGGCAGGGGCAATGGTGGTAGCTGGTTATTTCCCCGCGCCCCATGGCGCGTAAATTTTTGTATCCGTCATGCTGCGAAAAAAAGAGAATGATCGGCTGTATAGCCGATTTTTTCGCCGGAGGCAAGGGGAATGGATTTTCAGGCGATTTCCCCTGGCTCGGCCGGGGGGGGGCGGGCTTTCTTCCCGCACACCCGGGGGAATCTCCGGCAAGATTATGGATCGCCGCCGGGGTCAGGCGGCACTTTCCGGTGCAGATGTCGCAGGAGGCGGCGCGGTGATAGTGCTGATGAATGTTTCCTCGGTCTTGGAGAAACCGCTTATCATCGACATGACAACCGCCGCCAGATAGGGGATCGACTGGACCAGCAGGACCATGATCCAGACCATGAGATCCGCGGTCTCCGAACCTTGCGAGATCACGACGCAGACCGCTGCGAGCCAGAGGGCGATCATGATCAATCCTTCTTCCCTGGCGGCCTGCAGGGCCTGCAGCAGGGCATGGCGCTTGGCTCGTTTCGGGGTCCGGAAAAAAGGGATATCCTTGGTGACAAACCCAAGGAGGATCGCACGGGAAATGGTGTGGGACAGGGAAAGGCCCGCCAGGGCCGAGGCCAGGGTCTGTCCGGCTGTGGCGCCGACCCGGGTCCGGTAGAGGTAGATCATCTTGCCCACCTTGAAAACAAAGAGGGTCAACGGCAAGATCGAGAGAATGACCAGGGGCGGGTCAACCTGGAGGGGAAAATAGACCATGCCCGTGGACCAGCCCAGGGCGGCCACGGTGAAGAACATGTTCAGGCTGTCCGCCATCCAGGGTATCCAGCCGGCGACAAAATGATAGCGCTGCCCCCTGGTGAGGGAGGTCTTTCTCCCGAAGAGCAGGGCCTTGGCATGCCGCCGCAGGATCTGCACCGCCCCGTAGGCCCAGCGGAAGCGCTGTTTCTTGAAATCGATGAAGGTGTCCGGCATCAATCCCCGGCCGTAGGTCTTTGGGATATAGGTGGCTTCGTAGCCGCGTTCAAAGATCTTCAACCCCAGTTCCGCATCCTCGGTGATGCACCATTCCGCCCAGCCTCCGACCTCCTGCAGCACGGATTTGCGCACCATGGTCATGGTGCCGTGCTGGATGATGGCGTTGCGTTCATTACGGGTCAGCATGCCGATATAGAAAAAACCCTTGTATTCCGCGTAACACATGGCCTTGAAGAGGTTTTCTCCGTCGTCCCGGTAATCCTGGGGCGCCTGGGCAATGGCCAGGGAAGGTTTGGCAAACTGGGGCGCCATGTCCCGCAGCCAGTCCGGAGTGACAATGTAATCGCTGTCGATGACCGCCAGAATCTCGGCCTC
>PHAW01000281.1 GCA_002841785.1 Deltaproteobacteria bacterium HGW-Deltaproteobacteria-3 | reverse complement strand
CGACATCCTGGCCTACACCATGTTCGACCTGTATGTCGCCAGCCGGGAAAGGCTCTATCAAACCCGGATCGCGGAGATTAAAAGTGGAAATCACATCACTACGGACGGCGGTTGCCCTTCGAGGCTGATGGACAAAATGGCTCCGAAGGCGGAGCTGAAGCCGTTGTAACAAAAACTGCCTTGCCTCTTTCCTGGCAAGGCCGGCATAAAGAGCCGTAACGCAATAGCCTAAAACAGCAGGTTAACAACACAGGTTATTCCGTAACGGCTCCTAAACATGATGCGAGGTAACAGTACATGAGAATCCTGACTCCATTCATCGCAGTTTTGGCGCTTATCGCGGTTGGCCTGGTGGCCGCCCAGGTGCCGGGTGGGCAGGCATTGATAGGGATCGTCTTGCCCTATCTCGCCTTTGCCCTCTTCTTGGGAGGGTTTGCCTATCGCGTCATGCAATGGGCCAAATCTCCCGTTCCCTTCCGGATTCCGACCACCTGTGGTCAAGCCAACTCCCTGCCCTGGATCAAGCAAAACAAGATCGACTGCCCCTCCACCAAGCTCGGGGTCATCGCCAGGATGATCCTGGAGGTTTTTCTGTTCCGCTCCCTGTTCCGCAACACCAAGGCGGAGGTGCATGAGGGCCCCAAGCTCGTCTACGGCTCCAGCAAGTTTCTCTGGCTGTTCGCCATCCTGTTCCACTACTCTTTCCTGGTCATCGTTCTCCGCCATATGCGGCTGTTCATGGACCCGATCCCCGGCTTTGTCGCCGCCCTTGAGTTCGGCGACGGCTTTATGCAGATCGGCGCCCCGGTGTTCTATCAGACCAACGCCATCTTCCTCGCCGCCATCGCCTTTTTGTTCCTCCGCAGGGTGATGCTTTCCAACATCCGCTACATCTCGCTGCCCGCCGATTACTTCCCCCTGCTCCTGATCTTCGGCATCGCCGTCACCGGCATCCTGATGCGCTATGTCTTCCGGGCCGATGTGGTGGCGATCAAACAGTTGACCCACGGACTGACCACCTTTGCTCCGACCATTGCCGCCGGGCAGATCAGCCCGATCTTTTTCATCCTTCAGCAAGCTGATGCACATGGCCGGTGTCTTCATGAGCCCCACCCGGAACATGATCAACAACAGCCGGATGGTCCGGCACATCAATCCGTGGAATGATCCCAACATCAAGCCGCATTCTTACGCTGCCTACGAGGACGAGTTCAGGGAGTTCATGAAGGAAGGCGGAATACCCGTTGAGAAGGAATAAGAACAATGGCAATCATGAAAGCAGATAAACTCGGTGTAAGCGTTGCGAAGGGTCCGTCCATGATGACCGGGGCCATTCCAAAAAACGATTGGTGGGATGTTCCGGCTGAATTCAAGCCCGGCAAATATTGCTATCCCGCCAAACAGGAGATTCACGAATACCATCAGAAAAGCCTGCCGAAGGAATTAGGCGGGCAGCCTCGGGTATGGGATCCGGAGAGTGACAACTGGCTCCTGCCGGAGGGATGGGAGGCGATCATCCTCAATGGCCTCAAGGAACGGCTGGACAAATTCCGCTCCCTGAAAATCTTCATGGATTGCTGTGTACGTTGCGGCGCCTGCGCGGATAAATGTCATTTCTTCCTGGGCACAGGGGACCCGAAAAACATGCCGGTGCTTCGGGCCGAACTCCTTCGCTCCGTATACCGCAACGACTTTACCCTGGCCGGCAAACTCCTCGGTAAGATGGCCGGGGGTCGGCCCATGACCTTCGGGGTACTGAAAGAGTGGTTCATGTACTTTTACCAGTGCACCGAGTGCCGTCGTTGTTCGGTGTTCTGCCCCTACGGCATCGATACCGCCGAGATCACCATGATGGGCCGCGAGCTGCTGCATCTGGTGGGGGTCAACACCAACTGGATTCTGGAACCGGCAGCCAACTCCAACCGCACCGGTAACCACATGGGATTGCAGCCCCATACCTTCAAAGACAACATCATGTATCTCTGCGATGATATCGAGGAGATCACCGGTATTCGGGTTGAACCGACCTTCAATCGCAAGGGAGCGGAAGTGCTGTTCATCACCCCCTCGGCGGACGTCTTCGCCGAGCCGGGCATCTACACGGCCATGGGCTACCTGTTGCTCTTCCACCATATCGGCCTGGATTACACTTTCAGCACGTACGCTTCCGAGGGCGGCAACTTCGGCCTTTTCACCAACAACGAATTGATGAAGAAGTTGAACGCCAAGATGTACGCCGAGGCCAAGCGGTTGGAGGTTAAATGGATCCTGGGCGGCGAATGCGGCCATATGTGGCGGGTACTCCATCAGTACATGGACACCATGAACGGCCCGGCCGACTTCCTGCAGGTCCCCACCTCGCCGATCACCGGAACCCGCTTCGACAACGCGGCCTCCACCAAGATGGTCCATATCAGCGAGTTCACCGCCGATCTGATCAAGCACGGCAAGGTGAAGCTTGATCCGAAACGTAATGATCACCGCACGGTTACATGGCATGACTCCTGTAACACAGCCCGGGCCATGGGCTTGTTGGATGAGCCGCGGTATGTCATGCAGAATGTGTGCAATAATTTCCATGAGATGCCGGAAAACACCATCCGTGAATCAACCTTCTGCTGCGGCAGCGGCACCGGCTTGAACACCGATGAAATCATGGAACTGAGAATGCGGGCAGGATTGCCGAGGGCCAACGCGGTCAAATATGTGCGCGACAGGCATGAAGTCGATACCTTGGCTTGCGTATGCGCCATCGACGGCAACGCCCTGGTCATGGAGGGAGAAAAAGAGCGTGAAACGGGTCTCCGTTTTGAGCCACTTGCAGGAATGGAGGGCTGATAGCCATGTACGGGAAAGGAAGAATCATACCTGCGTTGATACTGTTCTTGGGCCTCATGACATCCCCGATCTGGTATAAATCCGGGGAAGCGAGCAAAATGCCCAAGCCTGAAAAACCAAAGGATTACAAGGAGTGTGTTGCGCCGACTCAGGAGATGCGCACCTCGCACATGGTGCTGCTCAATGAGTGGCGCGATGACATCCTGCGTGAAGGCGGCGCCCGCACCGGGAAAACCCCCAACGGCACCGAATATATACGGAGCCTGCAGAATGGCTGCATGAAATGTCACAGCGACAAGAAGAAGTTCTGTGACGCCTGCCACAACTATACCTCCGTGAAACCGTATTGTTGGGATTGTCATCTCCAGCCGAAGGAGGCGATGTAACATGGACAGCAAGAGAAGAGATTTTTTGAAAATTGCCGGGCTCACCGCCATTGCCGGCATTGCCGCCCCCTCGGCTTTTAACACCCTGCTCAAGGGCGAGGCCATCGCCTCCGCCGGGCAAGCCGCCGCAGGCGGGCATGGGGCCGCTGCTCCAACCGGCAAGCGCTATGGCATGGTCATTGATGTCAAAAAATTCACCGAAAATCCCGGGCTGGCGGAACAATGCGTCTCTGTCTGCCACACCATCCACAATGTGCCGGATTTCGGCAACAGGAAGGATGAGATCAAATGGATCTGGATCGAATCCTACGAGCACACCTTTCCGACGGAGAGCCAGTACAAACGGCCGGATGCGCTCAAGGACATGCCCATCCTGACCCTGTGCAACCACTGCGACAACCCGCCCTGCGTCCGGGCCTGCCCCACCAAGGCCACCTATAAGAAAAA
>PHAW01000280.1 GCA_002841785.1 Deltaproteobacteria bacterium HGW-Deltaproteobacteria-3 | reverse complement strand
CGAGGGGTTGGAGGAAACCGTGGCCCAGCGGACCCAGGAACTGGCAATGCTGGCCAGCAGGGACGGATTGACCAGGCTCTTGAACCAACGCAGCTTCTATGAGGAACTGCGGCGGGAAACCGCCAGGACCCTGCGGACCGAAGGAAAAATCGCCCTGCTCTACCTGGACCTGGACGGCTTCAAGAAGGTCAACGACACCATGGGACACCGCAAGGGAGACGAAATCCTGCTGGCGGTGTCGGATCTGATCCGCACGGTGATGCGGTCCGAGGATATTGCCGCCCGGTACGGCGGGGATGAATTCTGCCTTCTCCTCCCTCACAGCGGCGCGGCCGAGGCCAAGGAGGTGGCGCAACGGCTGATCAATACCTTTGCCAGTGAGCCTCGCCTAGCAGGGGTAGAGGTTGCCCTCAGCATCGGGATTGCCGCGGAAAAATGGGATGATCTGCGGGACGGAGACCTGCTCGTTAAAAAGGCCGACGCAGCCATGTACCTTTCCAAGAAAATCCCGGGCCACGCCGTGACCGTGGCCGGGCAGAAAAGCGGCCCCATGCTCCCATCCTGAGCAGGAACAGGCCACTATGTTCTCCCTGCGAAACAATTTTCCGTTTCGCCTCCGGTCCCTTCTTCATTTTTCATGGCGCGTGCGGTATAGTGGGCAAAACCGCTTCCCCTGGGGGGGCGCCTCCAAACACCAGAACGAGGGACTGCCATGCCGTATGTCAATATCCGCCTTGCAGGCACGCTGACCAGGGAACAAAAAGAAGAGATGTGCGCCGGGGTGACCAAGGTCATTGCCGAGGTAACCAACAAACCCGAGGACTCCATCCTGATCTTCGTGGACGAGGATCAGCATGAGAATATCGCCAAGGGCGGCAAGCTTCTCAAAAAACCCGCCTGATGGCCCAGCTCTCCCTGCTGAACACGGGTAAGGACGAAATCCGCCAACGGTTGCAATCCCTGCGGCAGGAGCTGAATCTCCACGCCCACCGCTATTATGTGCTGGATGACCCCATCCTGGCCGACGCCGAGTATGATCGCTTGTTCCAGGAACTGTTGGCTCTGGAGCAGCAGCATCCCGAGCTGATCACTCCCGATTCGCCGAGCCAACGGGTGGGCGGCACCCCGCTTGCCCAGTTTCGCACGGTACCGCACACCATCCCCATGCTGAGCCTGGAGAACGCCTTTGACGGTGATGCCCTCATGGAGTTCGAAGAACGCCTCTTTCGCTTTTTGCAGAGCAGGGAGCCGATCGCCTATGTAACCGAGCCGAAGCTCGACGGCTTGGCCGTTGAACTTGTCTACGAGGATGGTCTTTTCACCATCGGCTCCACCCGGGGGGATGGCGTGGCCGGCGAGGATATCACCAATAACCTGAAAACCATCCCGACCATTCCCCTGCGGCTTCTGACCCCCGAAGGAATGGCATTTCCCAAACGGCTCGAAGTGCGGGGCGAGGTGTTCATCGGCTTGGCGGATTTCAAAAAACTCAACGCAGAGCGGGCCACGGCAGGGGAAACCCTTTTTGCCAACCCCCGGAATGCGGCGGCCGGCTCCTTGCGCCAACTGGATCCCAGGATAACCGCAACCCGTCCCCTGGATTTTTTTGTCTATGGGGTGAGCGATCCTGCCCCCCTTCCCTGCGCAAACCAGCAGGGGTTGCTCCACTATCTCGGCAGCCTCGGCTTCAAGGTCAATCCTCTTGTGCGACTCTGCCGCTCCATCGCGGAGGTGGTCACCCAGTTCACCGTGCTTCAGGCGCAGCGGGCCTCGCTGACCTATGATATCGACGGCATGGTGGTGAAGGTGAACGACTGTGCCCTGCAGGAACGGTTGGGCGCCAAGGCCCGCAGTCCGCGCTGGGCCA
>PHAW01000050.1 GCA_002841785.1 Deltaproteobacteria bacterium HGW-Deltaproteobacteria-3 | reverse complement strand
GGAAAAGGAAATCATTCTGATCATCACCAAGAATGAACAGACCGACGCGGTATTTGACGCAGTGGTCAAGGCGGCCGGCCTTGAGAAAAAAGGGCAGGGCTTCGCATTCCTCCATAAACTTGACCGCGCCATCGGCTTTGTGGACAAATGAGTTCCCGGCCGGCAGGATCAACGCATATGGTGTGTGCATAGATGGGCCGATATTTCTTTATTTCCGGCTGCGCGGTTGCGGTTCTCCATCTCGCCGAGCTCACCTCTTCCGAGGCGCTTGCCCGGTTGGTCGCCCTTCTTGCCGCCCATCAAACAGTATTTCTCGCCTCCGGCCTGCTCGGGGCTCTCGCCCTGGTGTGCGCTTCGCTGCTTTTCGGCGGAATTGGTTTTTTTAATATCCTCTATCTGATGGCCAAGGTGGTGAATGGACTGGCGCAGCTTCTTCTGTGCGCCATGAGCCTGGCTTCGCTGCTCTTCTGGTTTGATACTCCCGGGGTGAATCTCTGGCTGGAGGCAGGGGGCACCCTCTCTGTTGTCCTGTACGCCTGGCTGTACGGCGCGGCCTTCAGCCTACGCGTTTTCGATTTCAACTATCCGATCAAGGATGTCCTGCTTTCCTACAGTGTCCTGCCCTTTGCCTGCATGGCGGTGTTCTGGCTCGGCGGCTTTGTTCTGTAACCAGGGCCTCTTGCAAAAAAAGAGGGAAAGCCCCTTCGACAGGCTCAGGGCGAACGGTAGCCTTCTGAAATCATTATAGTTTCTTCAGTTCGTGCTGATCCCGTCGAAGCATAACAAAGCATTTTGCAAGAGTTTCACCAGACTTCAAAAAAAACGCCGCCGGTCACGGGACCAGCGGCGTAAGTGGCTACAGGGAAATGGGGTTCTTTGTCTGGGATCAATCGTCGAAATCACCGTCCGGACCTTTGTCGGTGCCGAGGCTTGCCGCCCGGTGGGCGATCTTTTCCCCGGTCCATTGGGCCGGATCCTCAATGCGGCCGACCTTGGGCCCCATGTCGTATGAGTTTTTCTCCACAATGGCCTTGATTCCCAGAGGCGCGCTCTCTTGGGCGTTGAAGACGTTGACCAGCAGATTGTAGACAAAATCTTCCACCCGCTGCACCATCCGGTCCCGGACCGCTTTGGGCTGGCCCATGAGCTTCGGCTCAAAGGGCAGGTTAAGGCTCTTGTAGTTGCCCTTTTTCCAGCCGTTTGCCTCGGCGTAGGCAACCATTTCCCGCCACATGTTCTCGGTGACGCCGGCGTCCTTCACCTTGATGAAGTTGCCGTCCGCGTCGAGAATGGCATTGCCGTAGTCGTTCACCTGCAAGCCCCAGGAAACCATCTGCAGGGCCGTGGCGACATTGGCCTTGGTGGTGGAGGTTTTGGCGGCGATCTCCCGCAGCCTTTCCGAGCTGTTGCCCGAGGTGCCGTGCTGGGCGCCGGAGATATGGTAGGGGGCGAGGCCGGCGTGGACTTCGGCGGTGAGTTCCACCTGAATGCCCTGGCCGCTTTCCTCGATGCCGTGAGTGGTGCCGTTGTTCAAGGCGATCCAGTCGGGGAAGATGTTGTGGGCATTGAGGCCCTGGATGAGGAAGAGCGCCTCGGCAGGGGAAGAAAGGCCCTGATCGCCCTTGATCTCGCCGATCTCCGTTTCCAGCCCGGCCCAGGCAGGCACCAGTTGGGTCAGCGATAGATTGGCCAGCAGGTTCTGGTCATCCGGCATGTGCGAGGCATCGATGGCGATGGAGGTGATTCCCGCCTCGAAGATCGTGGGGATCTCCACCTTGGCGAAATCAAGATCCGCTTCCTTCTTGATCCCGTAATGGTCGGCATGGATGGCCACCGGCACGGTGATGCCCAGCTCGTTCATGGCCTGATCCACCTGCATGGCCATGTTCCAGTAATTCACCGGGCAGTATGCGCTGGCCCCGCCCTCGGAGCGGGCGATTTCGATGATGATCGCGGCGTTGGCCCGTTGCGCGGCCAGCAGGGCCCCGCGGATGATGAAATTGTTGCGGCCGTTGGCGGCGATGGTCATAGCCTTGCCCTTGGCCCGCAAGGCCCGGTCGATCACCTTGCCGCTGACGATCAGCGCCTTGGAATTAGGGAACAGCTTGACAATATTGGGCGGCCGGCCGACGGCGAGAGCCTTTTCAAAATCTGCCTGGGAGACAGACATAGGGTAACCTCCTTGGTATGGGGGGAGTCTTTTTGGGGTTATGCCCGAGGGTATCGGAACATTATAGTGGATACAAGGAAAGCGTCATCAAAAAAATCAAGGGGAGAATACGAGAAGGAAAATGGAGCAATTGCTCTTCCCGGGACAGGGAATGGCCGGTCCGGGCGAACACGGTCAGATGAGCTCATCACAGCAGGGTTTTCAGCCGCTCGATGGTGGCCTGGGTGATGGGCTTGGGGATAACCGTTTCCACCGACGGCCTGCCTGAAACCTCAAGCAGTTTACCCGGGTCGTCGAAGCTGGTGATGACGACGACTTTCGGTTCTTTTTTGAGAAAGCCTTTCTGGAAGGCGTCCTCAATGATGGTGAGAAAGGTTTCTCCATCCACCACCGGCATGATGAGATCGAGGAGAACGACATCCGGCTGGTATTTGAGGTAGCGGAATATTGCCTCGGTGCCGTTTGCCGCCTCAAAGAGCTGGCACCCGGGCATATGCTGGAGCAGGTGATTCTTGAGAATGGTTCTGGCGGTTATTTCATCATCGACGATGAGTATCTTCATGCAACCCCCCCCAGGGATACAGGATTCGCGGTTCGTAAGCGGGAACCGGTCAATTTTGCGTATTGTTATTATAATACATATCGGCAGGTTTGGGAATGAGCAGCATTTTCTTTATTGCCGCGAAAGGGTGGCGGTCAGTTCCGGAAACCAGGCGCTGATGAAGTCTGTTGCGGTCCAGTTTTCCCTGAGCCGTGTTTTGGGGATAACCGGAATATTCAACCCGGTTTCGGCCAGAGCTGCCGTGATTCTTGTAAGGGGGGTGCCGCTGAAGAGGACAAAGCGAATATCCTGCCGCTGCTCCGTAATGAGGAGCTTGATGGCCAGTTCTATTCCATCCATAACCGCCATTTCATAATCGCAGAGGATGTTGGGTATCCCCTGTGCGACCACAATATCGTATGCCTCCTGTCCGTTTTTCGCTTCCTGGATGTTTTTGGGCGGAACTCCTGCCCCCTCAAGGCGCAACCGTACAATCATGCGGATAAATTCAGCATTGTCGACAATCAGGATGGTTGAATAGTCCGGATGCATGTCTTCGGGGATTCTTTTCCGCAGTTGTTCAGCGGTATTCGCTATTCCAAGTCATCTTGAGCCGACTTGTTACGATTTCGCGCAGCGATTCATGGGCGGCGGCCACCCTGTGCCAGGCCGGCTCAATCCCGTTTTTGTTGCCCTGGCGGATGCAGTCTTCCAGTTCTTTGCTCACCGTGGCCAGTTTTGTTGCGGTAAAGATTGCGGCCGAGCCTCTGAGGCTGTGGCAGCAGGCCAGAATCACCGTCCGGTCGTCCGAGGCCATTGCCTCGCCAAGCCGCTGGAGCTCTGTGTTGGTGTCGGCAAAGAAGGCCTTGGCTATCCGGCAAAGGAGCGTTTCGTCACCGTAGATGGCGAGCAGGGCCTCGAGATCCAAATCGAGAAGCGGTGAGGGGGGCATGACCGCAGACTCCGGCTTTTGCCGGGTGTCGCCTGCAGGGACAAGATGCGTTTCAATGGCAGCGAAAAGCTGGTCCGGGTCGAAGTTTTTCTCCGCATACCCGTCGAACCCTGCGGCTAAAAAACGTTTCCGTTCGTCCGCGCTTTCCGCCGTAAGGGCGATAACCGGAATGGCCCGGCAAGCCGGTTTTTCCTTGATCCTGCGCGTGGTCTCAAGCCCGTCAATGCCGGGCAAGCCGATATCCATCAGGATAACTTGAAAGTCGGTGTCTTGGGCAAGCAGGGCCAGGGCCTCCTCCCCGCTGGTGGCAGTGGCGCTCTTCCAGCCGTGCTCCGCAAGGATGTCCGTGAGGATCTTCCGGTTGAAATCCACATCCTCCACCACAAGAATTCTGATATTACCTTTCCGGGAAGTGTCGTCTGCAACTGGCGAATACATCCGTGCCTCCGTAATTCAATATTCTAGCCCATCTGCATGGTACTCCATCAACAGCCGATCTGAAAGCGGTAAACGGGCTTGTTTCAGGGCGGTTTATCGGATCGTGGTTTGTCCGTTGCAATTTTTATTATCCATCTGAATGCTCAAAAAAAACAAGCGGACAATATGGCACGAAAAAAGGCCTGGCACGAAACGGTGTCAGGCCTCCGTGATTTATGTGTTTTCAAGACCAGGCGATGAGTAAAGACGGTATCCCACGCGAGCCGGCAGTAAAGAAGAGGTTCCGCCGGGCACAAGTGGTCCGGCGTCATTTGGCGATCAGATTTGGTTCTTCCGCTGTAAAAGAATCTCTCCCATGGCTTGGGCGATCTCTTCCATGCTTATTGGCTTCATGAGAAATTTTGCTATGCCCACGGCTTTTGCCCGTTGTTCATCAACAAGATCGCTGTGTCCGGTCAGCATGATAATGGGGATGTCCGGCCGGATTTCCAGCATTTTTTTTGCCAGATCGACGCCGGTGAGATACGGCATGGTCTGGTCCGTGATCACTAGATCGAATTTTTCCGGGACTGCCCGGAACACCTCCAGTGCGTCACGGCTGTCGCTGAGAGCCATGACCTCGCAACCGATCTGCTTGAGGACACATTCCCCCAGAATAACATTCAGCTCTGCGTCATCGACAAAAAGTACCTTGGCGTTTATCTGGGATACGGAGATTTCTGTTTTTTTCGTCTCCCCCGGGACGGTCCTCGCCTGATTCAGCACCGGAAAAAACAGGGTAAAGGTCGTGCCTTCCCCCAAAGCGCTGCGGACGGAGATCGCCCCCTGGTAGCTCTTGATTATCCCATGGATTATGGCAAGCCCCAGCCCGGTCCCTTCGCCTTTTTCCTTGGTTGTGAAATACGGTTCGAAGATGCGCAGCCGGGTTTGCCGGTCCATTCCCTGTCCGGTATCGGCAACGATGAGGCGAATATATTTTTTCCCGGGGATCAGATCTGGCGTCTCGCCCACCAATGTCTGGCCGGCTTCAACCTCATCGAGTGTTACCGTGAGGGTGCCGCCTTTTTCCCGCATGGCATGGTAGGCATTGGTCCCGAGGTTCATGATAATCTGGTGGATTTCGGTGGAATCGGCCAGAATCGCGTCGCATTGCATGTCTATCTGCTGCTCGATCGCAATGGTGGAGGGCAAGGTCGAACGGAGCAGCTTCAATGCCTCCTTGACCAGATATTGCATTTGCAAGGGATTTTGTTCGTGCTCCCGGTGCCGGCTGAAGGTCAGGATCTGCTTGATCAGACCGGCGGCGGATACTCCCGCGGTTTTAATGGCCTCGGCAAACTGGTGGTGCTCTGATTGCGCGGGAAGCGCAAGGAGCAGCAGCCCGGCATAGCCGAGAATAGACTGTAGCAGATTATTGAAATCGTGGGCAATGCCGCCGGCCAGGGTGCCGATGGCCTCCATTTTTTGGGCCTGGCGAAGCTGGCCTTGCAGCCTCAGTCTTTCTTGCTCATCCTCCACCCGCTTCGAGATATCAAGAAAGCTTTCCACCAGACAGACGCGGCCATTGAGTTCCATCTCCACCACGGATTTGAATATCGGCAGCTCCTTGCCGCAAGCCTGCAGGAGCACTTGTCCGGAGTTCTCAAGGCGTTGCCCCATATCCAGGACCGGACACTGCCCCCTGTCTGCCGGGCAGATGGATCGATGGCATTCCCTTCCGATAAGCTTTGTGCGGGACAGGCCGATCAATTGCCTGGCGGCGGGATTTGCATCCACGATCATGCGGCTTTCCTTGTCGATAATGACAATACCGGCCTGCACAGTTTCAAATATGGCCTGAAGCCTCATTGAGCTGGCTGCCAGGGCTTTTACCGTCTTGGCATGTTTTTTCTTGGTGCGCAGGGCCACGATGCCGAAGGAAAGGTCGTCCGCCAGTTCCGAAAGCAGTTCTATTTCATGCTGGTTGAAAGCATTGTTTTCCCCGGCGTAAAGATTCAGCGCCCCGATTATTTCCTGTTCCGCCTTCAAGGGGAGCGCGATTGAAGAAAGATAGCCGTGCTGTTTCGCTTTTTCCAGCCACGGCGCATCTCCTGAAGGGGGAAAGCTGCTGTCATGCAACACGATCTGTCCGGTACGGATTGCGCTGCCGGCGGGCTCTTGGTCATGGCCATCCGTATCCGCCCAACTGATCCGTAGTCCCTGCAGATAGCCCGCATCTCTCCCCTCACTGGCCGCGACGGTGACGGACTTTTCCGTATCGTGCCTGGCATATCCGACCCAGGCCAATCCATATCCACCCACCTCCGTCAGGATATGACAGAGTCTTGCCAATAATTCCTTCTCGCTGCTTGCCCGGATCATCACCTGGTTGCACATGCTGAGGGTTTTGTAGGCTCTGTTTATTTTGGCGGTTTTTGCCGCGGCTTTTTGTGCCTCGGTGATATCGGAAACCAGGGCATCGTATTCGACGAGTTTTCCCTTGCCATCGTAATGGGGCAACACCGTGTTCCTAACCCAACGGATGCAGCCGTTCTTGTGGATTATCCGATGCTCGAAGGGCGGGATCTCTGCCCCGGTCAAGAGATTGTTGAGATGCTCCGAGACCAGATCCCGATCGTCCGCATGGATCATTTCAAACCAAAGAAAGGGAGTTTCCTGGTATTCGGCCGGGGTGTAGCCGGTTATGGCAAAACTGCAGATGGAGTGGACAGTCCTGCTGGGGCGGCCGTCTACGATCATCACGGTATAGGTGTAGTCTGTTGCCGCCTCAAGGAGTTTTTGATAACGCGGGGATAAGTCTTCCCGCAAACAAGGAAGATTCTCCGTCGATATCTTCAACTCCGCGTTCCGATCGATCATTGGGATGCTCTCCTTGTTGCGCGCGGGGAATCAGGCGCCGCAAAGTTTTTCCGGCCAATGGGCTGTGTCGTGCGGGGCTGCCGCCGCCATGAAGGCCTCCAGGTTTTTTGGTTGTTGCAGGGGGAGACATTTGTTGGTCTGGTGCAGCAGCTCGCTGAGCAGAAAGGGTTTGGCCAGAAATCCGTCGGCCCCGCAGGCAAAGGCTCTGCTGACAGTTTCATAGACTATGTCTCCGGAGCAGAGGATCACCTTGGTCTGCGGGTGCAGGGCCTTGCAGACGGCGAGAATGGCAAAGCCGTCCATGTCGTCCATGTGGATGTCGCAGAGGGTCAGGTCAAAGCGGCGCATATTCAGAAAAGAGAAAGCATCTTCCCCGCTGTTTGCCGTAGTCACTGTATAGCCGTTTGCCGTAAGGCAACGGCTGACCATCTCCACCAGCAGGGATTCATCGTCAACAACCAGGATATTCTTCTGCATCAGGCACCTCTTTTGTTGTCAATAAGGGAATGTGTCGGCAACAGGCCTTGGGGGAATCGTGGCATCATGTCTGCCCCGATTCCCCACGAAAATTCATGCGGTAACCGGAGCTCCTTCCACTGCTTCTGTTGCAGGGTCAGCAGCCAGGGCCGGGTTCAGGTCAAGGCAGAGGCGCAACTCCTCTCCGCCATTGGAAAGAACCTTGTCTATATTCAGGATGACAAGAAATTTCTCCCCCTGTCTGCCCATGCCGTCGATGAAGTCGGTGTCGATGTTTGTTCCCATGCGCGGCACCTCTTCGATTTCCGAGGTCTGCAGATCCAGGACCATCTGCACCGAGTCCGCCACGGTGCCCATTGCGACGGTTGCCTCATCAATCATGGTTTCCACGATCATTACACAGGTGCTCTTTGTCTGAACAACAGGTTCCATGCCCAGCCGGCATCCCAGGTCCAGCACCGGCACCACATTGCCGCGCAGGTTGATCACCCCGCTGATATACGAGGGCATCTGGGGAATCTTGGTCATGGTGGTCACGTCCAGCACCTCGCGGACCTTGGCGATGTCGATGGCAAAGTCCTCATCGCGGAGGGTGAAGGTCAGATACTGGTTGCTTTTGTTTTCATCGGGATTCAATGCGGGCATGATTTTCTCCTTTGCAGGTAAGGGAAGCGACGTCTTGTTTTATATGCTGTGTTCAACCGTTTTAATACCTGACAAACTCGGCATCAGACCCCGTTTCCTGCAGAGCCACGCGGAAACCAGCATGGGAAGGAGAGGGTTGGGTTATGCCCTTATCTTCATCCACAACCTGTTCGGAAAGGAACACCGCCCCGGTTTCCCGGAGTTTGGGCAGTCCTTTTTTCACCTCCCTTAAGCGGGGAGCAGGCCGGGATTCCGCCTGTAACCGGGCCGCAGGCTTTCTCATGGTCGCGCCGCGATCCATCTTGAAAAATCCAGCGGTTTCCATGAGTTGTTCTCCCTGGCTGGACAATTCTTCGCTGGTGGCCGCCATCTCCTCGCTTGCCGAGGCATTCTGCTGGATCACTTGGTCAAGCTGCTCAATGGCCTTGGCGTTTTGGGCGATGCCCTGGGCCTGTTCGCTTGCCGAGGCGTTGATTTCCGACACCAGCTCCGCTGTTTTCTGGATCTCCGGAACCATCTTTGCGATAAGATTTCCTGCTTTTTCCGCAATCTCCACGCTGGAACCGGCCATGCTGCCGATATCCTTGGCCGCGCTCTGACTTCTTTCCGCAAGCTTCCGGACCTCGGCCGCGACCACGGCAAAGCCCTTGCCGTGCTCTCCGGCCCGGGCCGCCTCGATGGCGGCATTTAAGGCCAGCATGTTGGTCTGCCGGGAAATCTCTTCGATAATCAGGATGTTCTCCGCGATATTCCGCATGGCGGCAACGGTTTCCACCATGGCTTCGCCGCCCTCCTTGGCATCGACTGCCACCTTGGTTGCTATTGCCGCGGTTTCCCGTGCGTTGTCAGCCGTGTGCGCCACAGTGCTGCTCATCTCTTCCATGGCGCTGGAGATCTCCTCTATCGAAGCGGCTGCCTGGGTTCCGCCCTGGCTCATGCTTGCGGCGGAAGAGCTTATCTGCCCGCTGCCCGTGGCAACCTGTTCCGCCGCCTCCTGGCAATGGACGGCGAAATTGGTCAGGTTTTCCACCATGGAATTCAGGTTGTTTTTGATCTCGTTGAAGTCGCCGTTGTAGTTGTCGGTGATCTTGGGCGGGATATCGCCCTTGGCGATGCGGTCCACATACTCGGCGGCCACGTTGAGGGGGCCGATGACCGCATCCAGGGTATTGTTGACCCCCTCGACGATCTTCCGGAAATCGCCTTGATGCTTGGAGGCATCGGCCCGGGTGGCGAGCCTGCCTTCCAATGCCGCGTTCACCAGCATTCCTGCGTCGCTCACCAGGCTGTTCACCGCGTCGATGCAGCCGTTGAGGTTGTTTTTGATCTCGTTGAAGTCGCCGTTGTAGTTG
>PHAW01000049.1 GCA_002841785.1 Deltaproteobacteria bacterium HGW-Deltaproteobacteria-3 | reverse complement strand
GGTGGTCCAGATGGCGTGGCCCAGGCCCAATGGTTTTTTCTGGCGGACCGTGGTAATGTCGATGAGATTTGAGATGTGGTTGATCTCTTCGCAGAGCGCATCCTTGCCCTTCTGTCTGAGGATGGTGTCGAGTTCGAAATCGTAGTCAAAATGATTTTCAATGGCGGATTTGCCCTGGCTGGTGACAAAAACAATCTCTTCGATGCCCGAGGCGACCACCTCTTCAACAATGTACTGGATGGTCGGCCGGTCGACGATGGTGAGCATTTCCTTGGGGATCGCCTTGCTGGCGGGAAGAAAGCGGGTGCCTTTGCCGGCCACTGGGATAACGGCTTTGCGTACGTTCATGGGGAGACCCGTTGCTGAGTATTTTTTTAAAAAAAGACAGAGTATAGTTATGGTATACCACATAGCCAAAGATAGCTGCTACTTCAAGGGAAATAATGAAGCCCCGTAAAAACTCCTTGGAGATCGGGTTGTTACCTGGGGCATCGTGAACGAGACGCATGCATTCTTTCCTGAAAAAAACAGAAAAAATTATCAGGCGTCAGGCGCTTCTTGTCGGTGGAGAACGCTGCGTGGTGGCGGTGTCCGGAGGACCGGATTCCATGGCCCTGCTGCAGGTTTTGGCGCATCTGGCCCGAGTGCTTGGCTGTTCTTTGGTGGTTGCCCATGTGGATCATGGCTTGCGGCCCAAGGAAGCGGAGGCGGAAGAGCGACTGGTGCGGGAAGCGGCTCAGTCCCTGGGGCTTGCCTGCGAGTGCGGCCAGATGGAGGTTGTTGCCTGCGCCAGGGAAGAGGGGCTATCCATCGAGCATGCCGCCCGCAATCTTCGCTACGGATTTTTGGCGGAGGTGGCGGCGCGCCATGGGGCCACGAAGATTGCCGTGGCGCATACGGCGGATGATCAGGCAGAGGAGATTCTGTTGCGGCTTATCCGGGGGACCGGCCGCGCGGGTTTGACCGGCATGGCCGGAATGCGCGATGGTCTTGTGATCCGGCCTTTTTTGGGCATCGCCAAGGAGGAGATTCTCCGCTATCTTGCCGAAGAAGCTATTCCCTATTGCCTCGACAGCTCCAACCGGGAGCGGATGTATCTGCGCAACCGGATCAGGCTTGACCTGCTGCCCTATTTAGAGGAACATTTTAACCCCAATATCGGCAACTCCCTGCGGGAAACGGCGGCGATTTTGCAAGGGGAAGAGGAGCTGCTGGCCGGGATGGCCAGCCAGGCCAGGTGGCGGATTTTTTGCGCCACCCCCTGGCCATCCGGCGGCGCATTGCGGAAACAGCTTGCTGGCGCATGGGCTGCAGGCCGACGTTCAGGCAAATCGCCCAGCTTCTTTTTCTGGCTGAAATCGGGGGCGAGGGTGCGGGATTGCACCTGGCCCAAGGGTTGCGGGTTGTGAAGGCAGAAGGGCGGATGGGCTTTGGCTATCCGCAGGGACGGCAGGCAGTGCGCGGCAATCTCTTGGAGGCGGACAGGGAAGAGGGATTTTTTTGCAGAGAGCTTCCCGGTCCGGGGGAATATTTTTTGGAGGGACTGGGGGCGAGGATTACACTGTGCTTTTTGGCGGCTGCCCCCGAGGGCTGGGAAGATGCGGCTCCTCAGCCCCTGTATTGCGATGCCGACAAAGTCTCCTTTCCCATGACGGTGCGCTCCGTCAGGCTGGGAGATCGCTTTCACCCCCTGGGCGCGCCGGGTTCAAAAAAGGTCGGCGATTTTTTCACCGACCAGAAGATCCCTGTGCCCCAACGGAGACGGATACCCATCCTGGCGGATCAGGAGGGGATCATTGCCATTCTCGGCGTGCGTCCTGACCAGCGGGCGGCCATCTCCCCCAGTACCAGAAGGATTCTGGCCGTAAGCCTGCACCCTCCTGACCCAGGTGAAAATGGCTTTACTGGAAAAGCGATACATGGTAAGTAAGGTGCCACTGTACACATGAAAACCCGAGGGCGGGTAGCTCAGTTGGATAGAGTGTTGGCCTCCGAAGCCAAAGGTCGTGGGTTCGATCCCCGCTCCGCCCACCAGAAAATATTAAGCGAATCAAGCACTTGAGCTTGATTCGCTTTTTTTGTTGTGCGCCAGGCATGGCGCTGTTCGGCGCGTTGTGATGGCGAGCCGATGACTTGGAGGTGCAAGTCCTCTACCGACCCGGCAAGGGGAACGGTTAGCCGGACGGCAAGGCCACACCGGGTGAGGAGGCAATTATCTTCAAAGCCCGATACTTGCACGGAAGGTGTGGACGTAGATGCGGCGGGCATAAGTGTGAAGGTCACGCGTATTACCCTGGGAGATCTGACGGCCTGTCATGTGCTACCGGCATCGTAAGGTGTGGGGATAGGTTGTCAGAAGTCAGCAGAAGCCATAGTGGTCTGGTCTGACCAGCCGATGAAGGGCGAAACATGAAGCAGAGGCGGGAGCCCTGAATTTCGATGACGAAAGGAGCAGCAGAAGGCCGGGCCGAGAAGTCCGGCGCCATCCCGGCGGGTAGCGGTCGGAAACCGCGAGAGGAAGGGTGTGTTGCGGCAAGCGTTGCGGGAAGGAGGGATCACTCCGTTGTGCCAAAATAGTCACGTGTTAGCACCAGAGGGCGTTCCTTAGCCGGATAATCCTGCCGAAATGATCGGATACCACCTGGTATTTTTGGCCCGCTGAATGGGCGAAATTTCACCCCTAAGGGGCGCAGGCGGCCTTCCCCATGCAAAATAAAATCAACCTCGGTTTTTGATTGGGTTCGCCAGAAACCGATCTCCTCCAACAAGGGTGATTTCTTGGTCAGATCGGCAAAGACCGCATTTTCCGCCAGCTCGCCGGCATCGGGACGGCTGTCAAGGGCGGCAAGACTGCGGATGGCTATGTTGCGCAGTCCATTATCAAGAAAATAATACTTGCGCATCTTGCTGATCTCCTTGCGCGGGTTACGGGAAAACGGTAACGCCCCTTTGATGATGAAGGTGTTTTCCAGCAGAAACAGGTAATGCTCCAGCGTGTCACGGGCCAGACGGGTAGCGATGCTCAGTTCCGATATATTGGCCAACCCTCCGGCCTGATGCGCCAGTGCCGTAATAAGATTGTTGAATCCACTTACGTTGTCGATGCGGGCCAGATCCTTGATATCCTTGCGGACATAGGCGTTGTACAGCTCGGACAGATAGGCGGCCTTGCGCTGCTCATCCCGCTCCAAGGCAACACGAGGATAACCGCCCCAGACCAAAAAAATCTCGGTAGTGACGGAAACAGTCCTCAGCCAGAAAACGGGCTGAAAGAGCCGCGGGATCGGTATCTGCCACCAGTGAGCGCACACCGCAGTCGCGCACCACACGCGCCAGGCGTTCTTCTCCGCGAAAATCCAAAAACTCGACAAAATTCAATGGGTATATCTCGAAAACCAGCTTTCTCCCTGCCAGGGAATCACTAAATTTGCGACGGATTTAAAGGGTTGATGAGCCGGAAACGATCAACTTGAGGTTGGGCTGACTGTCTGCCGGCAGCTTCAGCAGATTTGACGGGTTCGAAAGATACTGGATTTCATCGATAAAGACATACACCTTGTGGGAGAGGTCAGCCCCTCTGGCCGCCAGCCAGCCCATCAGCTCACGGTGCCCACCCTCCAACAGATGCAGTAGTGTCATGTTCTCCAAGTCCAGATAATGCAGGGCATGTTCAGGCTCACCATGCTGCCGCAGATGCTCCAGCAGCATTTTCATCAGGGTGGTCTTCCCTGCCTGACGCGCCCCCACCAGTAACAAAATTTTCGGCTGATCCAGATAGCGCAGTAATTCTTGGAATATGTCACGGTTGTACATGAAATTACCTCATAATTTTCATATTACACTTGGCAAATTATGAAGTAATAATCAAGTGCCGAGTTATCTCCCTTCAAGCTCATCCCCTGACCTTCACGTAGACACCGTGAGACTTGTTTTTGATTTTTCCTTGCAGCTTCATCTGTCGCACGAGAGCATAAATTTTTGTCTTAGGGAGACCGGTTTTCTCCGACAGGGTCTTGGAGTCAACCCCGATCTTACTCCGGGCAATAATCGCCGCGACCAGATCGATGGGCGCAAGAGGTGTTCGGATCCGACGGATCGGAGTTTTAGTGCTTGACTTGGGAGGCTTCTGGGCAGCAGCCTTTTGCTTAGAGCTTTTCTTGAGAGCCGGCTTAGTCTTCTCGGGCAGAAAGGCGGATGGAGGGGTGGCCAATTCAAGACCAAATAGAGATGAGAGGTCAGTATCTTTAATAACCCTGGTGCTTTTTCGCTCAGCCTTTGCCAGCATCTCTGCCGTCTGGTCCTGAATGGCCTCGACCACCAGATCGTCCGTGGACACACCACGCAACGTGAAGAACAGGGAGGGGTCTTCGTCAAGCCTCGCACCAATGCCATAGAGGGCAGACGCAACGTGCTTGCACATCGAGGCCCAATCCGGACAACTGCAGTCAAATGAAATCTCCTTTGGCGAGGGGAACAACCCCTTGCCCTCGGTTAGGAAAATATCGCTCAACTCCCTGGGGAATTTCCCTGACAACAAATCCTGTAACGATTTCAACCGGCCATCGCACTGTTTTTTGATCGCTGTCCATTGGGTCGCGCTGATGGCCTTGATGCGGATCGTTACTTCATAGGGCCTAGACGATGAGCCTAGGACGAGTGCCCTCACTGTGCCGGCCTCAATCCCCAGGTCAAGCACTGCGCCATGGCGCACATAGCTGCGGCCCCTGTCGATGCGGTTGCTGTAATCCGCGTAGCGTTCCAGGTTCTGATTCCATGATTTGCCCCACCATGTCTGCGCCAGGGCTTTCCCCTCGAGGATGACCGGTTTGATATCCGGCATCTTTTTTTGCAATTGTTTCAGTTTTTTTGCGGCCTTCTCCTTCTTTTCCGCCACAGACACATACTCGGGAAAGCGGTTCCAGTAACTCATGCCGTTCTCTCTTCGCTTACAAATGGTTCAAGGTAAACAGGTCGAGCAGTTCGTCGTTGCTCATCTCGGTGATCCAGTTCTCCCCGGTCGGGGCAATAAT
Source organism: Deltaproteobacteria bacterium HGW-Deltaproteobacteria-3 (assembly GCA_002841785.1). Classification (GTDB taxonomy): domain Bacteria; phylum Desulfobacterota; class Desulfobulbia; order Desulfobulbales; family Desulfurivibrionaceae; genus Thiovibrio. Next base: position 6,605 of record PHAW01000049.1, on the reverse strand, counting down.
CTCATGTGACATTGTAGCTTTCCGTTCCAGCATGGCATCGATTTTTTCTTCGATGGTGCCCTTGGTCAAGAACTTGTGGACCATAACATTTTTTTTCTGACCGATCCGGAAGGCCCGGTCTGTGGCCTGATTTTCCACGGCCGGGTTCCACCATCGATCAAAATGGATGACATGATTGGCCGCCGTCAGGTTAAGGCCGACCCCTCCCGCCTTCAACGATAAAACAAAAAAAGGCACATAGTCTTGACCTTGAAACCTGGCAACGAGGTCCTTGCGCTTGCCGACCGGCACGCCGCCATGGAGCACCAAGCCCTCGCGCTGAAAGATACCGGAAAGGAATCGACTTAACGGACCGGTCATCTCCTGAAATTGTGTGAAGACGAGGACCTTCTCGCGTTTATCATGGATGGTCTCGCAGATCTCCCGCAGTCGTTCAAACTTGCCGCTTTCCACCTCATCGAAAACATTAAGCCCAAGGTATTGGGAAGGATGGTTGCAGAGCTGCTTGAATTTCACAAGAGCGGAGAGAATCAACCCCTTGCGCTGTATTCCTTCTGTCTCCACGACCGATGCCTTGATGGATTCGATGATCTCTTCGTACAAAATGACTTGTTTCTTGCTGAGCGCCGCCCACGTCTTTACCTCCACTTTGTCCGGAAGATCCGAAATAATAGACTTGTCAGTCTTCATTCGTCTCAAGATGAACGGGCTGACAACCCGGCGCAGACCGGCATAGCCAGTCGAGCTATCCGCCAACCCCTTGGTGAAGGTGGTGAACTCCTTGGCGGTACCCAACAACCCGGGATTGATAAAATCAAACAGGCTCCAGAGGTCGGACATCCGGTTCTCGATCGGAGTGCCGGTCATGATGATCCGGTTTGTGGCGGTCAATCCCTTGACCGCTTTTGTCTGCTTGGCGCCCGGATTTTTGATGGCTTGTGCCTCGTCAAGAATTACCGAGTGCCAAGGATACTCACGCAGCCAGTCATACCGTTGGACAAGGGCATAGGTGGTGATCACGAGATCCAAGGCATCGATCTGCTTTTTCTTAAGGGTCGGGACGGGTTGGGGTTTGTGAAAGTCGGGATGGGCTACCAGGAAAACCAGATCAGGAGCAAAGGTGTTGATCTCGCTCGTCCAGTTTGACAAAAGCGAGGCTGGCAGAACTAGAAGCGAGGCACGGCCAGGCTGATTTGCCCGTTGGTTTTTCAACACATTCAGGAAAGCCAGGATCTGGATGGTCTTGCCCAACCCCATATCATCAGCCAAGCAGGCGCCGAGCCGCAAGGTATATAAAAACCAGAGCCATTGCAGCCCCTGCTGCTGATAGCCACGCAGAGTTGCTTTAAAGCGTGTCCCGGCAACCACCTTAGCAATTGTCTCAGGGTGGTGCAGTTTTTCCATGACAGATTTCAGCCATTCCCCATGGGAGACTCCAGAGACCGAAACAGCTCCAGCCGGACCAAGCAACTTGCCGGGGTCCATGGAGAGCCGCATGGCATCGAGAAAACTGAGTCCTTCATCCTCGCCTAGCTCTCGGGCCTTTTCATAGGCTGCGATGGTCTGGCGCAGTTTGTCAGGATCGACCGCGACCCACTTGTTCTTGATGAAGGCCAGTCCTTCCGACTCCTTAAGCAGACGGCTCGCTTCCTTCTCAGTGATCTCAACATCACCGATCATCAACCGAGGCCGGAAATCGAGCAGCGCGGCCATGCCGACCATGGATGGAGTTTTCTCGCCTATCCTGAGATTTACCCCGATGCGCGCTGTTTGGCTCTTCCACCAGTTCGGAATGCGGCAGAGAATGCCGCATTCCTCGTAGAGCGGGATTTCCTGCAGAAAAGTATAGGCTTCCCTGGCAGACCATGAGAGTGGCGAAAATAACTCTCCGGATTCGAGAAGATCATTGATCAGGCTGCTCTTCTTGGCCGCATCGGAGACATTGACGAGGAGTTCTAAGAGTTTTTCGGTCTCATTTTTGTATTCTTCCAAAGCATATTTCAAGGGCAAATGTTTCGACTCGCCATCGGCATTCAGAGCGGTAGAATAGGTGGCCAGAAAGGCGAACGGGTCGGAGCCCTTTCTGTTCTCGACCAGGTGGAAATAGATACGACCGGCTATGTGGATATCCGGGCTGTAACCTTTGAGGAACTCCTCGACCGTCCCGCCAAAGGAGTCAATCTGGCGGGAAAAGATGTCGTGCAGGGACTGCCACAGCGATTGAATTTGGTCTTTTCCCAGATATTCGCTGCCGGTCATTAATGGAATCCGGACGGCAATCTCGTTCATTTTGGATGGATCAAGAGGGAGGATAATATCGCCCCGCTGTTGCTTGATGTCCGGGCTCAGCCGCAGTGCTTGAATAAACAGGCCGGCAAAATTCCGGAAAAAGTCAAGGGACGGCGAAAGAGGGGTGGATTTTCTGCAAAATCCGAGATAGAGAAGCCAGTCATCCGGTTCTGCAGAATACTGCTGAAAAATCGCATTCTGCAGGATGTCTGCAGCATTGCTCAGTTTGGTCGGCGACTCAATCCACTCAAGCTGGATTGTCCCGTCGGGCAAGACAACTGCTTCAAGTTCTGCGTGGGGCATATAGGGCTTGTCCTGGATGAGCAGGCTGTCGAAAATTGATCGTACCCGCCATTGACGGACACGGCGTTAGGCGATTTTTTGTAGTTCGAACGCTTCTGGGCTGAGATAACCATTGGCGCTATGTCGACGGCTGCGATTATAATCCATTTCGATGTATTCGAAAACGATTTGCCGCATTTTATCGCTCTATCCTGTGCCAAAGAAGCGGGATGCTTCCCATGTATTGCTTTAATTCCTCGGGATCCTCCATTATAATCAAAAAATCAGGAGCGATACCGGGGCTCCTTCTGCGGGGAAATCCGGCAAAAGCAGCCACATGGCATAGATTGCGCAAGAATGGAAAACGATTACGACATGAAGGTGCTGGTGGTTGATGATTCTCTGGTCATGCGGAGGATTATCACCAATCACCTGCGGTCCTTGGGGTATACGCAGATCCTTGAGGCGGACAGCGGGGAGAAGGCGTTATCGATTCTGGCGCAAGAAGGGGCGGACCTTATTCTTTCCGACTGGTGCATGCGGGGAATGCACGGCATTGAGGTGCTGCGGAGTGTCCGGAACAACGAAAGCACCCGGAATACCCCCTTTATCATGGTAACCGCCGAGGCGCAGCCGCATCTGATACTGGAAGCGATTCGGGCCCAGGTCAGCGATTATGTGGTCAAGCCTTTTACCAGAGAGAACCTGCGGGAGAGCATCGAGAAGGTTCTTGCCTTGGGGCAGGTGGGGGGCTGAAGGCCGGAACCTCTCTTCTCGCAGAGATATTTTTAAGAAAATTTGCCAGCGGATATCGTGCCCTTATTCCTCAATTTCGGGCAAAGGCTCCCCCCAGTCGTCATCTTCCTGCTTTTCTGTTTGGCACCACTCCTGCGCCCCATCGTCCTGATCAGCCAACTCATCAAACAATCCCGCTTCATCCGGCGGGGCAATGCCGGTAAGATCAGCCTCATGCCAGGCTTCAAGGGTGATTTCTTCCGTTGCCCCATCCTCATGCTGGAGTTCGATAAGCCCTTCCTCCTCGTCAACGGTGACTACGACGAAGCGGGCACCATCCTCGATGACCTCGTACCAGTTGCCTTCAATGGGTTCAGTGTCGGTCGGCATGGTCTTTTCCGGGGAACGGTTTTTTGCTACATGAGCAGGCAATCCTCTCGCCAGCTACAGTCTTCCTGGCTGCAATGTTCCATGGCCGAGCCAAAGCAGGGGAAATTCCCTTCTCTTTCCTGGATGGTGCGGATGAGATCCTCTTTTTTCATCTTGCCTGCCCTGATGCCAAGATCTTTTGCCTTTGCTTTGATGTCGAGCATTTTCATGGGAAACCTCCGTGGATGGTGAGAATGATGCCGGAAATCCGGATCGTTAAATGCATGGATTCATGCTGAGGACAGGGCAGTGGGCGGTTTTGATCACCCGTTCGGTAACGCTGCCGAAGAGGGTCTTTTCCACTCCCTTGCAGGTCTGGGTGCCGATCATGATCATGTCGCACTCAGTGGCTTTGGCGTGCCGGACGATCTCTGCCGCGACCTTGCCCGTGAGCACCGCGCTTGCATGGGGGACGTCAAGCGTCATGTTTTCCGTGATGAATTCGGTCATCTTGCGTTTGGCCCGTTCGAGCAGTTCTTTTTCCAGATTTTCCAAGGGCAGATGGGGCAGGGCAAAACCGGCGTAGGCATCAAGGCTTTCCACCACAAAAACCACCTCGATGGCCGCTTCGAACTTGCGGGCGATCATGATGGCGGATTGCAGAACCCTGTTTGAATGTGCGGAAAAATCCGTGGGAACCAGAATTTTTGTGATGGTGTTCATGACCGAACCTCCTCTGATGAAAGATCTGGAAGCAGCGTGGCAATTGCGCCCAGATTTACAGACGGTTGCGACGCAGCGCAGATCCGCGGGTCAATGGCCGGCAAAAGTGCCGATGGCAGCGAAGCGAACGCAATGAGGCTGGGAAGGAGGTGCGGTGTCTTTCGCTTCTCGCGCCTCATGGCCTGGTGCTTTCAACGACAAAGGGGGTGGAGCGTATGGCAATGCTTTTTTTCTTCACCCAGATCCTGGCCATGGGAATCACCTCGCCGTCCATGGTGACGATGTTGGCCAGTTCCTCGACGTAGGAGATATCCCGGGTGAAGAATTCGTAATAAAAGGTATTTTCACTGTAAGGGTCGACGACCAAACAGATTTTCTGCGGGTTGGTCGCGTGTTTTTGGGGGGCGCCGGAAAAGGCGATGTGAGTGTCGCGCAACCGTTTTTCATCGCTGGGGCGTTGGTACACCTGGATCTCAAAGCGAACTATCGCTTGGGGAAAGTTGGAGAGGGGCATGGCTGACCTCTGCACTGTGTGATGATTGCCGTGCGGGCAACAACCGTATCGAAGCTTTTATTCCATAGTATACAGATTCTCCGGGGTGAATCAAAAAATAAAGTGGCGGTGGCGGATTTTTTTTCGCCCTGTTCCCGCCTGGCAGGGTTGCTTTTATTTCTTCAGCGGAATCGGACGCATGGCATCGTCTACCGCGACAAAGGTGAAAAGTCCCTCAATGGCCTTTACCCTGCTTTCGTCGTACATCTGTTCAAGATACACGGTTACCCGGATCTGAATGCTGGTGTTGCCGACCTTCACCACCTGGCCGATCAGTTCGACAAAGGTGCCGGCCGGGATCGGGGTCGTGAAATCGATGCGGTCCGAGCAGACCGTGACGATTTTTTGCCGGGAAAACCGGGTGGCGGTGATAAAGGCTGCTTCGTCCATCCACTGGAGGGCCGTGCCGCCGAACAGGGTGGCGTAGTGGTTGGTGGTGTTGGGGAAAACCGCTTTGGTGATGCGGGTTTCAGCGGCTTCCATTTTTTGGGTGATGTCCATGGTTTCCTCGATGGATATGCGTGGAAAGGGGGTGTTCGGCTAAAGGTTCACCGGAAATACATGTTTCATTCTACACTTTTCACTAATGATGGACTCGTAACAACTGCCCTTCGACAGGCTCAGGGCGAACGGCTACTACCTTAACATATTGATATTCCGTTCGTGCTGAGCCTGTCGAAGCACCTGTTTGCAGCAAATCCCAAGTTGTTGCGAGTCCATCACTTATGGGAACCTTGCAAAATTCGGCACAATTTTTTCAAGGTTCCCTTATAATTTTTCACTTTCTTCCCTAACCCATTCCTCGACCTCGGTCGAAGACGGCATCCGCCCGGCGCATTTCACCATCTGGTTGATGATCAGGGCCGGGGTTTTTGTTACTCCGAACCGCCAGATCTCATCCAGATCATGCACCGATTCCATGTCCGCGGCCAGGCCGAATTTCTGCAGGGCCTCAAAGAGCATGGCGCTGAGTTTGTTGCAGGTCACGCAGCCGGAGCCCAGCACCCGGATGGTGAGAATTGCCGGGGCGGCGCCCTGTTTTCCCTGGCGGCGGCGGTATTCGGCGCGCAAGGCCTCGCGGTAGAGAGGCTCCGCGGGCAAGGGGATGTAATTTTCCCCGGCAATGGCAGCAAAAAGAAAATCCACCGCCGCCTCTTCCTCCATCTGTCCGGCAAGTGCCGTGTTCAGGGCCTGGTCAAGGCCGATCAGCCCGATATTGGCCGCGCCGATCCGGATGGTGCGGGGCGCTGGTCTGTCCTGGTTTTCCATGGGGTTCCTGTGTGGGATACGGCGCCAAGCCAAGTTCGTCTAAAAAAGTTTCATCTGCCGTTCGTTTCCTTTTTCGCCTCTCTGCTGAACCGTCTCGTTCAGCAGGGAGGCGGGTATTTCCCGGAGAAAGCGGGAGGGGCGGTGGGCGGCGCTCCGGTTGAATATGGTGCGGTTTGCGGCATTGCTGACAATCAGGCGGTCCTTGGCCCGGGTCATGGCAACATAGAAGAGACGGCGTTCTTCTTCCACGTCGCTGAGGCGGTTGGCAATGGTGCAGGGAAGGATTTCCTCTTCAATCCCGGCCAGAAAAACCACCGGGAACTCCAAGCCTTTGGCGCCATGCATGGTCATGAGGGCCACGGCTTCGGCCCGTTCATCATATGCG
>PHAW01000279.1 GCA_002841785.1 Deltaproteobacteria bacterium HGW-Deltaproteobacteria-3 | reverse complement strand
AGTGGTGGAGCTAAGCGGGATCGAACCGCTGACCTCTTGAATGCCATTCAAGCGCTCTCCCAGCTGAGCTATAGCCCCACATGTTCTTGAAGCATCCGGCAACGACATCCCGCCGGACACGCTGCTTCAAATACCACCCGGGGCATGGCATGTCAAGCGTTTTCTCCGGGAAAAGTCCTGCCATTTTTCTTGCCAAGCCCAGATGAGTCTGTTACAGTCTGGGAGATTTTCTTCTACAGTCATAACTCTCTGGAAATTAAAGGCATTCTAATAAAACGTAGAGGTAACCGCATTATGTTCTCGCCCTTTGACTCGCTGTTCGGATGGCTCTCCAACGATCTGGCCATTGACCTGGGAACTGCTAACACCCTGGTTTTCGTGAAAGGCAAGGGCATTGTCCTGCGGGAGCCCTCGGTGGTCGCCATCCGCAAGGATGCGCGCACCAACAAGGTTCTGGCCGTGGGCAAAGAGGCAAAAATGATGCTGGGCCGCACCCCGGGCAATATCATCGCGGTCAGGCCGATCAAGGACGGCGTCATCGCCGATTTCGAAGTGACCGAGGCAATGCTGCGCTACTTCATTAATAAGGTCCACAATCGCCGCACCCTGGTGCATCCCCGCATCATCATCAGCGTTCCCTCCGGCATCACCCAGGTTGAAAAAAGGGCTGTCAAGGAATCCGCCGAATCGGCGGGCGCCCGCGAGGTATATCTCATCGAAGAGCCGATGGCCGCGGCCATCGGCGCAGGTTTGCCCATCACCGAGCCCACGGCCAACATGGTGGTCGACATCGGCGGCGGCACCACCGAGGTGGCGGTGATCTCCCTGGCAGGCATCGTCTATGCCAGCTCCCTGCGGGTGGCGGGCGACAAGATGGACGAGGCCATCCTCCATTACATCAAACGCAAACACAACCTGGCCATCGGCGAGCACACCGCCGAGGTCATCAAAACAACCATCGGCGATGTCATGCCCGAGCCCCCCTACGACACCATGGAGGTCAAGGGCCGCGATCTTGTTTCCGGCGTACCGAAAACCCTCACCATTACCTCGGAGGAAATCCGCACCGCCATCACCGAGCAGGTTGACGCGATCATCGAGGCGGTCAAGATGGCCCTCGAACTGACCCCGCCGGAACTTTCCGCGGACATCGTCGACCAGGGCATTGTTCTCACCGGCGGCGGCGCCTTGCTCCGCAATCTTGACAAAAGGCTTTCCGAGGAAACCGGCCTGCCCATCATCATTGCGGAAGACCCCCTCTCCTCGGTGGTGCTCGGCTCGGGCAAAGCCCTGGAGAACATCGACATCCTCAAAGAGGTAATGACCACCTGAGACAGAACGCGCAAGCCGTATTCTTGCTCGTTGTCAAACAAAAACCCACGGCGCATTTTCCTCTCTTTTCCGTATTCTCACGAGAAACATGGCGACATATAACTATTTGCAGAGTCTGTAATGAGGAAAAAAAACAAACGCGCCAGGCAGATCAGACTCTTTCTTTTTTTCGGCCTTCTTCTCGCTCTGTTTATTGTTCTCATTGTCTCCACGGTGGGCCGTCAGGAGTTCAACGCTCCCCACAAACTGGCCCTTGAGGTCATCGGCAAGGCCCAGTACGCCATGACCCGGATGACGGGAAGTTTCAAGAACGGCTGGCGGAATTACACCGCGCTGATCAACGTCCGGGAAGAAAATGCCCGGTTGCGGGAAGAGCTCCAGAAACACAAGGCCGTCAACAACGAATACCGTGAAGCCGTGGCAACCAATGTCCGGCTGGCAAAGCTCCTCGAAATGAAGGAAACTCTCCCGGCCCCCACCCTCACCGCAGAGATCATCGGGGTGGACCCTTCCCAATGGTTCAAGACCATCATTATTGACCGGGGCAGCAGCGATGGCGT
>PHAW01000048.1 GCA_002841785.1 Deltaproteobacteria bacterium HGW-Deltaproteobacteria-3 | reverse complement strand
CGCCCCCTCTTTTTCAAACAGACCGGTGATGCGGTTCATGATGGTTTCGTCGTTGAGCACCTCGCCGCACTCGCCGCAGTAGACCACGGTGAGGGGCACACCCCAGGCGCGTTGGCGGGATAAGCACCAGTCCGGCCGGTTTTCCACCATGCCGAGGATGCGCTCCATGCCCCATTGAGGGATCCAGCGCACGTCCTTGATCGCGGCCAGGGCCTTGTTGCGCAGCTCGTTGGCCTCCATGGAGATGAACCACTGCTCGGTGGCCCTGAAGATCACCGGCTTCTTGCAGCGCCAGCAATGGGGATAGCTGTGGGACAGCTTGGCCTCTTTGATGAGCGAGCCCTGTGCTGCCATGTCCGCATTAATCTGCGCATTGGCGTCGAAGATAAAGAGCCCGGCATAGGGCCCGGCCTCCTCGGTGAAACGGCCGTCGTTGCCCACCGGCGAAAGCACGGGCAGGTTGTAGTTGATCCCGGTCAGGTAGTCTTCCCGGCCATGTCCCGGCGCGGTATGCACGCAACCGGTGCCGGTGTCCAGGGTCACGTAATGGGCCAGAACCATGAGCGAATCCCGATCCAGAAAGGGATGGCGGCATTTCCTGCCTTCCAGCAGCCTGGCGGAAAAGGTGGCAAGAACCTCGTATTCGCTGACGCCCCATGCGGCCAAGGCCTGCTCCATCAAGCCCTCGGCCAGGAGCAACACCTCGCCACCCACCCGCACCGCAACATAGGGGTAATCGGGATGAAAGGCCACGCCCAGGTTGGCGGGCAGGGTCCAGGGGGTGGTGGTCCAGATCACGGCGGAGACCTTCTCCCCGGCCAGGGCGGGAATAGCATCGCCCAAATCCTCGGCCACCGGAAACTTCACATAGATGGAGGGCGAGGTATGATCGTAATACTCCACCTCGGCCTCGGCCAGGGCGGTCCGGCAGGAGGAACACCAATGCACCGGCTTCTTGCTGCGGGTCACCGCGCCGGAGAGGAGAAAGCGGTTGAACTCGCGGGCAATGCTTGCCTCGTACTTGTAATCGATGGTCAGATACGGGGTGTCCCAATCGCCCAGCACTCCGAGGCGCTTGAACTCCTCCTTCTGCTTCTTGATCCATTTTCCGGCATAGTTCCGGCAGGCGCCCCGGAAGGCGAGCTTGCCGATCTCCTTTTTTTTCGGGCCGAGATCCTTGTCCACGTTGAGCTCGATGGGCAGACCGTGGCAGTCCCAGCCCGGCACATAGGGACAATGAAAACCCGCCATGCGCCTGGCTTTGAGGATGATGTCCTTGAGGATTTTATTTAAGGCGTGGCCCATGTGGATATGGCCGTTGGCATAGGGAGGGCCGTCGTGCAAAATATAGAGGGGCCTGGATGCGGTCTGCTCCTGCACCTTGGCGTAGAGATCGGACTCCTCCCAGGCCTTGAGAAACTCCGGCTCCCGTTGGGAGAGGTTGGCCTTCATCTTGAAATCGGTTTGGGGCAGGTTCAATGTCGCCCGATAATCCATGGGTGATCTCCATCTATCTTAAGGACTTAAGGTCTGTGTCGTAAACTGAGGTCAAGCGGATAAACATACCAGCTCACCCGCAAGTTGCAAGGGTAAAATCGCCGGGATTCCGGGCGGTTCGCCCCACCGGACGGCTTTCCCTTTGACATTCCCCGGCCTGGTTTCTATATTGGGTGGAATCGTCACAAAAAGAAAGATCAACGCGAAGGCGCAAAGACGCAGAGTTTTCTTTTCCTTAATAAAAGGCAGCTTCGTAAAAAAGTCAGAGATTGGCCCACAAAAGTGCTTCGGCAGGATTCTTCTGAACTTGTCGAAGGGCATTTTTTTGCGAAAACCTCACAAACAACACCGTTGTCCCCTTTGCGTCTCTGCGCCTTCGCGTTAAAAAAATTCCCTCTGGAGAAAGCACATGCCAAAAATCATTGCCCTGGCCGGCAAGGGCGGGGTCGGCAAGACCACCATCTCGGCCCTGCTCATCAAATACCTGACCGAACGGAACATGACCCCCATCCTGGCCGTGGATGCCGATGCCAACGCCAATCTCAACGAACTGCTGGGGCTGGAGCTTAACGCCACCATCGGCCAGATCAGAAAGGAACTCAAGGGCGACATGCCCCCCAACATGACCCGGGACCAGTACATGGAGATGAAGGTGCACCAGTCCCTGGTGGAAGCCTCCGGCTTCGACCTCATGGCCATGGGCCAGCCCGACGGTCCCGGCTGCTACTGCGCGGCCAATCAGCACCTGGCCATGACCATGGATCATCTCGCCGACAACTACCAGTACATCGTGGTGGACAACGAGGCGGGCATGGAGCACTTAAGCCGCATGAACCTGCGGGATATCGACTACCTCATCGTGGTCTCCGACCCCTCGGCCCGGGGAATCATGACCGCCAAACGGATTGCCGAACTCACCGGCCCCCTGGGGGTCACGATCAAGAAGAAATGCCTCGTCGTCAACCGGGTGCCGGAACCGGCCAGCGAGGAATTGCTGGCCAAGATCAAGGAGACGGTGGAATCCACCGATCTGCCCCTGGGCGGCCTGTTGCCCGCAAGCAACGAACTGGTGGCCCAGGAGATCGCGGGCAAGTCCTACCTGTTGCTCGACGCAAAAGTTCCCGCAGTGCAAAAGGCCTTCGCCATCTTCGACGCGTTTCTGGCATAGCCCAAACCCGGCAAGAACCTCCATTCCCCCGCCAGACACCCGGTACTGGAAAAATTTTCCCGGTTTCCGCGCCTGACACACCCATCCCCACGCATACACAACCTCCTGAAAAAACTCCATATATTTAAACCACAGACCAAAGCCACGTCCTGGCATGGGTTTTGCTTTACAACAATGCGGCAGCTCCATATCCACAACATCATGCGAGGCGCACCATGGATTTACTGGCATCTTTCTACAACGGCATAAGCGGCGTGAACGCCATGAGCCAGAAGCTCAACGTCACGGCAAACAATGTCGCCAATGTCAACACCAACTCCTTCAAGACAGGCCAAACCCAGTTCGCCGACATTTTTGAAACCACCATTGGCTCCATCTCCGTAGGACACGGCGTCCAGCTTGGCAACATCGGGACCTCCTTCAGCGACGGCATGCTTGGAACCACCGGCAAGGCCACGGACATGGCCATCAGCGGACCGGGTTTCTTCATGGTGCGCCCGACCGACGCCACCATGGCCAACACCTACACCCGTTCCGGAAACTTCGATCTGGTGAATCACCTGGGCGCCGAGCCCAACGCCTACAACCTGACCACCCAGACCGGCCAGTTCGTGCAGGGCTATAACCTGAGCGCCTCCACCGGCTCGCCCACCGCGGTCGGCGATATCCTGATCAAGAGCATCGCGCCCCAGTCGGCGACCAGCCAGGTGCAACTGATGCTGAACATCCAGAACAATCCGGCCTTGCAAGAGCCAGCCGCCAGCCCGATCACCCTGTTTGACAGTTGGAACGGGACCGACACCGCCCAACCCATTGCCGCGAGCAACTACGACTTTAAAACCACGCTGAAGATATACGGTCCGGCCGATGAAGCCACTCCATTCTCGACTCCCTCGACCACCTACGATCTGACCGTCTATTTCGATGCGACGGCAAACCCCAACGAACGGGAGTTTCTCGTCACCTGCAACCCCGCCTTGGACCAGCGGCTGAGCACCGGTGGCGCCCGGTACGACAGCGCAACGGACAAGGGGGCCGGGGCCCTGCTCTACGGCGTGCTTTCCTTCTCAAACAACGGCGATTTGAGCAACATCCAGTGCTGGAACGTACCGCCCGACGGCAACGTCGATCCGGCCGGTGTCACCAACCTGCTGACCCTTGCCAGGGGCGAATCCTACTACAGCTTCGACTTTAATTTTACCGGCACCCCAGCCAACAACTCCTCAACCCTGAGCTTTGGCAATACTCCCAAGCCGCTGGCTGTGGTCAGCCCCGCCCCGGCCTTCAGCTCCGCCACCACCTCGGGACTCATCAGCGCCACCTCCACCTGGAACACGGTTTCGGACAGCCTCGGCAACACCGTGCAGGCCGGTGACACGATTACCCTTCAGGGTACCACCGGAGACGGAACCGCAGCCTCATACACCTACACGGTGAATTCTTCCCAGACAGTGGCGAATTTTCTTGCCGGGCTGGAGGCCCAGTTTGCCTGCACCGCGGGAATCGTCGCCGGCCGGCTCACCCTCACCGACACCCAAGTGGGAGACAGCCAACTGGCGATCTCCTCGATCACCCATGCCAACGCCGGTGGGGCCACCCCGCTCACCGACCCGGCCATTGCCCAGATCTTCGGCAACCAGAATTCCACCTTCACCGTTGAACTCGAAGACCGGTATCAAAGCGCGGGATTGACCACCACCAACTACGCGACCCCTTCCTCGATCCTGTATCAGAGCCAGAACGGATACGGCAAAGGCAGGCTCCAGGACATCAGCGTGAACAGCCAGGGCTTTATCACGGGGCAGTATTCCAACGGCCAGAACATCACCCAGGCCCAACTGGTGCTGGCCAACTTCATGAACCTGCAAGGATTGCGCTCCGTGGGCGGCAACAACTTCGTTGCCACGGATGCAGCAGGCATGGCGATGATCGGCACCGCCGGCCAGCCCTCCTTCGGCACCACCACCAACTACACCCTGGAGATGTCCAACGTGGATATCGGCAGGGAGATGGTGGATGTCATCACCACCCAGCGGGCCTTTCAGGCCAACGCCAAAAGCCTTTCCACCGCCAATGAGATGTATGAGAAATTGATCCAGATGGTGCGGTAACTGTTCCCATCGCTTAGAAAGCCAATGAAATGGGGACAAGCGGCACGGCTGACCTTAAGCTCCCTCTCCCCTCGACGGGTGCACGGAAGAGGAGTGTTACAAAGCTTTCCTGATTTTTCCCTGTTCAGGGGGATTGAAGAGATGAGCATGACCGGAATAGATATCCTGGCTAAGCGTTTCCACGGCTTCAAGCCAGCGCGCAACGTCTCCGCACCAATCCGGCTCATTATCTCTGCCCCGGCAAGTAGTTGCGGCGTCATTGCCGTAGGTGACAAACTGCATCCCCGGCAAAGGCCGAATGTTGAGCCCCGGCGGGGTGCGGGCCAAAGTCATAATCGATGGCCTGTCGTCATGGAGCAGGGTCAGGATAAGGTCCGGCAAACGATACATGGCCAGGTCTCCGGTTGACAGCGGGCCAGCCGTGCCGTTGATGATTAGCAGAGGAGTAGAGATAAGAGTTTTAAACATACCATCGGTGAACTCTCCTCGTTCCGCGGCGAGCAGACCGGATTCCTCGTAGCCGCCGAAGTTGTTGCCCAGAAACGGCAGGTGGTCGCCGAAAATGACGACCACTCCTTCCGGATCGATTTGTTGCAAGACCTCGACAAAATCCATGAGTTCCCGTGATTTATAATACACGACGTTTGCGTATGCTTCGACCATCGGCTCGGCGCTTTCCGCTGTGATCACCCGAGGGCGGCCTGGGCCGAGGGGGTAATCCAAGTGACCGAAGAAGGTCAGGATATAGTTCAACACCGGAACACCGCTTTCCTGCAAGGGGCGGAGCCGTTCAATCACCTGGCGGTACAGGGAGGCGTCGCTCAAAAATTCCCGGTTCAGGTCATCTTGAACAAAATCGTCCCTCGAGAAGTATCGCTGAAATCCCATGCGCCGATACGCATGGACCCTGTTCCAGAACGCGGCGACATTTGGATGGGAGGCTACCGTGGCGTAGCCAGATTCCGAGAGATGGCGTGGCAGACAGGGCGCGTTTTGGCGAAGCCGTCCCTCAAAGAAAACCGCATCATCAACAACCGGAAAGCCGCAGAGCGCCTCGAATTCTGCATTCGCGGTGTAGCCCCCGAAGACGGGGGACAGAGCATGCGGCCTGCCTGCTCGCTGCCACAAGGCGCGAAACCGTGGATCAAGCGGGTCAGCGGACAAACCGGCACCCACAAGCTGCATCGGATCCCAAAATGATTCCAAGACTATGATGTGAACATTGCGCTGCGGCATCGGCATCATTACTTGCCGGACACTATCGCCGGGAAGGAATGGTTTTGCATTGAGAAGCGAAGCGGCTGCCGCCACCTCGGCCTTTTTGGGAGGACGGACCGCCCTGGCAAAAAAACGAGCGCTTTCTTGGGTCAGGTGGATCAGGATGCCCCGTTGCTCGAAGTTGCCCCGCTGATCCCAAACGCTGTTACCAAAGGTGTTGTCCATGGTTCTGGTTATTGCCGACGGCCAGCGGGTCAGAACGGTTACACCGCCGACAATGACCGCCACAGCTATCCAGGCCCGTTTTTTACGCAGATTCGGCATGCCGAGCACGATGACAACGCCGACGGCGCCACAGACGGACGTCACGGTCAAAGGCCAGCCTTGCAGCAGCAGGAACAGGCTGGGCAAGGCCCACAAATCGTCGGGCATTGCCGGGCCGCCGAGGATCGCCACCTTGGCTGCATTACCGCAATGGAGAAGGGTCAGCAGGATGGAGATCGAGACGAAAAAGCAGCCCGCTCCCCGGGCCAGGGCGTAAAGAATCGCGCCGAAAAGCAGATGCGCGGCAAGATCATATGCGATGGCGCCAGGCGCGACCGCCACCTCGAAGCAGAGCCAGGTCATGCCTTTGAGCAGGACATACCAGAAAGTGGTGGTCGCCAAGGCTGCGGGCCAGCCGCCGGCGGGTTCCCAGATTTTGCGCCAGTATCCCAGGATCATTGCCATCTGCCGCCCGCCTGAGGTTGGATAATCCGGTGACTTTCTGGGGAGTTCGTTAATTTCGGTAGTGCAGGCATCGATCGCCTGGCCATGGCGATCAGTTTGCAAAGCCGGGGCAGCTTTCCATTTTCCGTGTTCAGCGATACGATCTCATTGACCGGAAACCGACCGGCGCAACCGGCCCAGAAATCCTCCATCCCCTGAGGCCTGGAGAGATTGTTGAAAATGACCCGATCAGCCGCTTTAATCGTGGCTATCCAGCTCTTATCGCCATCCAAAATATTCCTTAAGACCTTCATGCTTTCCCGGATATTTTTTCGCCTTTGATTCTTTTTGGCGCAGGGGATCCCCTCTGGCCCATGATGGAGAATGTACCAGAAAACAATTTCCCTGTCAGGGAGATAACAAAAAAAACCGGCGGCCCGGAAACATCTTCCGAACCGCCGGATCAGGCAGGAGACCTGGGTGTGGTGGCTATTACCGCTTGATGTTGATCAAATCCGCCAGCATCTCGTCGGTGGTGGTGATGATCTTGGAGTTGGCCTGGAAGCCGCGCTGGGTGGTAATCAGCTTGACGAACTCCGCGCCGAGATCCACGTTGGACTGCTCCAGCGAGTTGGGCGAGATCGTACCCAGACCGTTGGTTGCCGGCGGACCGGTGATGGGCGCGCCGGATTCGCTGGTTTCCCGGAAGATATTGCCGCCTTCCTTGCTCAACCCGGCCAGGTTATTGAAACTGGCCAGGGCCACCTGGGCCCGTTGCAGCACCTGTCCATTGGAATAGTTGCCGGTGATGATCCCTTTGGTATCCACGGAAACCGACTGCAAAAAGCCCGCGGCAAATCCGTTCTGATCCTGGAAGATGGTGGTTGAGCTGTTGGCATATTGGGTGGTGGACAACGCCTCGGTGCTGAAATTGATGCTCATCGTCCCCCCGGTCAGACTGCCATCCTCGCCGCTGGTATCGGCGGCAATGGTGGTGAAGAGGCCTGCGCCGAAAGGAGAGGAAACACCCGGCGCAATATTTGTAATCGAGGTGATTTCCAACTGGCTGTGATATCCGGCGGCGGCAACCTCATCCGCCACCCGGTCGGTGAGCACCAGACGGCCGGCGCCATCAACGGAGGCTTCGGCGTCAAACTGCTCTTCCAGCCAGGAAAGAAGATCCTGCATGGTGGGAGGATTATTGGGCGCCGTGAGCGGCGAACCGAAATCGGTGCCGGCCGTAAAGGCTGCATTCACCGGGGTGTTGTCTCCCCGGATTCCGACAAAAGTCAGAACATCCGTGGCGGTAAGGGCAACCCCCGCGCCGTCGAATACGCTGGTCAGGGGGGTGCTGGCATTGATCGGCGTCGTGCCGGGAAAGGTGGTGGTGGCCCGGGCCGTGGAAACCACCTGCTGCTTCGCGGTGGTGACATTAAAGGTATTGGTGGTTGCGGTGCTGGCGCCGAAGGGGTTCGCCCCGGCGCTGAAGGTAAAGGTGGTGACGGCCAAACCGCTGGCGCCGCCGGTGGCATCGGTCATCTTGATTTTCCCTGCGGCGTCGATGGTGGAGGTAACTTTAAAGGTGGCATCCAGCGCATTGAGCAGATCCTGCACCTTGCCCGTGGGTGCGAGGGTATAGGTGCCGTTCACTGCGACTCCGCTGTTATCATACCCGGCAAAGGTCACCACCGCCGGAGTAGTCGTATCAACCAGGGTGCCGGTGCTGTCATACACCGTATTCCACAGGGTTTCCTTGGTGATGGGCGTTGTGGTTCCGGCGGTGGCATAGGCTGCGCTGCCGCTGACCAATACCTGACTGACCGCGGTGGCCTGTCCGCTGTACCGGGCGCCGAGATTGAGCTCAATCATCTGGTTGGTGGAGGCGCCGGTGAAATTCGCGGCAAAGGAGTAATACTGGTCAGTATTCCCCAAGGTAAGCAGGTTGGTGTTCTGGGCCGGGTCCACCTCGCCGTCGGGCGGCACGTTCCAGGCTCGTATATTGCTGATGGCGCCGGAGGTGGAGAAATCAATCACTCCATAGAGCAGGGCGCCTGCCCCCTTGTGGTTCTGGTAGTTGTAGGCGGTGTCCGGGGTGTAGATGGAAGCCTCGTCATTGCTGCCGTCCAGGGCGCCGGTGGCGTCACGGCCTGTGGTCAGCACCCGCTCGTCTTCGCTGGGCTCGCAGGTGACCAGGAACTCCCACTGGTTGTCCTTGGTGGTGCGGTCGAAATACACGGTGATGTCATGGCTCGCGCCCACGGAATCATACACCTTGATGGCGGTGGTGTACTCATAGGCATTGGCGTTGATTGGCGAAGTGGGCACCGGCAGCGAGGGATTGGTGCCATTCCAGGCGTCGTACAGACGCTGCTCGGTGGTTTCGTTGTTCTTTCGGGAATCCACGTTGGCAATGACCTGGATACCGGTGGTTGCAACCGGCGGGGTGGTTTTGCCCAGGTTGATATCGCCGATGGTGCCCTGCCGCTCGCCGGAGGTGGTGTCCAGGGTCCAGCCCTGGACAAAATTGCCGGTGGGGTTGACCAGAAAGCCCTCCTTGTCGAAACGGAACTCCCCGGCCCGGGTGTACATATCCGCCTCGGCGCTGCCCGCGGCCCTCAGCATGAAGAAGCCCTGGCCGCCGATGGCCAGATCGGTGGCCGTGGAGGTGGACTCGAACGAGCCCTGGGCAAAGATGCCGTCGATGGTGGTCATGGTCACACCGCGCCCGACCTGGGCCGCGCCCGCGGCGGTGGCCACGCTCTGGGACAATACATCCTGAAAGGTCGCCCGGCTGGACTTGAAGGCGATGGTGTTGACGTTGACCACTGATACTTGCGTACAACGAACTTGAAACGCCCATTATGCTACCTCCTGTTTTCTTGTGCTGTAATGTTCATGGGTCTCACTTCACCACCAAGATGTCCGCCACATTCATGGCTATGGATTTATCCACTGTTACCTGGGCCGCAACGCCGTCAAAATTCACCCCGGTGACCAGGCCGGTTGAACGGTAATCAACATCGACTTTCTGCCCCAAGGCATTCACGGCAACCACGTTGTAGGTGTACTGCCCGTCGGCAACAACATCGCCCTGGGGTGTTGTCGCATCCCAGGTCAACTCGTGCCTGCCAGAGGCGGCATAGCCCAACTCAACGCTGTCCACCATGCGGCCGGCCGAGTCATACACCTCGATCCTGCAGGATTGAGCGGCATCTGCCAGGGTGTATTGCGTGGTCGAAACCTTGCCATCCACCACGCCCATAGTGTTTCCGACCGCCTGCACCTCCTTGCCGATCAGGGTCAGGAGCTGAAGATTGTTCTGCGATCGGACATCTTCATGGTGGCTTCCATGTTGGAAAACTGGGCGAGCTGCGAGGCCATGTCCGTGCTGTCCATGGGCTCCAGCGGATCCTGATGCTGCATCTGGGTGATGAACAGGGTCATAAAATCGCTGCGATCCAGGGTGCTCTTGCCCACGGTGGACAGAGTCGTGGTGTCCTGAAGCGGCAGGGTTGCGCTGGTGCTTGCTGTGGTAGTCATGCTCTTTTCCTCTCTTGTTTTCAGGCAAACAGATCAACACCGTTTTCACGGCCATTTTCGGGCTGCGCCCGCTGGTAGAGAATATTCTCGGGCAGGTCCGCCAGGGTTGTCCTCCGCTGGCCCACTCCCTTTTCCAGCGAAGCCGCCTGGAACTGCCGCCAAGCCTCGTTGTTGCCATTATCCTTGTTCAAGGACACCATGCATTCGCCAAGGGCAAACCCCTGCTTTTCCATGTTTTCCCTGAATTGCTCCAGGTTGCTTTCAAGCACCGCCTTCACCTTGGCGTTTTCCATGCTGAAGGAAACAGCCACCTGATTGTCGCGCACCGTCATCTCCACCTTGACCTCGCCCAATTCCTTGGGATAGAGTTTGAGAACCAGATGATGCTCCTGGTTGCGCAACCCCTGTAAAACCCCCTGGGAAAGCTGGGTGAAACTCTGCTGCTGGAGACCGTGGGGCATATTGGGAACATGCACGAAAGGCCGTGCCGCCTGGCTTGCAGCAGCAGCGTGGCCCACAGCCTCGCCCTTGGCAGCCGCACCACCCTCGGCTTGAAAAACGGAGCTGCTTTCGACAAAGAGTTCCCCGCTGGCAAAGGCGCCCTTACCGTTTTGCGCCCCCTGACCGTCCCTGCCCATGGCGGAAAAAAGTTCTGCGTTTTCCCCGTCAAGAAGCGGCGCACCATCCGCATTTTCGGTGGCCATAAGATCCTCGGCCTGAGCCAGCTTCTTTTCAAGAGCCGCATTCCATGAGCTTTTCAAAAACCGAAACCAGCGTCCCTTGAACAGCGGAAGAAAGACTCGGCCCCTTGGTTTCAAAACCGGACCGGGTCAACACCTCCTGCAGATCGGCAAGAAAGGAAATCGGATCCGCCTGCAGCTTGTTTGCCTTCACCTCGCCAATGGCCTGCTCCAGCATACTTTTCAGCCGGTCCAGGGTAAGGGTTACCGGCGGGCCGGATTCGACCAAACCTTCAACAACCGGCACGCGTTCGGGCAACAGGGAGCGCTGCAACTGCCGGGAGACTCCGGCATTGGCAAGGAGATCCTGCAATTCCGCCGCTTCAACCGCGGTAATATCGGTAATTCCTTCCCCTGCCACCCCCTGCAGCCCGGCAAGAAATTTTTGCAGATCAAGGGTGTTGTCTCCCCGCACCGACGCTTCGCTGATCTTGCTCACTTCGGGAACCGGCACGCCAAGACGCTCAAGAAAGCTCTGAAGAAGGGGCAGATCCGTTTCCGGTGCGGTCACGGGCACTTCCTCCTGCAAGGCCTGAAAATGGCGGGAAAATGAATCAAGGAAATCGACCAGGGACAACATGCCGTCCTGGCCCTTCATTTTTTCCATGAGCGCGGTCAACTGGCTTTCGTTCATGCCCGCATCCTTGGCGATCTTCTGCAGAAGGCCGGGATCAGGCACCGGAAACTTCCACTCGCCAGGTCCCATTTTTTGATCGGCCGCACTCTTCTGGAGATCCTGGACAAACAGCCCCAAAAGGGAGGCTATGGTTGTTGCTTCCTCAGACCCATCTTTTTTTGCCGAATTAGCGGTCTCCGCCTTCCGGTCAGCGGCTGAGGCACGGGCGGCCTTGGCTTTCCGCATGCCGAGGAGGTCGCTTTTGCCCCTCCGTTCGGTGGCCATCTTTTTTTCCATGTAGTCGGAAAAATTCGACCCGGTTTTCTTGCCGGAGGGGGTTTTCATTTCCACCGCCGCAGTTATCTGGGACTTGGGGGCCGGCACAATGGGAATCATGAGTGCGTCCACTGAATCTCCTCGCTGATAAAATTGATCTTGCCTTCGTGCATGAAGGGAGCACGCTTGCAACTCAACCAAAGCAAAAGGTGTGCCACGCCGTAAGCAAGCGGCAAGAAACATCAACACAATAACGATAAAACAATCAGTTACATGACAAGCCCGAACAGATATCCACCCCAGCAATACATAGTCCGAACCACAAGACGGGAAAAGAATTCCTCCATGAAAAACGGAAGGAAGGATGTTGAAACAGAGTTGGGAAAGAATTGCCGGGAGAGGACAGAGGAAGACGGAAACGGCACGATCTCCTCCTCACTTGCAAGGGAGGGGGCTTCATGCAAAAAGCAAGCGCAACAAGAACAACGGCCTACCGGCAAACAGCGCCAGTCACAGCGCTACGCGCCATGCCTGGCACACAAAAAAAGCCCCGCCGGCCAAACACCGAAGGGGCTACACAACCAAAATCGGACAACGCAGCTCAGGGCAATCCGAGAAGTCTGCTCACCCGCACCGCCTTGTCCTGGGTCAGCTTGGGAATAATCTTTGCCACCGCCTCCGCCTTCATGGCTTTCAGAATCTCCACCACCTCATCATCCTCCATCTTGTCAAGCAGAGGGGCCACCTTGGAAGCGCTCATGGCGCTGTATATCTTGATCAAATTCTTAAACTGCTGATCCCGGCCCTTGCCTGCCCCGCCAAGCTGCCCCTTGAGCTCTTCCTGCAGGGCGTTGAGCTGGATGTACTTCTCGTCCACTTCCTTGGCCAAGGCAGCGAGTTCCTTCTCTTTTGCGGCCAAGGCCTTTTCCTTTGCCGCCACTGCGTCTTCACGCTCCTTGAGTTGGACGGAAACGGAAATTTCCTGGGGCGTGAGCTTGACCGGAGATTTATCCTCCTGGGTAAAGGCGGGGATGGTCACCACCAGGGTCAGCAGCACGACGAAAACCGGTATGAGGGAGCAGCAATTGCGTTTTTTCATGATTCCATCCGGGGTCGATGCGCCCCTTCCCTGCTCAGTGGAGATTGCCCGTGCGTCCGAAACGAAGCACCATCTGCTCGTCCGCCTCGCTCTGCTCTTTCTTCAATGCGGCCAGGAGAAATTTCTGATAATCCCGTTCCCTGGCCTTTTCCATCACTTTTTTATCCCGCATCTTGGCGGCAAGCTCTTCCCTGGCCCGGACAACAGCCGCCTGAGCGGCTTCCACGCGGGCAAACCCGGCCTCGATCTCCTGCTCCTTGCGGAAGATCCCTTCCACATAAAAAGCAAAAAGCGGGGCAGACATTTTCCGGCGCTTTTCTTCCTCAAACTCGGCGATCAGTTCCTGCCGCTCCTGCTGCAACGCGGCAAGCCGCAGTTTTTCCGCCGCAAGCAGGGCAAGCTCCCTGGCCAGTTTCTGCTGGGCAAGCTCTTCCAGATTACGCCGCAGTCCGAGAATCGTTTCAAGCTTGAAATGATACGCCATTTCGCCCTCTCATCATTGTACCGCGCCCGGAACGGACTGGCCGTCGGAGGCAAAAATCGCCGCCAACTGACGACCGCTTTCAGCAAAGGAAACCTTTTCTTCCACTTGCTGCTTGAGATAGCCGTTCAACCGGTCGATCATGGCAATGGCGCCATCGATTTTCGAATTGCTGCCCTTGGCATAGGCGCCGATATTGATCAGATCCTCCGAGCGGCGATAGGTGGACATGATCTCAAGGAATTTATGGGCCATGCGCACCTGATCCCTGGGAACCACATCGGTCATGCATCGGCTGATGCTGCTCATGACCTCGATGGACGGGTAATGCCCCTGGCTCGCCAGATCCCGGCTCAGGACAATATGGCCGTCCACGATGGAGCGCACCGCGTCGGCGATGGGCTCGTTCATGTCGTCGCCCTCCACCAGCACCGTGTAGATGCCGGTGATACTCCCCTTGCCCATGCAGGTTCCGGCCCGCTCTAGCAATTTAGGGAGCTGCCCGAACACCGAGGGAGTATAGCCGCGGGAGGTGGGCGGCTCGCCGATGGCCAGGCCGACTTCCCTGCTGGACATGGCAAAACGGGTGATGGAATCCATCATCAGGATCACGTCGCGGCCTTTGTCCCGGAAAAACTCGGAAATGGCCGTGGCCAGATAAGCCCCGCGCATCCGCACCAGGGGCGGCTGATCGGAAGTGGCCACCACGACCACGGAGCGGGCCAATCCCTCCGGGCCGAGATCCCGCTCGATAAAGTCCTTCAACTCGCGGCCGCGCTCGCCGATCAAGGCGATGACGCTGATGTCGGCTGCGGTATGCCGGGCGATCATG
>PHAW01000047.1 GCA_002841785.1 Deltaproteobacteria bacterium HGW-Deltaproteobacteria-3 | reverse complement strand
CACGGAGATTCTGGCCGTGACCTGTTCGCTCAAGAAAAGCGGAACCGAGCGCATGGCGGCTTTGAGTCCGGCCTGGTCGCCGTCAAAAAGCAGGATCACCTCGTCGGTGTAGCCCTTAAGCGAGCGGACATGGGCTTGGGTCAGGGCGGTGCCCAGGGGGGCGACCACGTTGCGCACCCCATGCACGGCCAGGGACAGCAGGTCGAAATTGCCTTCAACCACCAGGCAGTTTTTTGCCTGGCGGATGTGTTCCCGGTTCTGGTAGAGGCCGAAGAGGGTCCGGCTTTTATCAAACACAGGGGATTCCGGCGAGTTCATGTACTTGGGCTGGCCATCGTCCAGGATGCGGCCGCCAAAGGCGACGACCCTGCCGGTCAGGCCGATGATGGGAAACATGACCCGGTTGCGGAAGCGGTCATAAAAGCCGGACTTCTCCCGGGGCACGATCAGGCCTGCCTCCCTGGCCGCCTCGATGGTGCTATTCTGCTTGGGCAGGGCGTTGACGAGAAAATTCCAACTGTCCGGGGCAAAGCCCAGGCGGAACTCCTTGGTGATTGCCTCGGGGATGCCCCGTTTGTCAAGATACTCGCGGGCCTTTTGCGCGCCGGGGTCGGAAAGCAGGAGCTGGTGGAAGAGCTCGGCGGCCTTTTCATTGGCGCTCTGCAGCGCCTCGCGCTTTTGGGCTTTTTCCAGCTCCTGCGGATTCAGCGGCTTTTCCGGCAGGGGGATCTGATATTTGCGGGCCAGCTCCTTCAGCGCTTCGACAAAACTCAGGCGGTGAAAGTTCATCATGAAGCTGAAGACGTCGCCCCCCTCGCCGCAGCCGAAGCAGTGGTATGTCTTACGGTCGGGGTTGACGGTGAAGGACGGTGTTTTTTCGGAATGAAAGGGGCAGAGCCCCTTGAGGTTGGTGCCTGCGCGCTTGAGGGAGACATGCTCGCCGATGATCTCGGCGATGTCGACGGCGTCCTTGATGATTTGGACGGTATCTTCTCCCTGATTTACAGCCATACCGTCAAAAAGACTCCTCACAGCAAAAGGAAAGATACACGATCGAAAATAACTGGGGTATGATACAGCCTACCTTTCTCTGTAATCCATCTGAGGGGGGTGTCAAGCAAAAAACGTAGAAAAGTCAACTTTTTAGGTTGTTTTTGGTGTAAAGGTTTTATTAAATAATTAAACCGTTGAGAACTTTTCCCGGCGCATGGGCCGGTGTTTTTCAGGAGAAAAAGTGTTGTATGAAGAACCGTTATGATGAAAAAGAGGCCCAGGCCTTTGTGGGAGCCTATCCCAACTGCCCACGGGAACTCGCCCTTCGGGTCTATACCTCGCGGCTGCTCGGGGCGGAAGAGGATCTTGTGCTGCACGGCGGCGGCAATACCTCGGTGAAATGCTCCATCACCAATCTGGTGGGGGAAGATCAGGAGATCCTCTTTATCAAGGGGAGCGGCTGGGATCTTGGGGTCATCGCGCCCCAGGGCTTTCCCGGCCTGGATCTGGCCTATCTGCGCAAGCTGCGGCAGGTAGGGGAGTTAAGCGATGCCGAGCATGCCTTTCTGCCGCAGCGGTTCATCGATCATACCCATGCCGACGCCATTGTCACCCTGACCAACCGGGAAGAGGCGGAAAAACATCTGCACGCGGCCCTGGGCGACAATATCGGCATTCTGCCCTTCATCATGCCGGGCCTGCCCCTGGCCCTGGCCATGGCCGAACTCCATGAACGCAACCCCGGAATCGACTGCATCATTTTGAAAAACCATGGCATCTTCACCTTTGGCGAGGATGCGAAAACCGCCTACGACCGGATGATAGACCATGTGAGCCGGGCCGAGGCGTATCTTGCCAAGCGCACCGGTGGAGCCACCGCAAGCCCGGTCGTCGATCCGGGGCTGGTGCAGCCCTTTGTGGTGCTGCCCATTCTGCGGGGGGGATTGAGCTTTGTCGAGGAATCGGGGCGTCGCCGCACCATGCAACTGGCGGTCCGGCGGAATCAGGAGATCCTCGCCGCCCTTGCCCGGCCGGACGCCAAGGAACTTTTCGCGGGCGGGGTGCTCACCCCGGACCATGTGATCCGGACCAAGAATTACCCCCTGTGGCTTGAGGCGGCTGGCCTGGACGAGGACGAGACGCAGGCCGCGGTGCACAGCGGACTCGCCCGATACCAGGAGGAGTATGACCGGTATTTCGCAGCCCAGACGGCAGCGAAAAAGGTCGCCCGTACCAAGCTGGATTCCATGCCGCGGATAGTGCTGGTGCCAGGGTTGGGGGTGGTCGCCGCCGGGTTCACCGAGAAGGATGCCCGGATCGCCGCGGACATCGCCGAACACACCATCGCGGCCAAGCTGGCTGGCGCGCCCCTTGGCCCATACCGCGAACTCGGGCAGGATTCAATCTTCGACATGGAATACTGGGGTCTGGAGCAAGCCAAGCTGGGCAAGGCAAAGCCAAAGCCCCTTGAAGGCAGAACCGCGCTGGTGACCGGCGGGGGCGGGGCCATAGCCATGGGGATCGGCCGCAAGCTCTTGGAGGCCGGGGCCAGAGTCTTCATGACCGATATCAACCAGGAACGGCTGGAAAACGTCTGCCATAATCTGGCCGACACCTTCGGCAGCCGGATGGTTTTTCCCTTGCTCATGGACGTGACCAGCGAGGAAGCGGTGCAGCTCGGCCTGGAGCAGTTGGTCATGGAATGCGGCGGCCTGGATATCCTGGTGCCCAACGCCGGCATCGCCCATGTGGCCAAGCTTGCCGACCTCAGCGAGGCTGCTTTCCGGCAGGTCATGGAGGTCAACTGCCTGGGGGTGTTTCAGGTGATCAAGGGGGCGATCCCGATTTTCAAGCGCCAGGGGACCGGCGGCAGTATCGTCATCAACAGCTCGAAAAACGTCTTTGCCCCGGGGGCTTCCTTTGGCGCCTACAGCGCTTCCAAGGCCGGGGCGCACCAACTGGGCAAGATTGCCGCCCTGGAGCTGGCCGAGTTCGGGGTGCGGGTCAACATGATCAATGCCGATGCGATCTTCGATGACTCTGGCGTTTCCTCCGGGCTCTGGGACGTGGTGGGGCCCGAGCGGATGCGCTCCCGCAACCTCGACCCGGAAGGGCTCAAGGACTACTATCGCCAGCGCAATCTGCTGAAAACCACGGTGCACGCCGACCATGTCGGCAACGCGGTGGTTTTTTTCGCCAGCGAGCAGACCCCCACCACCGGCGCCACCCTGCCGGTGGATGGCGGGATCATGGCCGCCTTCCCGCGCTGACCAAAGACAGGGCTGGAAATGGCGCCAGCCTTGGTGTATGGTTGCCCAAGGCGCACGAAAAAAAATGAAAAATCGAGGAGGCTGGTTTCCATGGCGGAAATAAAGAGCACCATGGATATGGTGATGGAACGGGCGGCGCGGATAGCTGCCGAAGGTGCCGGGGAAGGCGACTATCTCGGCGAAGAGCAGTTCAAGGAGGGCATGCGCCTCGGGGCCGCTTACATGCGCGGGGAAACGGGCCTGGCGGAAAGGCTCACCGCTTTGCCGCCGAAGGAGTCAGGCCCGGTGCGGAAAGGGGCGGTGCAGTCCCTGCTGCGCAATATCTTTCTGGCCCGCGAACCGGAAAAGCAGGAGCTGGCTGAAAAAGCCATGCACGGCCTGATTGAGGTCGGCCAGGGGGATGGGAAGCTGCTCCAGATCCTGGGGGAGTTGAAAAAGATTCTCGATGGCTACCGGCAGCATGGCGAGCAGCTCAAGGAACAGCTTGAAGCGCAGTTCACCCAGCAGATGGCCATGATGGAGCAGAATCTGGCCAAGCAGGCCGGCATGGCCATGAAGCTGCAACCATCCCAGCACCCCAAGTTTCAGGAGGAGTGGGCCAGGATTCAAGGCCAGCTCAACGAACAGTACGGCAAGGCCCTGCAGCAACTGAAGGATCTGGTTGAACGCCATCTGGTTATGGAGGTCGCCCCGTAGCCTGGGGAGACAGTTTCAGGCAAGGAGGGAATATGGAAGCAGAAATCTGGCTCGACGTGGCAGAGGCCGATCCCAAGGATCTGCCCGAGGTTGAAAAAAGGTTCAAGGATTGGTATGCCGCCGGGGCGGAGGCGCGCTACAACAAGCCGTGCTTTGGTTTTCTCACCGTGCTCGACAAGCCGCACCGCTATCAGGTGGATTTCGGGCAGGCCGATCTCACCCAATCCATTCAAGGGTTGCACGGCAAGCTCTACCGGTTCGGGGTCAAGGTTTTTGTCCACTTCATGCATTGAGCCCATGCCGAGGCAGGGAGTTCTTGAGCGGATCAGGCGCAGCCTCAAGCGGCGCCAGCTCGACGGTATCCTCGTTACCCAGCCGGAAAACCGCAGGTACCTCAGCGGCTATACGGCCAGGGACCATGCGATCAACGAGAGCGCGGGCGTCCTGCTCATCCCCTGCGAGGGCGACCCCTACCTGCTCACCGACTCCCGGTTTCACTTGCAGGCGGAGCAGGAGGGTGCGGGTTTTCGGGTCAAGCTCTATCCCCGGGGGTTGTTTCCCCTGCTGCGGCTGCTGCTCAAGAAGCTTCGCATCAAGCGGCTGGCTTTTGAGAGCCATTATTTTTTGCATTCCACCTCCCTGACCCTGGCCAAGCTGGCGGACAGTCTCACGGTGGAGCTGGCGCCGCTCACCGGGTTTATCGAGGAATTGCGGCTGGCAAAGGATGCGGAGGAGCTGGTCAGGATCGAGCGGGCAGTGCTCCTCAACGAAGCGGTGTTTCAGGAGATCTATCCCACCCTGCGCCCCGGCCAGACCGAGAAAGAGGTGGCGCACGCCATCGAAAACACCATGCGGCTCAAGGGGGCGGAGCGGCCGAGTTTCGAAACCATCGTCGCCGGCGGGCCCAATGCGGCCCTGCCCCATGCGACGCCCTCCGACCGGCCATTGGCTGCGGGGGAAACCATTGTCATCGACATGGGCCTTGTTCTGGACGGCTACTGTTCGGACATGACCCGCACCGTGGTGCTTGGCACGCCGGACGATAAAACGGTTGCCCTCTTCCGCTTGGTGCGCAAGGCCCAACTGGCCGGGCTTAATAGCCTGCGCGCCGGGATCAGCGGCCTGGCGGTGGACAAAATCGCCCGGTCCGTGATCGAACGGGCGGGCTTGGGCGAGCGGTTCGGCCACGGCTTGGGTCACGGGGTGGGGCTGAACGTCCACGAAGGCCCCTCGCTCAACTACCGGAACCGCAAGCCCCTGACTGCGGGCATGGTGGTCACGGTGGAACCGGGGGTGTATATCCCGGATTGGGGCGGGATTCGCCTTGAGAACATGGCGGTGATTGAAGAAGACGGATGTAGGGTGTTGAATCGGGACACCACTTTTCTGGATTTGTAGCAAATCTGACTTCGCTCCAAGCAGGTGCTTCGACAGGCTCAGCACGAGCGGAATAACATTGTGTTAAGACAATTTCCGTTCGGCCTGAGCCTGTCGAAGGGCTGTTTTTTCGAGACTATCTAAACAAGCACCTCTTTCATTACTTTTCAGGAAATTCATTATGCGAAACGATCAACGGGCTGCGGATGCGTTGCGGCCGGTCACTATTGAAAAGGGTTTCCAGCCCCAGGCCTATGCCTCGCTGCTCATCACCATGGGCGGCACCCAGGTGTGCTGCGCCATCACCATGGAAACCAGTGTCCCGCCCTTTTTGCGGGGAACCGGCCAGGGTTGGATCACGGCGGAGTACGGCATGCTGCCCTGTTCGACCAGCAGCCGCATGCAACGGGAGGCGGCCAAGGGCAGGTCCGGCCGCACCTATGAGATTCAGCGGTTGTTGGGCCGTTCGCTCCGGATCATGGTTGATCTTGCCCAGTTGGGCGAGGTGACCCTCCGGGTGGACTGCGATGTGCTCAAGGCCGACGGCGGCACCCGGACCGCCTCCATCACCGGCGCGGCCATTGCCCTGCGGGATGCCATCGAGCGCATGCACCGGGAAGGGGTTTTGGCCACGATGCCGGAGATCCTGCCGGTGGCGGCTATCAGCGCCGGTATAGTTGACGGCCAAGCCCTGCTTGATCTCGATTATGCCGAAGATTCCACGGCCGAGGTGGATGCCAACTTTGTCATGACCGGAGATGGCCGCTGGGTGGAAACCCAGTGTACCGCCGAAGGCAAGCCATACTGGCCCGAGGATTTCGGCCGGATGGCAGTCCTGGCCCGCAAGGGCATCGATGAGCTGTTCACCCTGTGGGCCCAATGATGACCTCTCCTTTTACCCTACATAGTAAATCCAGCGATTGCGCGGCCCGGCGGGGCGAGGTGCGTACCCTGCACGGCACGGTGCAGACCCCGGTCTTCATGCCGGTGGGCACCCAGGCCACGGTCAAGGGGGTGACCCCGGAAAACCTCAAGGAGTTGGGCGCCCAGATCATCCTCGGCAATACCTACCATCTCTATATCCGGCCCGGTCATGAGCTGATCCGCAGCTTCGGCGGCTTGCATAATTTCATGCACTGGGACCGGCCTATCCTCACCGACAGCGGCGGTTTTCAGATTTTCAGCCTCAAGGATCTCACCAAGATCACCGAGGAGGGCGCCCGGTTCAAGTCGCATCTCGACGGCAGCACCCTCTTTTTGAGCCCCGAGGATGCCGTGGCCGTGCAGGAGGCGTTGGGAAGCGACATCATGATGTGTCTGGACACCTGCATCCCCTATCCGGCCACCCGCGAGGAAGCCATTGCCTCCACCGATCTCACCTCCCGGTGGGCCAAACGTTCCCGCGCCGCCCACAAGGAACGGGGGCAGCTCCTCTTCGGCATCATCCAGGGCGGCATGTACCCCGACCTTCGGGCCCGGGCGCTTGCGGAGTTGGTGGAGATCGGCTTTGACGGCTATGCCCTGGGGGGGTTGAGCGTGGGCGAACCCGCCGAGCTGATGATGGAGATCACCGAAGAAATCGCCGCCCTGATGCCCGCCGAGTATCCCCGTTATCTCATGGGGGTTGGCACCCCGGAAAATCTGGTGGAGGCGGTGTATCGCGGCATCGACATGTTCGACTGCGTCATGCCCACGCGGAACGCCAGAAACGGAATGCTCTTTACTTCAAGCGGCAGGCTTGTTATAAAAAACGCTCGCCATCAGGATGACCACCGGCCCGTGGATGAAGAGTGCGACTGCTACACCTGCCGCAATTATTCCCGCGCCTATCTGCGGCATCTTTTCATGGCCAGGGAGATTCTCTCCTCGCAGTTGAACACCATCCACAACCTGCATTACTATGTGGGGCTCATGGCCCGGATCTGCAAGGCCATTGAAGAAGATCGTTTCAGTCAGTTCCGCCGGGATTTTTATGCCACGCGGGCGGTAGAGTAATGAGGGCGCAGGCGGATCAAGGCCTGTAGGAAAAATTTAAACTGAATCGGAGGGATTTATGGTTGAGGTAGCGTATGCCGCGGACGCCGCGGCTGGTACAGGTGGACCGGGAGGCTTGATGAGCTTTCTGCCGCTGGTGTTGATCTTTGTAGTGTTCTATTTTCTCCTGATCCGGCCGCAGCAGAAAAAGGCCAAGGAGCACCAGGGGTGAAGATCGCCCGCCCCTATATCCTGGGCTCGGTTGCGGGCGCGGAAGGCGGGGATGGAAAAGAGGGTGCGGCCTGCGCCATCGGCGGTGGCGGCAAGGGGGGGTGAGGTTCGAGTTAGCCCCTTCACCGGGTGTGAAGCGAAAAGAAGATTTTGGCCTGTCTGGGTTTCCCCAGGCAGGCTTTTTTGAGGTGGTCAAGTAAAAATGGACAGTTTGCTAAGCTGCTTTTTCAAGAAGCCGCATTTCCTCAAATTCCCCTGGGCTAACATAGCCAAAATATGAATGACGTCTTTTGTTGTTGTAAAACATTTCAATGTAGTCAACGATATCCTTTCTGGCCTCATTTCGACTCTTATAGTTTGTGAAAAATACCCGCTCGGTTTTCAAACCGCCAAAGAAACTTTCAGCCACAGAATTGTCCCAACAATTCCCTTTCCGGCTCATGCAATGCTGACCATTGCATGGGTTTTTAGCATTTCCAATAATAATATCCGGGCCTGGAGACTTGCATCACCTCACATAACAGGGCTATTGGGTATGCCTTCTTTTCAGTATCAATCATTTGATAGCGCACCCCGATTCGTTCGCAAAGAAGGCCGCCGCTTTTTTTAAGATTTCACGCTCCATTTTTAAGCGGTGATTCTCTTTCCTGAGGCGAGTCAGCTCAGCCTGAAAGGCCTTTCCATTTGTTGAATCAGGTCTGCCATCCACGCCGACCTCAAACTCGCGCTTCCAGCGCCCCAGCATGATTGCATTAATACCCAGATTCCGAGCAGCCTCAGTAATCTGATATCCTTGTTCCGTAATCAGCTTGACTGCGGAATCCCGGAATTCCTGTGTGTATTTCTTCCTCTTTGCCATTGAACACCTCCTTGTGGGGGTCTAATCCACTCTTAAGAAAGTGTCCATTTTTATCATGCCACCTCATTGCAAAATGGATGCGAGATAGGCCACATAGAGCGCCAGAAGCAAGACACCCCGTCTTCGTTCAATGAAGCCTGTGCGCGGAGGATATGTGAACACCAAGGCCACAAGACCAAACACCAACGCAATAGCGACCTCGCGCCAGGCAACGGTTATGGGGTGGATAACGGCAGCGATGGCGATGATGAAAATACCGTTGAATATATTGCTGCCAAGAATTGTTCCCAGGCCGACTTCGTCGTGTCCGCGCAGTTTGGCGATTATCGTTGTCGCGAGTTCGGGCACGGAGGTGCCTATCGCCACAATGGTTGCCCCGATAATGAATTCATCAACGCCAAAGGCAAGGGCGATGCCTCTTGCTCCCCCCACAATGAAATTTCCGGCTGCGACAAGAAGGGCAAGGCCGGCGACGCACGAAAGAACAACCAGCCATCCTCGGTGTTCGCCAAGAATTTTATCCGCAGCGCTTCGTTGCTTTCGTGCTTCGATGATCGCCGCCACAAGCCAAGCGCAAAACATGCCCAGCATCAGCACACCGTCGAGCCTGGACAGCACGCCATCCAGAAGCAGAACCCCCGTGATGACGGGAATCAGCACCCCCACGGGAAAATCCCGTTTTACGCTGTCGCGCGGACTTTGGATTCCGGAAATCAGCAAGGCAAGACCGAGAATCAGGGCAACATTGACAACATTACTGCCAAGGGCGTCGCCGAGAGAGATTTGGGGGGTTCCCGCCAAAGCCGAATTTATGGCGACTGACAATTCCGGGCTTGAGGTGGCGAAAGCGGCAACGGTTGCGCCGATAATGCCCGGCCTAACCCTGGCCCAATGGGCCAGGCCGACCGCGCCGCGAACAAAAAGCTCGCCGCCGATGCCGGCGCAGGCAACACCCAAAATCAAAAGAGTATAATCGTTCATTGCAACCCGAGTTGATTCAGCAATCCGACAATGAAAAAATTAGGGGCATCCACGCCTGAGCTGTCATGGCTGGCCCTGTGAGTCCAAGAAAGGACACCTTGTCTCCTTCACCCCCGCTCATGGCCAAGGTCATGATGCACCGTCTTGAGGCAGCGGTCCATCACCACCATCAACCCCGCCTCCTGCGCGGTCCGGGCCGCCTCGGCGTGGACCACCCCTTCCTGCATCCAAATGGCCTTGGCGCCGATGGCAATGGCCTCGTCCACAATGGGGGGCACATCCTCGGAGCGGCGGAAGATATCCACGATATCCACCGGGGTGGGAATTGAGCCAAGGTCGGGGTAGCAGTCCAAGCCGAGGATTTTCTCCTGGCCGGGATTGACCGGGATAACGGTGTAGCCCGCTGCCAGCAGATAGCGGGCTACCATGTTGCTGGGCCGCGACTCCTTTGGGGAGAGGCCGACCATGGCAATGGTTCTGGCCGTGGTCAGCAGCTTTTTTATGGCAGGGAGATCATCAAGGAGCATACGGGTTCTCGCGTTATGGGTTGATGGGCTGCAAATCTGCATGATAAAGCCGGGAAAAGGTATTATATTGTTTTTTTCCAGGTGTCACAGTTAAAAAACAAAAGAAAGAGGCAGGGTATGTGTCAGATGCGCGTTGTTCTTGTGCGGGATGGCAACGAGGCGGTGGTGGCGGAAAGCGCCTCGCAGCTTGAGGTTGGGGAGGATGGCATCCGGATCAGCACCCTGTTTGAGGAGCCGCAATTCATCCCTGGCGCCGCAGTCCGGGCCATTGATTTTTTAAACGGTCGGGTAACCGTGATTCAAAAAGGAGAAAAGGCCTAAATGGACCAGAAAACCACGATGGAGAAGCTGCAGATTCTTCTGCCCCACTGGATTGAGCATAACCACAACCACGAGGCCGAGTTCAAGAAATGGGCGGACTTGGTGCGGAGCGAGGGGAAGGGGAACCTGGCGGAACTGTTGGATAAAGCCGTGGCCAGCATGGGTGAGACGGATGGTGTTTTGAAAAAGGTGCTGGCGGAGATCGGCGGCCCAGGGGAATCCCATCACCACGGGCACCACCATCATCATCATTACGATTGAGACGCTGGCAAAAGGCCTTCAGATTGATTCCCCCTCCCCCGCCAGGTAGGCGCAGATTCCGGGGGGGGGAGGGAACTTTGCAGCGCTTTGCAAGAGGCGTGATGAACGTCATTTCTCAAATGAACGCAACCCGGCAATGGCCTGGTGCTCCAGCGACTCCAAGGTGGCCACCACCGTGACCAGCCAGAACTCTTCCGGGCTTGCCTCGATCTGCTTGCGCAGGCTCTCCCCCAGCCAATGGGAATCCTCGGGCAAATTGTAAAACTGGCTGTCGATGCCGAAAAAACCGTCGAGCAGATGGGCCATGGTGTGGAAGATCTTGCTTTGAAACCCCTGCGGCATGGCGAGCAGATTGCTGAACTCCTTGGTGCCGGCGGCCCGCAGTTCCCCGATTAATTTGTTCAGCACCTGCCGGTTGTCGGCCAGACCCTGCTCAAGGCAGGACCAGAAGCGCGGGTCTGCCCCCGAGCAGGATTCTGCCGCCACAACCCGCACCGCATCGTAATGCACCAGGGTGGTGCGGTCGAGAAAACGCAGGACATGGCCGGAACTTTTTTCAAGGTCCGGCTCCATGGTCAGGATTGTGTGGGTCACTTCGAGTTTCATCTTTCCCCTTTTTCAACCTCGCCAAATATCGGCAGCCGGGTAATCTCCATGAAGCTTTGCACATGGTATTCCGCAGGCAGCGCCTGGTTTTTGAAGGCGATGAGCCGCATGCCCAGGGCTTCGGTGTGCTCCCGGTCCACTTGAGAGTCGCCGATGTACACCGCCTCGTCCACCTGATAGCCGAAATGGGTGAGGATCTGGTGCAGCGCTTCCGGATGCGGCTTGGGGTGGGCCACGTCAAAGGCGGTGACCACCTTGTCGAAGAGGTCGGCCAGGCGAAACATCTCGAGCACCGAGCGCATGGTGGAGGTGCGGTTGGTGCTGATCGCGGTTTTGTAGCCGGGCCGGAGGAAATCGAGAAACTCCGGAAGATCCGGCTCCATGATCATGTGCTGCAGAAAGGGGGTGTAGTCAAGCCCTGTGCGGAAAGCCTCCGCCGCGTCCAAGTCCCTGGGATACTTGCGAAAGATGTGGCGGACCGAATCCATGACATGGTGCATGTGCACATACTCGAGCTCCTCCGCATCCATGGGCGGGTGGCCGAATTTTTCCAGCATATGATCATAGTACACTCTGTTGGCGTTTTTGGAGTCGAACATCACACCGTCACAGTCAAAGATCACCAGTTTCAAAGCAGCCATTGCGAAGAATCCTTGTCATCTTGCCGGCTCCGCGCTATGTAAATCCTGTACCGGAAAGGCAGCGTTCGAACGAAGCAAGGGGTATGGAAAGCAGTTGATGGATATGGTTACGGCTGCCTCCTCTTTACTGAACATTGCCGGGTGCTGTCAAGCTGTTAACCTGGAATCTCCGCTCGTCCTTGATTCCATATGATCGCAAGGGGATTGCCGTGAAATACAGTACCGATTTTCTCGTGATTGGCAGCGGCATCTCCGGGCTTTCCTATGCCATCAAGGCGGCGCGGTTAGGGTCGGTGACCATCGTCACCAAAAAGGCCAAGGTGGACACCGCCACCAATCTGGCCCAGGGCGGCATCGCCGCGGTGCTGTCGCCGGAGGATTCCTTTGCCCTGCACATCGCGGACACCCTGCGCTCCGGGGCCGGGCTCTGCCATGAGGATATCGTTAAATTGGTGGTGGAGACCGGGCCTGCGCGGATCGAGGAGCTGATCCGCCTTGGGGTGCAGTTTCAGAGCGAGGCCGGCGACCCCACCCACCTCGATCTGGGCAAGGAGGGCGGCCACTCGGCCCGCCGCATCGCCCACGCCATGGATCTCACCGGCCGCAAGATTGAAGAGGGGCTTCTGGCCCAGGTGGCGGCCAACCCCAAGATCACGGTGCTGGAGAATCATCTGGCCGTTGATCTCTTGGTCAGCTCCAAGACCGGTACCCCGTACCAGCCCCACGACAACTTCAGCGACCAGTGCCTGGGCGCCTATGTTTTTGACCGGGAAACCGGGCGGATCGACACCTACCAGGCCAAGGTGACGGTGCTCTGCACCGGCGGCACCGGCAAGGTCTATCTCTACACCACCAATCCCGACATCGCCACCGGCGACGGCATTGCCATGGCCTACCGGGCCGGGGCCAGGGTCGGGAACCTGGAGTTTGTCCAGTTTCATCCCACCTGTCTATACCACCCGCAGGTTAAGAATTTCCTGATCTCGGAGGCGGTGCGTGGCGAGGGGGGGCGGCTCATCGACCAACACGGCCAGGCTTTCATGCACAAGTATGATGCCCGGGGGGATCTGGCCACCCGCGACACGGTGGCCAGGGCCATTGACAGCGAGATGAAGGGGAGCGGGGACGATTGCGTCTATCTGGACATCACCCATCAGCCCGCGGAGTTTCTTAAAAATCGGTTCCCCACCATCTATACTAAATGCCTCTCCCTGGGGATCGACATGACCAAGGTCCCCATTCCCGTGGTGCCTGCGGCCCATTACATGTGCGGCGGGGTGATCACGGACCGGTGGGGCAGGACCAACATCGAGGGTCTTTTCGCCTTTGGCGAAACCGCCTGCACCGGTATGCACGGCGGCAACCGTTTGGCCAGCAACTCCCTGCTGGAGGCGGTAGTCTTTGCCCATCAGGCCTTTCTCGAGTGCGAACGGGAATGGCCCGAGCTACGCGAGGCTGCGCTGCCCGAGGTGGCGGAGTGGTCCGCCGGTGCGGCCCAGCGCATCGAGGAGAATGTTCTGGTCAGCCATAACTGGGACCAGATCCGGCGGTTGATGTGGAACTATGTCGGCATTGTCCGCACCGAGAAGCGTCTTGCTTTGGTGCAGGAACGGCTCCGGGCCATCGCCGGCGAGGTGAACCAGCATTACCGCGACTACATCCTGACCCCGGACCTCATCGAATTGCGCAACATCGCCCAGGTTGCCGAACTCATCGTGCGTTGCGCCTGCATCCGCAAGGAGTCCCGCGGCCTGCATTATCTGGTGGATTTTCCCCAGCACGACGATGCGCACTGGAAAAAGGATACCATCATCCAGCGGCAAGGCGGGGCTCCTGGTCTGGCTACCTGTTCCAACTAACCGGATAGGCGTGGTAACTCATCCCTCCGTAGTGCAAAACCCCTCGAAACGTAAGTTTTTTCGTTAAGCGCTGTCGCTTCGCATTCCCTTGATTTTCCGCGCAAAAACCCCCATCAATTTTTCTTCTTTTTTTAGTCCATTTTTACTTGCATATATACTACCTGTAGTGCGATAATGTTTTCCGAAACACTACCTGTCGTGTTTGAATAGAAGACAGGGGGAAGATTTTAACTAATTTCTTAATCATCAAAAGGAGCAAGGGTATGGGAGTTGTGATGCCACTCAATGCCGAGACCGCCCAGGCCAGAACACAACGGGTAGTGAACGAGGACAGCACCGATATTGCCCTCTTTGTCCGTTCCTCCCAGGATGACATGACCGGCTGGAACCGGCAGCGCATCGTCGATGCCCTGCTGCGCGAGACCTTTATCGACCGGGGCACCGCCGAGAAGATCAGCCGCGATATCGAGGTGACCATTCAGGCCGGCAAGGTGAAAACCATCACCGGTCCGCTGATCCGCGAAATGGTCAACGCCAAGCTCCTGGAGATGGGCCTGGAGGAGGCGCGACGCATGCACACCCGCCTCGGGGTGCCCCTCTACGACGTGGACCAGTTGCTGGTCCAGCACAACAAGGAAAACGCCAATGTCCCCCACGGCCCGGAGGCGACCAACCTCACCCTGGCCGAGGGGATCAAGAAGGAATACGCCCTGCTCCACGTTTTTTCCCCGGATGTGGCGGACGCCCATTTAAGCGGCGACCTGCACCTCCATGACCTGGGCTTTATCGACCGGCCCTATTGTTCCGGCCAGTCGCTGGAATACATCAAGAAGTTCGGCCTCAACCTCCCCCACGCCCTGTCCATGGCCAAGCCGGCCAAGCATGCCGAGGTGCTCCTCGCCCATATGGTCAAGTTCGCCGCCTCCCTGCAGAGCCATTTTGCCGGGGCCATCGGCTGGGATGCGATCAACCTCTTTTACGCCCCCTACCTGGAAGAGCTTGATGACAACGGGGTCAAGCAATTGGCCCAGATGATGATCTACGAGTTCTCCCAGCAGGCCGTTGCCCGAGGCGGGCAGGCGATTTTCTCCGACGTCAACATCTACTGGGAGGTGCCCAAGCATTTCGTGGACGTGCCCGCCATCGGGCCGGGCGGGGTCTATACCGGCAAGACCTACGGCGAATACGAAAAGCAGGCGCAGCGGTTTGCCTGGGCGCTGTTCGAGGTCTATAAAGAGGGCGATGCCGCGGGCCGGCCATTCTTCTTCCCCAAGCCGCTGGTGCACATCACCGAGAAGTTCTTCAAAACCGACGGCCACATGGATTTTTTGCACCATATCTGCGAGGTGGCCTCGGTGAAGGGCAACACCTATTTTGTTTTTGACCGGGGCGATACGGCCAAGATCTCCGAATGCTGCCGCTTGAGCTTCAAGCTGGAGGCCTCGGACCTGGAAGACGCCAAGCAGCCGTGGAAGATGCGCTACTCGGCCCTGCAAAACGTGACCATCAACCTGCCGCGCCTTGCCTTCGAGGCCCAGGGCGATGACACAAAGCTCTTTGCCTTGCTCACCGAAAAAATCCAGCTTGCGGCCAAGGCCCACGGGCAGAAGAAGAAGTTCATCGAGCGGCTGATGAGCCTGGGCAAGGGCGGGCCTCTCTCCCTGCTGGCCATGGACCTTGACGGCGAGCCCTACCTCAAGCTGCACAAGTGCTCCTTTCTCATCGGCATGGTGGGACTCAACGAGCTGATCCGGGTGCATCTTGGCCAGGAGCTGCACGACTCGGATGAATCCATCAAGTTCGGGCTCAAGGTTATCGCCCACATGAACATCGTCTGCAACAAGCTGGCCGAATCCCTGGGCATGAAGTTTGTTTTGGAGCAGACCCCGGCCGAGTCCACAGCCTTCCGCTTTGCCAAGCTGGATCTTGCCCATTTCACCACGGACGCGGAAAAGGTTGTCCAGGGCAACAGGGAAAAGGGGGAGGTCTACTACAGCAACTCCACCCTGTTCAACGTGGGCGCCACCATGAGCCCCATCGCCAGGGTGGAAAAGGAGGGGCTGTTCCATCCGCTCATCGAGGCGGGTTCCATCACCCATATCTGGTTGGGCGAGGCCCAGCCGGACAAGGAAGCCCTGGCCAGCTTCGTGATCAATGTCTTCAAATACACCCAAAACGACCAGATCGCCTTTTCCCCGGAGTTCACCGCCTGCCTTGCCTGCGGCAAGACGAGCCGGGGATTGCGCGAGACCTGCCCCTACTGTGAATCGAAAGAGGTGGACGGGATCACCCGGATCACCGGGTATTTCACTAAGATTTCGAGCTGGAACAAGGGCAAGCTCGGCGAGCTGCACGACCGCTACCGGAACATTGACCGCTTCAATAACTAAAAAGGGGGGGAGAACCTTATGACATTATTTACCACCGATGACTGCGTACTCTGCGCCCAACTGAAAAAGCAATTCGATCTCTCCGCCATGGATGTGCAGGTGGAGGTGCTGGGCAAGAACGATGCCGGCGCCCTGGCCCACCTTGCCTGGCACGGACTTGTGGAGCGGGCGCGGAAGGGGCTACCCATTCTGGTGCTGGACGATTCTTCCGCCCTGCATGAGTTCGGCCATATCAAAAGCCAGCTTTTGGACCGCGCCGCCCGCTATGGCTGCGGCGTAGCAGCCAGACATGCAGGCAAACAGGCAGACTGCGAATCCGGCAGTTGCGCCTTGCAGTAGCATACCGTTGTGAGTGCTGGCATACCGCCGATAAAGGGGTTCCTCGAAACCTCCTTTATCGATTGGCCGGGCAAACTGTGCGCCATCCTCTTTGTGGGCGGCTGCAACTTTCGCTGCCCATTCTGCCACAATCACCCGCTGGTCCTCGCCCCGGAAGGCATGGAAACCATTGCCTTCGAGGAGATCATGGGCCGTCTGGCAGCCCGGAGAAACTGGCTGGCAGGGATCTGCATCTCCGGGGGGGAGCCGACCCTGTCCCCTGGTCTTCCTCGAATGATCGCCCGGCTCAAAGCAGAGGGCTGGGCGGTCAAACTCGACACCAACGGCACCAGGCCGGAGGTGCTGGCCCAGCTCCTTGGTGATAATCTTCTCGACATGGTGGCCATGGATGTCAAGACGGTGCTGGAGCAGGAGAAGTATGCGCGCTGCGCCGGTGGCCCGGTGGACCTGGGCGCGATCCGGAAAAGCATCGATCTGTTAAGGGATAGCGTTATTCCCCATGAGTTCCGCATGACCATCGCCCCCCGCCTGCACACGGAGGAAGACATCGTCGCCTGGGCGCACCAGTTTGACCGCTCCCGCTCCTGCCTCACCCTGCAGAATTTCAATCCCAGGACCACCCTGGACATCAGGTATGAAAAAGAGCAGGGTTTTGCCCCGGAAATATTTTCTCGCCTCTCCGGTCTGGTCGCCTGAGGCGGGTGTGGGTGGATCGATGAAAAGCGGTGTCAAATCAGCGGGTTTTGCGCGGCGTTTGTGGAGGAGAAAAAAAATAAAACCCTCTGCTTGACAAAGGGGGAAGCATATAGTAATAAGTGGCATCCTGAATTAGCGAATACGTTACATTTCACAATAATTTTTTGTT
>PHAW01000278.1 GCA_002841785.1 Deltaproteobacteria bacterium HGW-Deltaproteobacteria-3 | reverse complement strand
CCTGCACAATGGCGCGGACAAACATGCCGGGCAGCAGCAGTTGCTCCGGGTTGGGAAAAAGAGCCCGCAGGGTGACGGAGCCGGTGCTTTGGTCCACGGTCACTTCACTGAATTTCAGGACTCCCTCCTGCGGATAGGAACTGCCGTCTTCCAGCACCAGCTTGACCTGTGTCCGGCCTCCATCCTGCCCCTTGATCTCGCCATTGGCAAGATTGCGCTTCAGACGGAGCAACTCCGCGCTGGATTGGGTCACGTCCACATAGACGGGATCAAGCTGCTGAATCGTGGCCATGGGCGCCGCCTGGTTCGCCGTGACCAAGGCCCCGCCGGTTACGGTCGAACGGCCGACCCGGCCGGATATCGGCGCCTTCACGCTGGTATACTCCAGATTGATGCGAGCGGCTTCAACGACCGCCTGATTGGCCGCAACCTCCGCCTCCGCCTGCTTGCGCATTGCGCTGGCGTCATCATGCTCCTGCCGGCTCACGGCGTTGATTGCCACCAACTCGCGAAACCGTTCTTCCTTGAGCCGGGCCGGAAGAAGATTGGCCTCGGCCCTGGCCAGGGCCGCCTTGGCGCTGGCGTAGGCGGCCTGATAGGTGGCGGGATCAATCCGGTACAGCACCTGCCCAGCCTTCACGTCAGAACCCTCGGTGAACAGCCTTTCCTGAATGATTCCTCCCACCTGGGGACGCACCTCGGCAATCAAATGGGGTGATGTCCGGCCCGGCAGCTCCATGGTCAA
This sequence comes from Deltaproteobacteria bacterium HGW-Deltaproteobacteria-3, assembly GCA_002841785.1. Classification (GTDB taxonomy): domain Bacteria; phylum Desulfobacterota; class Desulfobulbia; order Desulfobulbales; family Desulfurivibrionaceae; genus Thiovibrio. Next base: position 2,826 of record PHAW01000278.1, on the reverse strand, counting down.
GGTGACCGGCGCGGCGGTTATGGTCACAATCCCCACCTCGGGGGTGGAGGGTTGGGCTCCCGGGGAAGAGTGCTGCTTGCAACCGGTTATCGCGAACACGCCGATCAAGAGTCCAGCCAGGGCGAGCAGTTTGACTTTGCCAGTGGTTTCCATCAATAAGTACCTCAAAGAAGTTGAGCCACTTCCTCGCTTGCTCGCCGACACGGCGGACTGATGCGCCAGCAGCGGGAAGAAATGCATGACCGGACACAAGAGCATGTGTGTACTCAGCAACACTCCATACCGGCCTTTTCCGGAAATGCCGCGGAGATTACCTTTTGATCCCATCCCAGCAGGCCTGAACGGTTTGCGCGATTAAGGATTCATCCAGTTCGACGAAACCGAGAATATGGTCCCTGGCCACAGCCAGAAGAGGGCCGAACGCCAAGGCAAAAAGCACAACAAGAGGGAGATCCTTTACAATCTGCCGGGCCACGCCCTCTTCGAGGAGGCTGCGGTACAGATCGCCATTCCCCTCGCGGCCCAAAAGTCGATCCCGGCGAAAGGCCACACCATAGGGGGAGTTGTGGTACTGCTCCAGGTAGCGAAAATCCAAGGGGTTATCGATGAAATAGAGAAGCAGCGCCGTGCTCAGATGGACAAACCGTTCCCTGAGCGAACTCTCCGGCGCATATCCTTTCAGGATTCCTGTACAGATTCTATCATGCAACGCCTGAAACAGTTCATTGATAAGCACGTCCTTGTTTTCAAAATAGCGGTAGATGGTCCCCGCTCCCACGCTGGCCCGCTCGGCAATCGCGGCAATGGGGGCGTCATGGAAACCATGCTCGGCAATCAGCTCCAATGCTGCCTGCAGTATTTCGTGACGTTTTTCAGAAGTCGCCATACGGGGCCCCTTTTTAGGAATGAATATTCACTCCGCGAAGATATGACACTATCGCGCCCTGGTCAAGATATTTTGCAGTAAGGTGCTTTTCCGCAGAGGAGGACCCGACCAGCTTCTTGCGGCCGGAACCGGCACTTTTCTTGGCCCGGTCGGCCGCCTTGGCTTTTTTTTCTGCCACCTCATCGCCCGCGACACGCAACGATCTCGGCACGGCCCTGTCGAAAAGACATTCACAGGTTTCATGGACCTCGCCGGGGCATTCCGCAATCTCCCAGCACGGCGCAAGGGTCAACAACCTTTTCAACCCCGGAATGCTGATCCCCTGATCGTGGATCATGGAACGCACACATGACACCCACTTAATGTCGTTCAAGGAATACAGCCGCCGGGATCCTGTATGCTGGGGATGAACCAGCCCTTCTGCCTCGTAGATACGAAGTGTTCTCGGATGAACATCCAACAGCTTTGCTGCCACCCCGATGGGGTAAATCGGCAAATCAGGCCGCAAAGGCTGGATGGCCGTTTTTTTCTTGGCCACCATAATCCTTCTCCTCTGCGTGCTTAATGATCCTCGGACAAATGCCCCCTGAAAAGCTTTTCGCCCATGAAGAATCCCATGACACAGATTCCCATGGCCCCCAAGGTGATGACAATCTCATGCAGGGACGGGGTGTAGGTGAACAGATGCGGCATATCAACAAGCCCGAACTCATGGTACCAAGGCACGAGCTGTCCCACCACAACCAGATCGTAGCGCATGAAGAAGATGCCGACAACGCTGGAGACCGAAGCCCAGAAGAGCACGGGGAGATTTTTGGCGCGGGCGGCCAGGATCATGGCAAAGGGAATAACCATGCCGAGCATGACCTCGCCGAGCCAGAAATTGATTGCATAGGGGCCGTTCACCAGAGCCATCATGGCCTCGTATTTTCCCGGCGGCTGACCGCTGATGCCGGAGATCATCTTCCAGGTGGTGAAGAACATGATCACCGCGATCAGAGTTGCCCCCAATTTTGCCGTGGCCATCAACGAGTTTTCCAGCTTCTCGCTCATCTTCCAGCCATTGGCCCGGTAACCGAGATAATGGAAGAAAATAACCGCGGCGCAGCCGGACATCATGGCTGATGTAATGAAATAGATGGGCATGTACGGCCCATGCCAGAACTCCCGGCCGGAAAGCAGACCGAAAACCGCGCCGAGGTTGCTGTGGGCGGCGATACCGGAAATCAGCCCCATCAGGCCGAACATCCCGGCAACCTTATGCTTCTCCATCTGCAACAGAGCAAACTCGACAACCATGAAGAAGAGATACGCTCCATAGAGGGTTCCCATCCACCAGATATTGGAGGTGGGGTTGGGGGAGAGCATATTATAGATGGGCATGCGCCAGGGGTTTTCAATCTCGAACCCGATCACGAAAAAACCGGCGACAATGGTGACGATGGCCATGAACACCGAACGTTTGGCAATGGGCTTGAACGCCTCAAGGCCAAAGACATGACCGATGGAGGAAATCAGACACAACCCGGTTGAAGTGACCACAAAGAAAACATAGGTGGCAATCAGCAATCCCCAGGGAACATCCCGGGTGACGCCGAAGGTGTGCTCATGGCCGACATACATGGAATGCACCCCGGCGGCAAGACCGAGGGCGGCGAGCAGGCCGCCGATGGCAATGGTGGCGTTGTAGGAACGCGAGGGGCTGGCAACGAGGCCGCCTTCCCGCGGCAAGACATCAGCTAAAAAATTATTCATGGGAACAACTCTCCTTGTGCGTAATTTAATCGTTAATCTTGCGATCCAGAATGACGAAAACCTTGCCCGTCAGCCTCCATAAGAGCGCATCATGGCAATGTTTCCTCATTGGCCTGGATCAACGGTTTGATTTTGAGATCAAATACGGTATGGAGTGTTGCACCTCCGATCCAGAAAATTAAAAA
>PHAW01000046.1 GCA_002841785.1 Deltaproteobacteria bacterium HGW-Deltaproteobacteria-3 | reverse complement strand
TAACCGAAACACCGGAGCCCGTCAAGATGTTTTCTGACGTTTTGCACAGCCTCTCGTCATGGTGTCGGGTTATCGTTCGGGGGCCAAAATAGCCGAACCTCCCCCCCTTGTCAACAGCAATATTACGGAAATCTCAAAAAACACGGACCCGACAAAAAGCCGCTTCGTAACTCGTTGTTTTTCTGCGAAGCCCCTCCCGATCCACCCCCTTGCCCAAACCTGAAACAACCGACATCTTCGGCTTGGTCTTGAAAAAAATAATCAAGATATCCCCTTCTGTTTGCGGATTTGCCGCCCGATACTTGCCGCCATGCATGCCGCACCAAAGCCATTGTCAATATTCACCACGGCGATCCCCGGAGCGCAACTATTGAGCATCCCCAGAAGCGCGGCAATGCCGCCCAGCCCTGTCCCGTAACCAACACTGGTAGGCACGGCGATAATGGGCTTATCCACCAGGCCACCGACCACGCTGGGCAAAGCGCCTTCCATCCCGGCGACCACTATCAATACGCACGCCCTGTCGAGAAGATCACGGCGCGAAAGCAGCCGATGTATTCCAGCCACCCCGACATCATATAACTTCTCGACCGCATGCCCCAGGCAACGCAGGGTGACATACGCCTCCTCCGCCACCGGGATATCGGAAGTCCCGGCCGTGAGCACCACAATAAGACCTTCCCCACCATGTGCTTCCGGCCCCGGATCTTCCATCTTCGCCGTCACCATGCGAGCCTCCCCATGGTAAGCAAGCCCTGAAATTTCCAGACACACCGCCTCGCCTTTCTCCTGACTTACCCGCGTGGCCATGACCGTCGGAGAAAAACCGAGAAGCTTTTTTAAGATATCGGCAATCTGACCGGCGGTCTTATTCTCCCCATAAACCACTTCGGGTACTCCGGTTCGCAACCGCCGATGGTGATCGAGGTGGGCACAGGACAACATCTCGGAGGGAAAATGCTTCAATTCCGCCAAGGCATCGGCAACAGTACATGCACCGCGACTTACCTCCTCAAGAAGCTTCCGCATCTTTTTTTCATCCATCCCGCAACCTCGAAGAAACAAACACAACCATCATCCATGCTTCGGTTCAACTAGATCTTGCCTGAGGATACAGCATCCGGTAGAGTAACGCACTTCAAGAGAGTTTTCAGTGTATTTCCTTGCAACCGCAACCTTTCCCACAGGGATTCCGATGCCAGCCCAAAGTCCAGCACAACCGCCTTCCAGATCGTGGCTTAAAATCACGATCACCGCCAGCGAGACCATCTCCGACCCCATTGCCGATTTTATCTGCCAACAGACCGGCGGGGTCGAACAGATCCCGGTGGCGACAGCCAATGCCGCCCAGGAACAGGTTGTCGGCTATCTGGAAAATGGCCCCCAAACCCCAGAAATGCTGAAGAAAATCAGAGAGTACCTTGCGGAACTCGCCGACCTCACCCCTGGCGAGGGACAAACCCAGCTCGAAACAGAAATCATCCCTGACGAAGACTGGAACAAGGCCTGGAAAGAACGATTCAAGCCTCTGCCGATCACCGCCCACCTTGTTATCAAGCCAACCTGGGAATCATACCAGCCGAACCCAGGGGAAAAGGTGATTGAAATGGACCCTGGCATGGCCTTTGGCACAGGACACCACTCCAGCACCAAGCTGGCCCTTGAATTCGTCGAGGCGCTTTTTCACGACACAAACACCCCGCCAAAAACCGTTCTCGATGTCGGCACCGGCACGGGCATCCTGGCCATGGCCGCAGCCCTTTTCGGCGCCCAGGAAGTGCTGGCAATCGACAACGACCCGGAGGCCGTGGTGGTGGCGGCGGAAAATATCCTGCGCAATGCGCTGCAGCCAAGCATTACCGCAAACGGCCGCGCCTTGGAAGAGATCCCCCACCAGTTCGATCTTGTCATCGCCAACATCATCCATGACACGCTCATTGAACTTGCCGCTTCCCTTGCCGCACATCTGGCCCTCAACGGCAAGCTCATCATGGCAGGCATCCTGACCGGACCCCAGACCGACAATATCCGCGCCACCTATACCGCTCTTGGCCTGAAACATCTGGAAACCCGCAACGAAGGGGAATGGAGCGCCCTTCTCTTTTCACGGCCGTAACCCCATGAGCCTCCGCCGTTTTTTCATACACCCGTCGGATATCACGGGAGAAACCGCGCAGTTGACAGGCCCGGAGGCCCACCATCTCCGGACAGTTCTCAGGCTGAATTCCGGCGACCCCATTACTTTTTTTGACGGGACCGGCGCCCGCTACCAGGCCCGCATCGAACGCATCCTCAAAGACCGGGTCACCGCAACCATCCTCGGGCAAACCCGGGATCTCCCTCCCAAGGCTCGTTTGCACCTGGGCCAGGCCCTGCTCAAAGGGCAGAAAATGGACTTCATCCTGCAAAAGGCCACGGAGCTGGGGGTTGATGCGATCTCCCCTTTTTACTCGGAACACGGAATCCACAAACAGCCCAAAGATACTCAAATGGATCGCTGGCAACGCATCGTGCTCGAGGCCTGCAAGCAATGCGACCGCGCCACACCGCCGGAAATCCATGCCCCCAGGGAACTAACCGAACTCATGGCCGTTCCTCCGCCTTATGACGCACGGCTGATCTTCTGGGAACACGAAACCCAACAAACGCTGAATGAGTTTCTTGCAGGGCAAAGCAAGGATTGCCGGTCCGTGTTGTTCCTCCTCGGCCCGGAGGGAGGATTCAGCGAGGCAGAGGTTGCCTGTGCCCAGAAGAACGGCTTTACCCCGGTTTCCCTGGGGCCGCGCATTCTGCGCGCCGAGACGGCAACCCTTGCGGCAACAGCTATTCTGCAGTTTACCCTTGGCAATCTCGACCCGGTTCTTCCGGACGATCAGGAGAAAAGCTCATGCGAGCCGTTGTCCAACGGGTAAGCCAGGCCTCGGTTCGAGTCGATGGACAGATCTGCGGCGCCATCGGACCGGGGCTTCTTGTCCTTCTCGGGGTCGGGAAAAATGATTCGGAACAGGACGCGGTCCTCCTGGCCGACAAGATTGTCAATCTCCGCATCTTTGATGACGAGCAAGGCCTGATGAATCGTTCCCTGCTCGAGATGCAAGGGGAGATGCTGGTGGTTTCCCAGTTCACCCTCTTCGGCGACTGCCGCAAGGGAAGGCGCCCATCCTATTCGACGGCCGCGCCGCCCGCAGAGGCAGCGGGCCTCTACGAACGGTTCATCCGCGAAATCCGCACCAAACACATCCCCGTGGCCACCGGCAAGTTTCAATCCATGATGGACGTGACCCTGACAAACAACGGGCCGGTGACCCTGCTTCTGGACACGGAAAAACAATTCTAGCCGCACCTCTCATTTCTTTCCCCAGATATTTGCAACCCCTGCTTTACAAGCGTTACAAATATAGCTATATATTCTTGCTCATTTATAACTATACGGGCGACGCAGTTTACGCCCGAAACCAGATATCTTTCTTGCCCGGCGAGGGGCTTTCCATGCAAGAGCTGTGGTCCGATGACCCAAAAGTCGTTGGAGAAGAAATCATACGGATTGTCGGCCAGCGCATCCCGGTAACCCTCTTCCAAAAGGGGCTGAACCCTCAAAAACTCACACCTTCCGAAATATTCACCAAAGAAACGGGGCCACTCCTTCTTTTTACCAAGAATGCCCCTTTCCAAGCCCCCAAAGACCCGTGCCTGCTTCTGTATCAACGGCAGAACCAGCCCATGCGAGGGTTCCACGCCACCCCCGTGCTTGAAACCACCGGTGAACTGGGAGTACGCTTCCCCACCTCAATTATCATCATTCAACGGAGGAAGCATCCCCGATATGCAACAAGTCCCCGCTCCGTTGCGACTTTCACCCGCAAAGCAAGCCAGTATCTCAACCATGGCATAATAAAGAACATCTCCATCGAAGGGGCAAGGGTAGTGGGGAAATTTTCCCAGCATATCCAGAAAGGAGACAAACTCAGCCCGCTCAGCATGACCCTTCGTTTAAAGTTTGGCGATTTTGAGGAAAAAGCCACCGCCCCGGAAGCCATTGTCCGCCAGGTTATCGAGATTGATCAGGAGACCAGAGAATTCGGCCTTCAATTCACGCTGAAGGGCACGGACCGGGAGAATCTCGAACGCTACCTTGCCATTTGCTCCATCGAAAATTCCCCGCCAAACGCGACCTGAAAACACCCGATCCGGGTGTTCCTCAGACGACTCACCGCAAGACACTTACCGGTGTGCCTTCCGCCACAGGGCGAGCAGGCGCGTTCGCAATTCCGCGTCGCCAATGCTCCCGAGCAATCCCTCAAAGCCCTTCTGCTCCTCCGGATCAATCGGCTTCGGGGCAACGACCGGGGTGGGGATATCCGCAACCATCTTTTCCTCGCCAAGGGCCGCATCTATCTGGAAACGGATATCGCTTATCTTCTCGGCCCCCCGCACATTGGCATTGATATGTTCGAGCAGGGTCTGCTTTTGCAAATGGAGCTGCTGCATCCAAACCGAGTCGGAAACCGCGATCCAGAGCACCGTGCCGCGAATCACCTGCGGCTCGGTCCGCTCTGCGATTTCCTGGCCGACAACCTGCGGCCAGTTCCGGAATACTGCATGCAAAGCCAACCGCTTGTCCCATTGTTTTTTTTTAAACAGTTCGACAAACAGGGAATCGATGCGGGTGATTTTTTCGGGTACAGACATGATATTTGCGCCTGATTGAGTGGGATTTAGTCCCTGGATTGTAAACAACCCTTGCCGCATTGCAAAGAAATCATTATATACTGGTCACAATTTTCGGTCATTTTCCTGATCACCTTATTATTGAACCGCAACAACAAGGACTTTCCCCATGGGCTTTCGCTGTGGCATCGTCGGCCTGCCCAATGTCGGCAAATCGACCATCTTCAACGCCCTCACCTCGGCGGGCATTGAGTCGGCCAATTACCCGTTCTGCACCATCGAGCCCAACGTGGGCATGGTGCCGGTTCCGGACGCCCGGCTCGACATCCTCGCCGAGATGGCCAAGACCAAGGTCAAGGTCAACGCCCAGATGGAGTTCGTCGATATCGCCGGCCTGGTGAGCGGCGCCAGCAAGGGTGAGGGGTTGGGCAACCAGTTCCTCGGCCATATCCGCCAGGTGGACGCCATCGCCCATGTGGTCCGCTGCTTTGAAGATACGAACATCGTGCATGTGGAGGGAAGCATCGATCCCCTGCGCGACCGCGATGTCATCAACACCGAACTGATCCTCTCCGATCTCGACACCGTGAGCCGGCGCATGACCAAGACCGCTTCCCAGGCAAAATCCGGGGATGCGGTCTACAAGGCGCAACTGAATGTTCTGGAAAAACTGCACACCCTGCTCAACGACGGCAAACCGGCCAGGGTCATCGAACTCGACGACACGGGCCAAAAACTGATGAAGGAACTCTGCCTGCTCACCGCCAAACCCGTCCTCTATGTGGCCAATGTCAGCGAGGCGGAAATCAACACCGGCAACCCGTGGGTGGATGCGCTCCGCAAGGCGGCGGAGGAGGAAAACGCCTCCGTGGTCATGATCTCCGGGGCCATTGAAGAGGAGCTGAGCGCTCTTGATCCGGCCGAGCGCCGGGATTTCCTGGCCGATCTCGGCCTTGAGGAACCTGGGCTCAACCGGCTGATCAAGGCCGGCTACGAGCTGCTGGGGCTGATCAACTACTTCACCGTGGGCGAAAAGGAAACCCGGGCCTGGACGATCAAGCGCGGCACCAAGGCCCCGCAGGCCGCCGCGGTTATCCACACCGACTTCGAGCGCGGCTTTATCCGGGCCGAGGTCATCTCCTACGCGGATTTCGTGGCCTGCGGCGGCGAGGCCAAGGTCAGGGAAAAGGGCCTGCTGCGCTTGGAAGGCAAAGAATATGTGGTGCAGGACGGCGACTGCATGAACTTCCGCTTCAACGTCTAGCCGCAGGAGACGCGCGATGATCAAGACCAACGCTGAACAACTGATCTGTCAGTCGGTACTCGGGGAAATCACTTCTCCCCAGGGCGGGATCAATCCCTACCGGATCAACCCGGACGGGCATTCGGACGTATACCCCGGCGTGGGCGGCATCACCTACAACCTGCGCATCGGGGATCTGGCCGGGGAGAAATTCGGCGACCATGTGGAGCCTGCGGTTTCCATCAGCAACTTCACGCAAGTCCAGGGGCAGCCCAGCCCCAACCGGGCCTTGAACCAGTTTTCCTGCGTGGGCAACCTCGCCAAGGTGGTTTCCGGCGACGCCAAGGGCGAGACCGGCCGGGTGACGGGCAAGCATGGCGGCATCGAGCATGTGCTGGTGGATTTTTCCCCGGAGGTGCTGGAACGCCTCACCATCGGCGACAAGATCCAGATCAAGGCCTGCGGTTGCGGCCTGAATCTCCCGGATTTTCCGGGGATCAAAGTGCTGAACCTGGACCCGGCCCTGCTTGCCGCCATGCCGCTAAAAAAACTCAAAGACGGCAAGCTGGAGGTTCCGGTAACCCACACCGTACCCGCCAAGATCATGGGTTCCGGCATCGGCGCCTCCCACAGCCACAGCGGCGACTACGACATTCAGATGTTCGACCAGGATATTGTCAAGGAATACGGTCTTGAGGATTTGCGTCTTGGCGATTTCGTCGCCATCCTGGATGCGGACGCCACCTATGGCCGAATCTACAAGACCGGCGGCGTGGTGATCGGCATTGTCGTCCATGCCAGTTGCGTGCTGGCCGGGCACGGGCCTGGAGTGATGATCGCCATGACCTCGAAGGACGGATTGCTGGCGCCCAAAATCAGCGCCAAGGCAAACCTGACCACCTATTTTGCCAAGATAAAATAAGCACCGCGAACCATAGACAAGAAAGGATACTCCGTGAACCACAGGGAACAACTCAAACAACTGCTGCTGGCCAAATCGTACCGCCACGGGAAATTCACGCTCTCCTCCGGCAGGGAATCGGATTTCTACATCGACGGCAAACAGACCACCCTGTCCGCGGAAGGCGCGTACCTCTGCGGCAAGCTGATCTTCGAGATCATCAAGAACAACCCGGAAAAGATCGAGGCGGTGGGCGGCATGACCCTGGGCGCTGACCCCCTGGTCACGGCGGTTTCTGTCGTAAGCCATCTGGAGCAGGCCCCGATTCCCGCCTTCATCGTGCGCAAGGAATCCAAGGGCCACGGCACCGGCCAGTACATCGAAGGCTTGAGCAACTTGCCACAGGGCTGCACCGTTGCCCTGCTGGAAGACGTGGTCACCACGGGCGGCACCTTGCTCACCGTGATCGAGCGGGTGGAGGCGGCTGGCTTCAAGGTGGGATTGGTGGTGACCGTGGTGGACCGGCTGGAAGGCGGAGCCGAGGCGCTGGCCGAGAAAGGCTACCGGCTGGAAGCGATCTTCACCCGGCAGACCCTGCTGCAGTAGGATACGGAAGGAACAAGACAATGCAGTGCACGAAATGCAAGGGCAGGCTGGAGATTTCCCGGTCCTGCCGGAGAGTCCGCATGCGGTGCCAAAAATGCGGGCACGAATACCAGATCCACGAAGTGGCCGACCAACTGGACGAGGAAACCGAAGAGATCCTCTCCCGCTGGACCTGCATCATCTACGACTGACTACCACTCCAGCCGCAACACATTGTCCAGGGCATCGACCTTGGCCACCCGCACTGAAACGACATCCCCCGGTTTTGCGCTCAACGACTGACTCGGCGGCATATCGGCATCCAACAGGCAATCAAGCAGGGTCAGATTGATCCGCTTGGGTCCCTTGTTGACCAACAGCGCCTCAACCCTTGCCCCAACCTTCTGCTCCAGATATCTGAGCAGCCAGTACCGGTGCCGCATCCGCCGCACCTGGCTGACCCTGGCCAGCACCGTGTTGATATCCCCGGCAACCCCCGCGAGCTCGTCGGCTGAAAACATCGCCCCCCTCCCCAGAAGCATGTTTTTGATCTGGTGTTGCATGACCAGATCGAGAAATCTCCGGATGGGGGAAGTGACCGTGGTGTACTGCATGACGCCGACCCCGCTGTGGGGCTTGGGATAGACCAGAAGCTCTCCCGGCTTCAACTGCTTGCGCTGACGGAAAACAGAGAACAGGTCCTTCTCCCCGCCCGCGATCAGCCGCTGATGGGGCTCGTCCTGGGCCCGGAACAGGCCGGGGGCCTGGCGGTCCGCCACAAACTGGGCGGAAAGGGTGTTGGCCAGCACCATGAATTCCGCCACCAGACTGCGGGAGATGGTGTCCACCGGCGAGAGGGCCACTGAGACCTTTCCTTCCGGATCAATGCTGATATTCACATCCGGCACCGGCAACAGCAACGCCCCTTTTTCAATGCGGTGCTGTTTGAGCTGCTCGCTGAGACGGGCCAGGGCCTGCAGTTCCCAGTCGCCGCCTGCCGCCAGCCGTTCCGCCTCCGGGTAGCTCAACTGCCGCTTTACCTGAACCAGACTCGGGACAAGATCAAACTCCAGCACCTCTCCCTGGGGGCTCAGCAACACCATGACACTCATGGCCGCCCTTGCCTTGCCGGCGACAAGGCTGCACACCCCCTCGGAGAGCGCTGGCGGCAGCATGGGAATCTGGGTCTCGGGAAAATAGAGCGAGGTCATCCTCCGGGCCGCCTCTGCGTAAATGGGCGTCCCGGGCATCACATAATGGGCCACGTCGGAGATATGAATGCCCACCAGAAAATCGCTGCCCCGCCGTTCCACATGCAGGGCATCGTCATAATCCCGGGTGGATTCGCCATCGATGGTGAGCAGGGGCAGCTCCCGTAAATCCCGCCGGTTCCTGCCGACAAGCTCTTCGGCAATGGGCTCTGGAGCCTGGGCAGCCGCAGCGCTGAGCTCCCCGGAAAAATCCACCGGGATTGCATAGCGCAGCAGGGCCACATTTTCATGGGGTTGCCAGACCCCGCTCCTGACCAGGAGATGGTAGACATCGTGCGGGCCGGTGAGGCCTGCTTTTTTCAGCAAATCCCGGGCAAGCTCGCTCTCTTCGGCCTCGTTGCCAAACACATAGTAATCGCCCAGCAGAGCGAGGCATCGGTCGCGTTCCGGCCACTCCGTTGCGGTATCCCCATCCCACAGACGCTTGAGCATCATGGCCCCGGTGCTCATCAAGGCCTCCTGCTCCTTTTCCCGTTCCTGCCTCAGACGCAACGCGGCAACCGCCTCCGGGCTGTGGGCCAGGACCATGCCTTCCTTGTATTTGAAATAGAGGCGATCCACAAAAATGGAACGGAGGAAGGCGGCAACATGGTTATCCGTGGCGTCTTCCCCAAAGGAGAGCTCGGCGAGAAAAGCGGGGCTGAAGCTCCCTCCCTCTTCCTCGCTGGCCAATTGCCAGATCCCGGCCAGATCGATCTGTGGCAGCATCGCATGCCGGGCCTGGTCTGCCTCCTTGAGCAAGCGGAGTTGCTCATCCCGGCTGAGCGTCAGAGAATGGCGTTTCGCGGATTGGTGCAGCAGGCGGGAGAGCGGGAGATTCACCTCCCTGCCGTTCTGGTTGATCAGACGCAGCCGCTTGCTGTCCTCGTCAAGAACCATGGCACAGATGAACCTGCCCTGCTCCATGTATTCAATGATTGCGCCCTGCAAGCCCATATAATATGCCCTTGTATTGAAAGAAAGCGCGCCGAGAACTCTGTCCGATATTTATGGGGGAAAGTTCGGGCTGCGCGGTCGGCTACCGTTTGAAAAAAACGTAACCGTTCAGCAGCGCCGCTTCGCTGCTGCCGCAGATGCGCGGAAAAGGACTGCGAAGTGTGCTACGGCACATGAGCAGGCCGATGGCAGCAAAGCGAGACTGCGAAGCAGATGTGGTGCTGCTGAACGGTTACGGAAAACTGGCCAATGTGTACCAGCTATTCCCCTAGTTGTCATCTTTTTCCGTGACCGCCCACAAGACAGGAGATGCGGAAAATCACGAATACTGGTATGTAATGAATTGGTTTTTCAACCCACACACACGAGCGTAAAAGCCCCCATGAACAACTCACCGGAACAGGTCAAATCAGGCATTGTCGCCCTCATCGGGCCTCCCAACGTGGGCAAATCCACCTTGCTCAACAGCCTGCTCGGCCAGAAGATCTCCATTGTCTCGCCCAAGCCCCAGACCACCCGCAACCGGATCTCAGGCATCGTCAACGGCCCGGATTACCAGATCGTCATGCTGGACACGCCGGGCATCCACAAGGCAAGGAGCCCCTTGAACCTGGAGATGGTGAAAATCGCCTTGGGCAGCCTGGCCGAAGTGGATGCCATTGTTTTCATGGTTGACGTTACCATGCCCCTGCCAAGCACGGGCACCACCCTGACCCGCTGCCTTGAGGGCGTCGACAAACCGGTGCTGCTGCTGCTCAACAAAATGGATCTCATCGACAAGGAAAAACTGCTGCCCATCATCGGCACCTACCAGGGGCTCTACCCGTTCCAGGCGATCCTGCCCCTGTCGGCCAAGGCGAGCGACGGCACCGGCCTGGTCATCCTGGAGCTCTGCACCCTGCTTCCCACCGGGCCGCGTCTCTACCCCGAGGACATCCCCACCGATGCCACGGAACGGTTCATTGTCGCCGAGATCATCCGGGAAAAGATCTTCTTGCTGACCGGCCAGGAAATCCCCTATTCCACTGCAGTGACGATTGAGAGCTTCAAGGAAAACACAGCCAAACAACTGATCACGATCCACGCCACCATCTATGTGGAAAAGGATTCGCAAAAGGGGATCATCATCGGCAAGAACGGCAGCAAGCTCAAACAGCTCGGGCAG
>PHAW01000277.1 GCA_002841785.1 Deltaproteobacteria bacterium HGW-Deltaproteobacteria-3 | reverse complement strand
ATTATTCGGGCCGGCGGGAATAACTCAGTGGTAGAGTGTCAGCTTCCCAAGCTGAAGGTCGCGGGTTCGAATCCCGTTTCCCGCTCCAGTTAAGTGCCGTGGATTCTGGCCCCCCAACTGGAAGGAAGACGCAATGTCTTTTTTGGGGCAAGGGTGCCGCGCTGACGTGGCGGTGTTTTTCGTATTGAAAGAACCGGTCATTCCGATTCGGTTATTTTTTTGAAAGTGGGCTCAGGCCCGCTTTTTTTATTGGTATACTGTGCCATGGAAGAAGAGGCGATAGAATCACCCTTAGTTCGCCGTTTGCTGGAGCTTGTCGGGCCGGTGGTCGAGGATTTGGGCTGTGAGTTGGTCGAGCTGCAGTTCAGGCGCGAGGCGCCCGGTTGGGTTCTTCGTCTTGTCATTGATCATGAAAATGGCGTCGGCATTGACGACTGCGCCAGGATCAGCCGGGAGGTCGCCCATCTTCTCGAGGTGGAAGACCCCATTGAGCAGTCATACAGCCTTGAGGTTTCATCGCCCGGTCTTGACCGGCCTTTGAAGAGTGAGAGAGATTTTTTGCGCTGCAAGGGAAAAAAGGCCAAGGTGGTTGTCAGGGAGCCCATCGACGGCCAGAACCAATGGCTTGGCCTGATTGAAGACGCGACCCAAGAGTTGGTAACCCTGCGTACCGACCATGGTATAATAGAAATTCCGTTTATCCGGATGAAAAAGGCCCGTCTGGTTATTGAGTTTTAAAACCGTATGGCCGGTGTTGGTCATGGCGAGAGCACCGTTTCCGGTGGCTGATGCCTGGGCGTAATTGCCGAAAGAGAGACAGGAGAGAGCAATGCTGTCAGATTTGAAACGAATTATTGATCAGATAAGTAGAGACAAGGGAATTGACCGCCAGTTGCTGATTGACGCCATCGAGGAAGCGGTCATGTCCGCGGCCAAGAAGAAGTTCGGGCAGCGGCGGGAGCTTGAGGCCCGTTATAATGATGAGATCGGCGAGGTTGAACTCTTCCAGTTCCGCAATGTTGTTCCTGCGGTCGAGGATGAGCAGACGGAAATTTCCCTGACCGATGCCTTGGTTCTTGACCCGGAAGTGCAGCTCGGCGATGAGCTTGGCAGCAAGATGGACAGCGTCGCTGATCTTGGCCGTATCGCAGCGCAGTCCGCCAAGCAGGTGATCATCCAGAAGATGAAGGACGCTGAGTGCAATGTTATTTATGAAATGTACAAGGAGCGCAAGGGTGAAGTGGTCAACGGCATTGTGCAGCGCTTCGAGCGGGGCAATATCATCGTCAATCTCGGACGGACCGACGCCATCCTGCCCACCAAGGAGCAGATGCCCCGCAAGTCATACCGCCAGGGGGACCGGATCCGCGCCCTGCTTCTCGATGTCCGTCAGAGCAGCAGGGATCCCCAGTTGGTCCTGAGCCGGACCAATGATGAGTTCCTCACCAAACTGTTTGCCATGGAGGTCCCGGAGATTGCCGAAGGGATCGTGAAGATCATGGGGGTAAGCCGTGAGCCCGGCGCCCGCGCCAAGATTGCGGTGAGTTCCTCCGAGTCGGATGTCGATCCGGTTGGCGCCTGTGTCGGGATGAAGGGGTCCCGGGTCCAGAACGTGGTTCAGGAATTGCAGGGAGAAAAGATCGATATCGTGCCCTGGAGTCCGGATCCGGCACGTTATGTTTCCAATGCCCTGTCCCCGGCCCAGGTTTCTCTGGTGGTGGTGGACGAGGAGAAGAAAACCTTGCTGGTGGTTGTGCCCGATGACCAGCTTTCCCTGGCCATCGGCAGGCAGGGACAGAATGTGCGCTTGGCCGGTGCTCTTCTCGGCTGGCGGATTGATGTGAAGAGCGAGCAGAAATATGCTAAATTCAGCGAAGAAGGCTTCCAATCGCTTCTCGATGTGCAGGGAATGGACGAAAAGACCGCGGAAGCGCTCTA
>PHAW01000276.1 GCA_002841785.1 Deltaproteobacteria bacterium HGW-Deltaproteobacteria-3 | reverse complement strand
GCCGGAATCGATGTATTCCCGCACCGCCATGGTGCACTTGGGCATCTGCACCACGCCCAGGGTGCCTTCGTGGATGCGGATGCCGCCGGTGGTGTGCACATAGGAGAGCAAGGGCCGCCGTTTCAGCTTGGCCGATTCGCAGGCCCGGACGAATTTTTCGCCCTCGGCGGAGCCCACCGTCCCGTTTCTAAAATCGCTGTACAGCATGGCCACCACCAGATCAACGCCCATGACCCTGGCGTCGAAGGTGATGATCCCGCTTTTCCGCCCGGTTTTGGCGATGGCGGATTGCAATTTCTTTTCAAAGCCGGGATAGGCCAGAGGATTGCCCGCGCAAACCCCGGCATTGAATTCCCGGATGGAATCCGGATCAAAAAGATGCTTGAGATACCATTGATATTCCAAGGGGAAATGATGGCCGCAATTTTCGCAGACCCCGCCGAATTCGCCGTAGAGGTCGGGCACCCAGAGGTCCTTGCACCCCTGCTTCTCGGCATTGGGGCAGGTTACGGTGCGGTCTTCGTTGGCCAGCGGGCTGGTATAGACATCTCCGAACTCGATGGGGTCTTCCCCTGTCCCGCTTGAGGAGACAGGCGACTTGCCCGGACGCGCGCCGGGTTTTTTCGAGATAAAATCGTACGCCGCAGTGATCGGGGAGGAAACCTGCCTGAGCAGCACGGAACCCTCGCCGGAGACATCCTGAAAAACCTTTTTCACGTGTTTCTGCTGGGTTTTCAGCAGATCATAGCGGAAGCTGTAATACAGTTTGGCAATACTTTTTTTTGCCTTCCGGCAAAAAACGGAGCAGGCTGAGCTCTCTTCGGAATAGGCCGCGCAGGACATGGCCCGGTATTTTTTCGAACGGTAACTGAGCAGCCGCTTGACCTCGTCCTCGTTGAGATCCCAGGAAATCTCGATATGCGGTTCTTCCCCGACCTGCCCTTCCGTCTTCTTCTTCATCGTCAATTCATAGGCGCGAAAAGCCCGGAGGCTCTTGGTTTTCAGCACCACTTCGTCGGTGGCCCGGATGATCTCGCTCTTGAGCTGCCGGAAAAAACCGAAATCGTCCCGCTTTGCCCCCAGGGGCGGCTCATGGACAATCCGATCGATGGTCCCGAGCTTGAGGTTTTCCGCCGCCGTGATATGCAGATTCTCGGCGCAGGCCTCCACCAGCTCCTTGGGCATCTTCTCGCCCTCGCGGATCTTGCCCTCGATGGCGGCCGCGCCCTCCGGGGAGATAACCGAGTAGTAGCCGTGGGAAAACATCAGCCGCACATCGGCCATGCCCACGGCCTCGGCCCCGCCGGAACCGCCTTCCGAGGTGACGGAAATCATCGGCACCCGCAACTTGGCCATGGCGTAAAGATTGCGCGCGATCTGCTGGCCGGCGCCGGGATAATCCTCCACCGGAAAGGACCCGGGGGTGAAGATATAAAAATGGATGGGAATGCCTTCGGTTTCGGCAACCTTCATGTAGCGCAAGGCTTTTTCGTTGCCCCAGGGCTTGCTGCAGCCGCCGTTGCGGTATTCCTCGCCATGCCCCTTCTCGTGGCCGATGACCATGACCTGCTGCATGACGGTTTTGTTTTTCACCCGCCGCATGATGCTCGCCCTGGCCGCAACCATGGAGGGATCGATGCTGACCTCCTCGGCGCCGCCGAGCTCGGTGTAATCCTCGTAGACATTCTCAAGGATATCCTTCAGGGAAAACCGGTGGGTATTGCGGACAATGCGCACCCGGTCCATGGAGGTCAGGGTTTCTTCGCAGCGCCCCTCCAAAAAGGAGATGGACTCCTCCAGGGCTCTAATTTCCTCGGACAACTGGTCCTCGGTATACTCGTAGAACTTGTCCCGCAGGATGACGATTTTTTCGGAGAGATTCCCCCACTCGACGCCGTCCTTGATCTGGCTCAGATAGTTGATGCGTTCTTCTATCTTGAGCAGCCGCTTTCGTAAATCTTCCATAAAGTGATTACCTGTAACTCATCAAAAAGTGAGCAGTCGGGCTATGTTTTCCTGAAGATAAGGGAGGTTGGTCATAATCTGGCCTCCTGCGGCGTTGCTGCCTTCGATGGCCACCTCAGCCAGAAATCTCCGCCCCCGGTCCTTGGCTTCCTCCATGGTGTCGCCCCAAACCAAGGCCAAGGCCAGATTGGGGTCATACTCGCTGGGGATCGCGTAGGATCGGTCGGTGGGCACATGGCTGTAAACCGCGGACCAATCGTGTTGCGGGTAGGAGAACTTGGAGATCGTCCCGATCCAGGGAGCAAAGCCGGTAACTGACCCGGGCGGAGACATCGTTTTCCACCTGGATGCGGGTGTTGACCTCAAGGAGATAGGGCTGGCCGTCCCGGGTGACAATCCACTCCCAGGTGCCGACATTATCGTAGCGCACATGGGCGGCAAGCTTAAGCGAATACTCAACGACCTTGTCCAAAACCTCTTGACCGTTAAAATCGTAGGTGAAACAGGAGTTGTCGAATCCGGGCGCGGCCTCCAGCCGCTTCTGGCGGCCGGTGCTCTGGATGGTGCAGTTTCTGGTGCCGAAATGCACCCGCTCGCCGTGCCGGCTGCAGACCAACTGCACCTCGAGATGGTTGAAGTCGCGGATCCGCTGCTCGATGAGCACCCCGCCGTCCCCGAACTGCCGCTTGGCATAGTTCTGAACCTGACGGTAGATGCGCCGGAAATGCTCGATCTGGTAGACCTCTTCGATGCCCATGCCGCCGCCGCCTGCGGCGGCCTTGACCAGAATGGAGGGAGTCTTGATCGTCCGGCTGTCCTGGATTTCAAGCAGGTGGAGGGCGATGTCCTCGGCCTCCATCTCATTATAGATGGGGCCGTCGGTGCCGGGAATGGTGGGGATGCCCAACCGGTTGGCAACCCGCTTGGTGTTGATCTTGTCGCCGAGATCCTTGACCACCTCCCATTTCGGGCCGATGAAGGTCAAGGGCCGGTTGCGGATCGTGACCCGCCGGGCAAAACGGAAGTCTTCGGAGAAAAAGCCGTAGCCGGGATGGATGGCGGTGCAATTGGTGTGATCCGCCACGGAAAGGATATCGTTGGGATCGGTATAGGCCGATACCCGCCAGGCCCGGCGGACATTGCTCTGGCTGTCCAGGCAGCGGCGCACATGTTCGGATTCCTCATCCGCC
>PHAW01000275.1 GCA_002841785.1 Deltaproteobacteria bacterium HGW-Deltaproteobacteria-3 | reverse complement strand
TCGCCATGAGTTTCTCCTGGCCCAACGCCACCGGACGGAACTGTCCTGCATGATGCTCGACCTCGACCTTTTCAAGGAGGTCAACGACACCTGCGGCCACCCCTTTGGCGATCTGGTCCTGAAGGGCACGGCGGAACAGATTCTCCACGAGGCCCGCGCCACCGACACCGTGACGCGCTATGGGGGAGAGGAGTTCGCCGTCCTCCTGCCCAACACGGATCTGGAAGGCGCCATGCGCATTGCCGAACGTATCCGCGCCAGGGCTGAGTCATATACCCATCAGGACAAGGACGTTGCCATGCGGGTCACCATCAGCATCGGCCTGGCCTCGAACCGGGCCCACTCCCCGAAAAAACCGGAAGAACTGCTGGCCTTTGCCGACCAAGCCCTTTACCGGGCCAAGAAGGCAGGCCGCAACAAGGTGGTTGCCTACTCCGAGCGTGGCGCAGGCCAGAACATCTGATTGTTTCCCGGGGTGAACCGAAGGGTGTTCCGCGTTCCCATCGTGAAGGGAAAAATACAGAGTACCCCGTATTGCCTGGTCGAGCCATTCGTCGTACAATCTCTTGAAAATCAATTCGTTCAAGGGATGACACGTTCACCATGAAAAAAACACCCCCCGTTCCCGGCTGGCTGGACATCGGCGCTGGTTATGAATCATCCGCCTCAAGCGAACGTATCGAACGGACTCTCGCATGGCTGGTGACGGAACATCTCCCGATCTTTCTTGCCGGCAAAGGATACCAGTCCGGGCCCGCCATCCTGCTCGGAGCCAACGACCAGGGGTTGCTCATCGACAAACCGCGGGATTGGTCCCCCTGCCCAAAGATCCGCATTATTTTCAAGGACAAGGCACGGCTCACCAACCATTTTGACGTACGAATCCTGTCCGAATCCCTGGACACCCTGCAATCTTCCCGCCCGCAGGAGATATTCCGCCTGCAGCGCCGGGCCCGTTACCGGGTCGATGTCCCGCACGGCTGCCATGTCTCCTTCCGCAGCGACAACACGCTGCACACCGGCCTGACCTTGAAAAATATCAGCGCCACGGGCATGCTCTTTTTTTCAAAAAAACCGATGAGTTTGCCGCGAAACACCATCCAGGACATAGCCCTTTCGATTCCAGCCGGAGAAGAAGAAAATATCCTCACGGGGTGGCAGCAGAAAAAAATATCCCAGGGAGACGTTGTCCGAACCTACCATGACCGGCAGATGGGTATTGTCTGTTACGGCGTTGCCTTCCGGAGCAAACGGAAGGAAGAAGATGAATTGACCCGCTACATCCGGCAGCGCGAGCGGGAATTGATCCTCAAGGGCCTGCCGGCCTGAGGCACGTCACCCCTTGCCGCGGCGGAAGCCGATGGTGGCGACGGTACCCTTGCCTTCCTTGCTGTCCAACTGAAATGAGCAGCCGGGGTGATCTTCGATAATCCTTTTGGAGATGCAGAGGCCCAGGCCGGTCCCCTGCTCTTTTGTTGTGAAAAAAGGCAGGAATATCCTTTTTTTGAGCTCCTCGGGGATCCCCTCCCCGGTGTCCGTCACTTCAACCTCCACCAGATCCTCCTGCACCCTGGTGCTGACCACGATCTCCCCTCCGGGGGGGGTCGCTTCAATCGCGTTCTTCACAAGATTCACCAGCACCTGCTTCATCTTCTCCCTGTCCACCTCGACCACGACATCGGTTGAGGATGCCAGCCGGATATCAACCCCTTTGCCGCCCGAATAGGAATGCGCCAGGGCGACAATTTCGGCCAGAAGCTCGTTCAGGGAAACGCCGGCAAGATTGAGCTGCGGTGGCCGGTACAGCTCTTTCAGCCCGGCAAGCAGGTGTTCCAGGCGGGTGACCTCATCCACGATGATGGTCAATTTGGCCCGGTCTTTCTCCTCGGTTGCTTTTTTCAAGAGCTGCCGGGCAAACCCGCCAATCATGATCAGGGGATTTTTTATTTCATGGTTGATCTCGGCCACGGTCTGCCCCAGCGCGGCCAGCCGCTCATTCTGG
>PHAW01000274.1 GCA_002841785.1 Deltaproteobacteria bacterium HGW-Deltaproteobacteria-3 | reverse complement strand
TTGGGCGGAGGGGCCGTTCAATCATGCCCTGGAGGAAATGGATCTCTTTCAGATGTCGGCGGCCTATCGCGGCTACGCCTCGGCCCAAGTGCTGACCTTCGAGAAATACGCCGGCTGGTTCTTCTGGACGTACCGGACCGAGACTACTCCGGAATGGTGTTATCGGGACTGCGTGGATCAGGGGTTTTTCCCCAATATGGGCAGGCCGGAGCAGTTTTCGGGCATACGAGGAACCCTGGAACGGGCCAAGCAGCCATAAGCCTGACCCCAGGAACCACCGATCACGGGGTAGTCCATAACACAAGCGGTCACAGGGTGCCGCAGTTTGCGGCAAGCGGGATGGCGATGCGTACATCAGGTACGTGAGCCGGACCGATCGCCGCAAAATGTGGTGCCCTGTGATCGCTTACCGCGGGAGAGCCCGGCCATGATCAAGGTGATGAGCTTCAACATCCGTGTCGGCCTGGCCGACGACGGTGAGAACCACTGGGAGCACCGCAAGTCCTTTGCCCTCGAAAGGATCCGCGCCTTCGGTCCCGATTTGCTCGGCCTCCAGGAGTGCCTGGACACCGAGCAGGCCGAGTTTGTCCGCACCAACCTGCCGGACTACCATTTCTTCGGCGTCCATCGGGGCGGCCCCGGAGGCACGGCGCTGGAGATGGCGCCCCTGCTCTTTCGCCGCTCCGCCTTCCGGCTGCTCGATACGGGATGCTTCTGGCTGAGTGAGACCCCGGAGATCCCCGGCAGCATGAGTTGGCAAAGCAACTATCCACGAACGGTGAGCTGGGCCAGGCTCTCCTGCCGGTTGACCGGGTTGGTGCTTACCTGCGTCAACACCCATTTCGATTACGAACCAACGGCCATCGAGGGGGATGCCCGGGCCCTGCGCCAATGGCTCGACCGGATCCGCCAGGATACCGCGCTCATCGTGACCGGCGATTTCAATGCCGACAAGGATTCAAACGCATACCGCCTCCTGACCGGCGATGGAACGCTGATCGACGCCTTACGGCGAATCCAACCAAACGGGGAGGATGATGCCACCTTTCATGCCTACGGGCTGCAGGAGGAAATGGCAGCCATTGACTGGATTCTGGTCTCCGGCCATTTCCGGGTCCTTGCTGCGCAGATCGACCGTTCCCGCCAGGGCAACCTCTTCCCCTCGGATCATTACCCCATAACGGCAGTGCTCGACTGGAAGGCTTAAACCGGCAGCAAATGGGGGCGCCCTTTGCCCCGACACACCATTCATCTGTCAGCGACTGACCGACCTGGCCCCGGCCATGACCTCGGCCATATCAAAAGCCACCTGGGCCAGCATATTGGGCACCACCGGGCCGGCCTGGGAGGGCTTGATCTCCGGAGGATTGAAGGCGGCGGCAAAACGGGACAACGTGCTGCTTTTCGGATAGGCCATGGCCTGATCCATGGACTGCTCGATGTACCAGACGGTATTGCCGGTGTGCACATTGAGCAGACGGGTGGCCACCTCAACCCGCCCGCCGCCGAACTGGCTGCCTTCCAGGGCATAGTTGACCCTGCCGGCCAGAACCAGATCGACCTTTGCCTTTCGGCCAAGGGCCAAGGCTTCCTCGATATCCAGGTACGGCTCCTCAAGGCGGAGCACCCGGGGAAAAGCCTGCTTGCCCAGCAGCACATCCTTAAAGAGCATGGCCACCCCCTCCCCCTGTTCCCGCGTCATATTGGCGGGCACCTGAAAGGGAAGAACGCCCACGGTGGCTTCCTGATAGGTGTTCGCATCCGGATGGATAAAGACCACCGGCGAGTTCTTCTTGACCTCCACCGGCTGGTTGGCCCAGTTTTTCTGACCCGACGCACACCCGGCAAGAAAAAGACCGAGAAAAACAACCGCTATCCCCTTACGCATACCTTCCTCCTCAGCGTTCGCGCGCGGAAAGCTGCGCATCGCCGAAAGTGCCGCCTCCTGCCGCAAGCAAATCACGGAAAGCACCTGCTGGGAACCGGCGTCGAGCAGCCTGAGGTTGAGGATGACCGTGGTCGGGGTCAGCGAATAGGTGCCGGTGAGAATGGCCGCGGCTTGCTGTTGCTTGGCCAGAAGCTTGGCATCCCGGGTGAGCATCAGTTCGCCCCGGTTGTCCCGAATGAATAATTCCGCGGACTTGCGAATCTCCACCACGCCGAACCCGTGGCGGAACAGACTGGTGGACAACGCCTCGGTCAGGGTCCGGCCGAAACGGGTGGTGGTATAGAGATTGTCGAGATCAACCACCGTGGTCAAGATCAACCGCTGTCCGCCCCCGGCGCCGCGCATGCCGGAAGTCAACTGCAGGGCCAGCTCCTCCCCCACCCCGAAAAAATCAGGGGTGACCACCGAGGCGGTGCCGCCGGTGTTCGCCCGGGGCGCGCACCCGCTCAGGAGCAGCACGCTGCCCAGAAACAACGCGAACCCGAAGCCACGAATCATCATGCTTGTTTTTTTCATGGGCAATCCTTCTCCACGGGAGGCTTTACAGAACGCTTCGCAACCTTTTTCGCCGGTTTTTTTGCCGGAGGCTTGGAGACCGCCTGGCCCTTTTCCGGAAACTCCCGGATCTCGACCTTCGCAGTGCGGGTGGAAGCGGGCATGCTTTCATTGGCGAGGAGATTGGCGGTCAGCGCGTCAATGGGCAAAACCAAACTGGCGGAGGAAAGAACCCGGTTGTCGTCGTTGCGCAACAGCCGGGCGTTGACAAAGATTTCCTGCCCGGCCACCGCATAGGTTCCCACCACCACGGCCTGGGCTCCCTGCACCAGGCTTATCTCATCCATGCTCCGGGACAAGGCATACTCTCCGTGATACGGACTCACCATCAGGCCCGGGGTTTTCCGTACCTCAATCACCTCCAGTCCTTCCTGTTGCAGGGTGGAGAGCAACTGCTCGCCCAGACGCCACCACATACTCGTCGGCCACCACCTCGCTGGCATTGGCGATGAGAGCCTTCCCCATCTGGCTGATCCTGGCATGCAGGGCGGCACCCTGGCCCGCGCCGTCCGTCGTCCCCCCTCCGGCCTGTCCAAAAGCCGGCAAACCGGTTTGGGACATATTCCGCGGCGAGAAAACCCGGGCGGTGCGGAACACGTAATCTGGCGGTATGGCGTGGGGATAATTATAGAAGTAGGGACGATATGCCGGGGAGGGTTTCTGCCGTTCCTGAAACACGCCCCCATTCCCGGCGGTGTCCGAAGAACGGCCGTCATCGGCCAGCACGGCAGTGGCCGCACCGGTTAAGGCCAGCAAAACCGCAACCAATCGTATACGCATCATTTTCGCCTCCCCCGCTCAGGGATTAAAATTGTAGCCAGGATAGTCATTTTCCATGCTCCGCCAGGAAGGGCCAAAGGCCTGAACCATGGAATCGCCGGAAACACCGGGTCCGCCGGGGTAGACAACGGGCACTCGCTCGCTCCCGCCGAACATCGGCGAGGCAAACCGCATTTCAACCTCGACCAGCTCGCTGTACATCCCGCCGGCACACCCGCAACAACTGAGGAGCAACAGCCCCGCCATGATTTTCCGCATCTTCTCTCCCCCTGTAGTCTCACATCACAAACACAGTCGCATTGTCAATAAAATGACAGAATTTTCACCACCCGGTATGGGAATTTTTTTCCCGCTTGTTCCCCTGGAAAAGCCGGATCCCGGGCATAACAAGGAATTTTTTTCTGATTTCCCTTCCGCTTCACCTTTTTTCTTCAATCTCGCCTGGTTTATAAGCATTTTTCATGCCATCTCCGCAGGATCCCCCCCCCGGTTCCGTGCCGATCTTTCCCCGATTCCCCCATATCCATAAGGGAAACAACCCGCAAAAACCCCTTTACTTTCCGGAAGGAATAGGTGCCAGGAGAAAAAATGATTGCCAAAAAACCGGGATGGATTATACTTTTGAAGTTTATACTACCGCGATACCCAACGGGAGATTTCCCACAGGAGGAGTTGCACCATGGCACGTATCACCGTCGAAGACTGCCTGAGCCAGATAGGCAATGAAAATCGTTTTTCCCTGATCCATCTTGCCGTTGAGCGGGTCAAACAGCACCGCAAGAACGCTCCTTTTCTTGTAAAATGCAAAAACAAGGAGATTGTCGCCACCTTGCGCGAGATTGCCGCCGGCCTGGTGAGCTTTGACACCATCAAGAATTTCACCACCGCCAAGGAGGATTCTCCAGCCCTGGAGGAGACTCCCAGACCGGTCGCGCAGAAGGGTGATGATCCAAAGGAACAGGCGTTCTTATAGCCCATGGAAACAGATTTTTACAAAAGACTCGGCGTCGCCCCGGATGCGACGGCGGAGGAAATAAAAAAAGCGTACCGCAAACTGGCCATGAAGTACCATCCGGACAAAAACCCGGACGACAAGGCGGCTGAAGATCAATTCAAATCAGCCGCCGAGGCCTACGAAATTCTCGGCGACTTCGGCGACATGTTCGGTGGCCGTTCCGGGCAAAGGCGCCAGGGTCCCGTTGCCGGAAACGACCTGCGCTATGACCTGGGCATCAGTTTCATGGATGCGGTGCATGGCGCGGAAAAAGAGATCGAAATCACCAAACGGGAAACCTGCTGGACCTGCGACGGCACCGGCTTGCGCCCCGGGCACAAAGCCTCGACCTGCACCACCTGCAAGGGCCATGGCCAGGTCGTCCATGCCCAGGGCTTTTTCCGGGTACAGACCACCTGCCCGAAATGCCACGGCGAAGGCACCATCATTACCGACCCGTGCAATGATTGTCAGGGCGAGGGACTTGTCAGAAAAACGAAAAAGGTGTCGCTGAAGATCCCGGCCGGGATCGACACCGGCGCCCGCATGCGGTTGCGGGGCGAAGGCGAAGGCGGCCGCAAGGGCGGTCCGCCGGGCGATCTGTATGTGATCATGCACGTGGAACCCCATGAGTTTTTCCAGCGGGAGGGCAGTGAGATCCACTGCCTCTTCCCCCTGACCATGGCGCAGGCAGCGCTGGGCGCCAGCCGGAACAGATCTTCACCCTGAAAGGCGAAGGCGTCCCCTCCCTCAGGGGCGGGAATCCCGGCAACATGATCGTCGAAATCAAGGTTGTCATCCCCAAAAAATTGTCCGCGCGCGAGAAGGAACTGCTCATGGAGTTTGACGTCCTGCAGAAGGAAAGGGGCGCCAACAAGGAAGAAGAGGGATTTTTCAAAAAGTTCCTCCACACATTTTCCAACGAAAAACCTTGATTCTTGCTCGCGAGACAACGACAATGAGCGACCAGCCCATAACGGATAATCAACTGACCCATTTTGACGAATCCGGAAACGCCCGCATGGTGGACGTGGGCGGCAAAAGCGAAACCGTGCGGGAAGCTACCGCCTCCGGCGCCATCGCCCTTTCGGCGCAGGCGTTTCAGTTGGTGCGGGATGGAAATATCGCCAAAGGCGACGTGCTCGGGGTTGCCCGGATCGCCGGAATCATGGCCGCCAAAAAGGTCGACGCCCTGATTCCCCTGGCCCACCCTCTGGCCATCAACAAGGTGACGGTCGATTTTGACCTGGACGACAGAACACACACCATAGGAATTACTGCTACCGTGGGCATAACCGGCAGAACCGGGGTCGAGATGGAAGCTCTCACCGCCGTCTCGGTTGCCGCCCTGACCATTTATGATATGTGTAAGGCCGTGGACAAAGGCATGATCATTAACAACATCAGACTGGAAAGGAAAATCGGGGGCAAAAGCGGAAGCTATCAACGGAAGGGATAACGCTTGCCCAAGATATACCAAGGGAGTAAGACTGTGAACAGAGAACAACTTGAGTATTTTCGCCAGAAGCTGGAGACCATGAGCCAGGATCTTTTGCAGGAGGCTGAAAAAACCATCCACGAAATGACCGACAGCACGGAAAATTATCCCGATCCCACCGAC
>PHAW01000273.1 GCA_002841785.1 Deltaproteobacteria bacterium HGW-Deltaproteobacteria-3 | reverse complement strand
GAGAAAGTTGTTAACCATCATGAATTCTATGTTGAAAAACAATGAGCCGTGGAGTCCTAAGTTCGCTTGACTTGAAACACGGTTGCTCAGTCCCCCTTTTGTAAAGGGGGAGGCGAAAAGTATGGCCGCCTTGGGCGGCTCTCGGTTTTATCGGCGCCTTCGCCGTTAGCACTGCTGAGGCGCTCACCCAATAAGCCACCGGCTTTGCCGGTGGCTTATGTAACTGTGATTGCCACAGGGAGATAGCACGTATGTATTCCGCTTCTGATTTTCGCAAAGGCTTGAAGGTTCAGATCGACGGCGAACCGTATGTCATGACGGATTTTTCCTTTTCCAAGCCCGGCAAGGGCCAGGCCCTGTACCGCGCCCGTTTGCGGAACATGATCACCGGCAATTCCTTTGAAAAGACCTTCCGCTCCAACGACAAATTGGAAAAGGCCGCCCTTGAGGAGCGGACCATGCAGTATCTTTACTGCCAGGGGGAAGAGTACATCTTCATGGACAACGTCTCCTTTGAGCAACTGGAGATCTCCAAGGAACAGTTGGGCGATGCCATCAACTTTCTCGTCGACAACATGGATGTGGAGGTGCTGCAGTACAATGGCCGCCCCATCGGCGTCACCCTGCCCAACTTCGTCAACCTCAAGGTCACCCAGTCCGACCCGTGGGTCAAGGGCGATACCAGCGGCAGCGACTCCAAGCCCGTGACCCTGGAAACCGGGTATGTGGTCCAGGTGCCGCCTTTTATCGAAGAGGGGGACAAGCTGCAGATCGACACCCGCACCGGGGTGTACGTGACCAGAGTAAAAGAGTAAGCTGTAACCACTCAGCAGGAACGAAACCTCGTGAATTTATCACTGAAAGGGAAACGTCCAGCAGTGTCGCAGATGCGCGGAAGAGACCGGCGAAGTGTGCTGTTGCACATGAGCTGGCCGATGACAAAGCAGATGCGGTGCTGCTGAACGTTTCCCTATGATTCCCATCCACGGCCTGCGATTGCGGGCCGTTCTCATTCAAGCCCTGCGCACCTTCTTCATCGACCGAGGCTATCTCGAGGTCGAAACCCCCATCCGTATCCCTGCCCCAGCGCCGGAAGCCCATATCGTGCCCATTACCAGCGAGGGTTGGTTTTTGCAAACCTCGCCGGAGCTGTGCATGAAGCGGCTGCTGGCCGCAGGCATTCCCAAGATTTTCCAAATCTGCAAATGTTTCCGCAAAGGGGAGCGCGGCGACCGTCACCTGCCCGAGTTTACCATGTTGGAGTGGTACGCGGCCAAAAGCGATTACCGCGACTTGATGGCGGATTGCGAGGCGTTGCTGCGCCATCTGGCCGTGGCCATGGGCAAGGATGGGGTGCTGGAATGGCAGGGGCGCAGGGTTGATCTTGGACCGGCATGGGAGCGAATCACCGTGGCCGAGGCTTTCCAGCGCTATGCGCCTTGCCCGGTAGAGGAGGCGTTGGCCCAGGACCGATTCGATGAGATATTGGTGGAGTATGTGGAGCCGCATCTGGGCATGATAACCCCCACCTTTCTCTGCGATTACCCTGCGGCGCTGGGTGCCTTGGCCCGACTCTCACCGAGCGATTCAACGGTGGCCGAGCGCTTCGAACTGTATGTGGCTGGGCTGGAGTTGGCCAATGGATTTTCCGAGCTGGTTGATCCCGTGGAGCAGCGGACCAGGTTTGTGGCGGAGCAGGAGAGTATCCGGATGCAGGGCCGCGACCCTGGCCCCATGCCGGAGCCGTTTCTTGATGGTCTTGAAACCATGCCTTCTGCCGCTGGCATCGCTTTGGGAGTGGAGCGGCTGGTTATGCTCTTTGGTGGTGCGGACAATATTGATCAGGTGGTGACCTTTACGCCGGAGGGGTTGTAGGGCGTTTGAGTTCACCGACAGTGCGGTTTTTAACGCAGGTGAAGCAGGATAACTAGTCTCAAATAAGGTTTAAGCCCCCGCCTTTAGGCGGGTAGATTTATCACTCCCACTTGGTTGTGTATAATGCCTTAGACGAAGGAGGCAT
>PHAW01000045.1 GCA_002841785.1 Deltaproteobacteria bacterium HGW-Deltaproteobacteria-3 | reverse complement strand
TCAAGGATGGCAAGCCCAAGAAGATGTTCATCTATAATGTCTGCGACCACGAGGAGTGCTACCGCGAGGTGGGCTCCCAGGCCATCTCCTACACCACCGGGGTGCCGGCCATGATCGGGGCGATGATGATGCTCACCGGCACGTGGCGGGGCGCAGGGGTTTTCAACATGGAGGAGCTGGATCCCGACCCCTTCATGGAGAAGCTCAATATCCACGGCCTGCCGTGGGTGGAAAAGGTGCTGGCCTAGGCTGCCGTGCGGGAATCCTTGCTGAAGAGCATCGACTCCTCCCTCCATGCCGGGCTGCGGGTTGAGGCCCAAAAGATCCCCAGGCGGAGGGTGCACCATTGTCTGCATGCGAGCCCGGATGATCCGGTGCAGCGGCTGGTGGTGGATATGGAGCCCGGAACCTATATCCGGCCCCATCGCCATCGAATGTCTCCGAAGTGGGAGCTTTTTTTCTGCCTGGCCGGGAGCGGTTTCGAAGAGGTGGGCACCCTGCTGGTGGAGGTCAAGCCCGGTCCGTATGCGGTGCTGCCCGAGGAGGATTTCGCCCCCTGGGCTCCGGCGGAGGGCGAGGCTGCGGCAGCCGAATTTGAGGCGGCCCTGCATGAGCTGCCCGTCGGCAGGGCGGTTACGCTATAATTCCGGAAGAGAACAATGAGCCACAAGGTAATCAATATCGGCTGTGACCTGAGCCAAGTGCCCACCCCCAGCTACGTCTGCGACCGGGCCAGTCTGGCCCGCAACTTAGGGATCCTTGGCCAAGTCCAGCAGCGCACCGGCTGCAGGATCCTCCTGGCCCTCAAGGGCTTTGCCATGTTCAGCCTCTTTGCCCAGATCCGCGAGGTGCTGCACGGCGCTTCGGCCAGTTCCCTCTCCGAGGCGCGGCTGGCCCGTGAGGAGTTCGGCAAGGAGGTGCATGTTTATGCCCCGGCCTACTCAGATGAGGAATTTGCTGAAATCCTCTGTTGCGCCGACCATCTGGTCTTCAATTCCTTCCGTCAGTGGCAGCATTTCAAGGACCAAGTTGCTGGGGCAGGCAAGAAGGTTTCCTGCGGCATCCGGGTCAACCCGCAGTATTCCGAGGTGGAGGTGGATCTCTACAACCCCTGCGGCCGCTTCTCCCGCCTCGGCGTGGTGCGCGACCAGTTCAAGCCCGAGCTGCTGGACGGCATCGAGGGGCTGCATTTCCACGCCCTCTGCGAGCAGGACGCCGATGCCCTGGCGCACACGGTTGCCGCCTTTGAGGAGAAGTTCGGCGAGTTTCTCCATGGGATGCAATGGGTCAATTTCGGCGGCGGCCACCACATCACCCGGGAGGGCTACGACCTCGACCGCCTCTGCGCCACCATCAGCAGGATTCAGGAAAAATACGGGGTGCAGGTCTATCTGGAGCCGGGCGAGGCCATCGGCCTCAACATCGGGGTGCTGGTGACCCGGGTGCTGGATATCGTGGAAAACGAGAAGCGCACCGCCATCCTCGACACCTCGGCCACGGCCCACATGCCCGATGTTCTGGAGATGCCCTACCGGCCGGTGCTCTTCGGCGCTGGCGAGCCCGGCGAGTTTGCCCACATCTACCGGCTGGGCGGGCTCTCCTGTCTGGCCGGGGACGTGATCGGCGACTATTCCTTCCCCGAGCCGTTGCGGATCGGGCAGCGGCTGGTCTTCGGCGACATGGCCCATTACACGATGGTCAAGACCACCACCTTCAACGGGGTGCGGCTGCCCAGCATCGTGGTCTGCGACTCGCGCACCGGGAAAAGCGAGGTGGTGCGTTCCTTCGGCTATGAGGATTACCGGAACCGCCTGTCCTGAGCCGGTTCATCCGGACAAGGAGAATTCAACCGTCATGGTCTGCCGGAGGTCCGTGAAACATGCTGCTGTTTGACTCCCATCTTCTTGCATTTGCGCATTTTTGTATCGGACTTGCCTTGGGGAGTGTGCTCTACCGCAGTGATTTCTGCTTGGCCGGAATCCTGCGCGATGTTTTCCTCTTCCGGGATTTCAGCCTGTTGCGGCCTCTCCTTCTGGCGGTGGTGTTGACCATGTTCCTCTTTCTTCTGGCCAGACTCGTCTGGGGGCTGCCCCTTGAGTCCTCGCCCACCTTTGGTCGCGCCTCGTTGCCCGGCCTGGTCGGCGGACTGGTGTTCGGGATCGGCATGGTGTTGGCTGGCGGGTGCATAGTGAGCACTCTCTATAAAATGGGCGGTGGTAACCTGGCCAATGCCATTTCTTTTCTGGGCATTGTCGGAGGAAGCATGCTCTATGCCGAGATCCATCCGTTTATCCGCAGGGTGGAGCATCTGTCGCTGTTCAGCAGGGAAGTGTCCCTCGGCCAGACCTGGCCTCTTGCCGGCTGGCTGATCGTTTGCGCCAGCATCCCTCTGTTCTTGCTCTGGCAGCGGCAGGGGAAAATGGTGGTTTCCGCCGCAGCCGATGCATATCTCCAGCCCTGGCGGGCCGCCATTGTTCTGGCCGGGCTCAATCTGGCCGCTTGTCTTGCCTCAGGATGGCCCATCGGGATTTCCACCGCCTATGCCAAGATCGGTGCCTTTATCGAAGCGCTGCTGGTGCCCGGACATGTGGCGCAGTTGGAATATTTTCAGACTTCGTCACTGGTGGTGCAAAGCGGCGACACCATGCTCACGGGAGGCGCAGGCCCCCGTATCGACCTTGTTTTTTTCAGTGAAATGCCTCTGCTGGTGGGGATCATTGCCGGTTCGTTCCTGACCGCTCTGTATCTGCGGGAGTTCCGCGTCTATGGCCTGCCGCCGACCCGGCAGGGGCTGGCGGCTTTTGGTGGCGGTCTGCTGGTGGCCTTGGGAGCAAGGCTGGCTGGCGGCTGCAATGTCAAGTATGTGCTCGGCGGCCTACCGCTTCTTTCCTATCAGGCGATGCTTTTTGTCGGTGGCATGGTTGTAGGTGCCTGGGTTGGCGCCCGCCTACTTCCCATAATTTTTTTCAGGTGACGGTCATGGGGATGGAAGAAGAGGCAAAAATCATTGAACTGAACATTCTCGGTCAGATGTGCCCCGCCTGTCTGCTGGTGGTGCTCAAGGAGATCAATGTTCGTAAGGATGAGCTCCGCAGCGGCCGGGCGTGCCTGGTGATCCGTACCGATCACCGCGACACCACGAGAACCGTGCCTGAATCCGCCCGGAAGATGGGCTATGAGGTGGAGGTCCGCAAGGTGAAGACCTATTACGAAATTGTTGTGGGCAGAAAGGTATGAGCAAGCCGGACAAGGCACATAGCGCTGATCGGCAGGCGGACCGCTGCACCGCCCTTGAGAATGCTAATCAGCAATACATCCGCTACATCAGGGAGAAAACCAACCAGTTGCTGGGGGTGATGGGCACCCAGCCCCTGCGGCCCGAGGAACTGGATGACCGGGCACTGATCGACCTTGACCCCATCGGTATCATCGCCGATTCCTTTGCCCAGGTTTTTGAATTTCTCAACGAAAACATCAGCGAGCTGCGCCAGGCCAAGGATGAGCTGCAGGCCATCTTTGATGCCACCGGGGTCGGCATCTCCATTATCGACCGGGAGTTCACTATCCAGCGCTGCAACGAAATGCAGCGGGAATTGCTGGTGGACCCCAGTCTGACCGATGTCGCCGGCCGTTACTGCTATGAGATATATTGCAATAAAGAGGTGCCGGGGATGGATTGTCCGGCGGTGGAAACCTTTGCCACCGGCCAGCCCGTTGTGGTCCGGGAGGTGAAGAAAAAGGACAAGTATTTCCAGGTGGTGACCACCCCCTATGCCAGGAGCGCGGATGACGAGGTCAGCAAGGTGATCGAGGTCTCCCTGGACATTACCGAAAAGAAAAAGGCGGAAGCCGCGGAAAAGGAGCAACGGGAATACTACCTCACCGAAAAAGCGAAACTGGCCACGGTCATCGAAAGCCTCTCGGAAGGGCTGCTGGTTCTTGATCCCGAAGACCGGGTGGTCGTCTGCAACCGGGCCGCCGCCGCGATCACCGGCTGCGGCGACGCTGAACTGCTCGGTCAGCCCCTGGCCGCTCTTTTCCCGGTCTCCGCGCCTCTTGCCGGTGGAGAGGGAAACTTGCAGGGGGTGGAAATCTCCTATCCGGCCAGAGGAGGCGCCAGTGAATTGTTGCTTTCCGCCAACGTCGGCCATCTGCTTGATGCCGAAAATCAGAGTATCGGCAAGGTGGTAACCTTCCGGGATATTACCCAGGAGAAAAGGAGGCAGGAACTCTTGCATCGCACCGAGAAACTGGCGGCCATCGGCCAGCTCTCGGCTGGGGTGGCCCATGAATTAAACACGCCGCTGGGCAGTATTCTTGGGTATGCCCGGCTGCTTCTCAAGGACAAGGATCTTTCCGCCGCCCAGAAGGAGAGACTTGCCATCATAGCGGAGCAGGCGAAAAAGAGCAGCACCATTATTCAGGCACTGCTGAGCTTTGCCAGGCATTCCGCCCACAGCCGCCGGGCGCTGGGGGCCTGCAACCTGAACACTGTCATTGATAAGGCCCTGCCGATTCTTAACACCGAACTGGTCAAAAGAAAGATCGAACTGGTCAGCGAACAACAGCCGCTGCCGCCCATCATGGCGGATCCGGTGGAGTTGGAGCAAATCGTGCTCAATCTGCTTCTGAACGCACTGCAGGCCATCGGCCGCCAGGGCCGCATCGTGATCAGCACCCGCCATGATGGGCAGCGGGTGGTCATGGAGGTGGAGGACAACGGCCCGGGCATTGCCGAGGATATCCGCACCCGGATTTTCGACCCGTTTTATACCACCAAACCCATCGGCGAGGGCACCGGACTCGGGCTTTCCATCTGCGCCGGCATCGTTGATGATTATGGCGGCAGCATGGAGGTGGCATCCACTCCGGGCGGCGGGGCCACCTTCATCGTTTTTCTGCCAGCCTTCACTGAGAAGACATCATGAGCGGCGGGCCTTCAGGCAAGAAAGCGGAACAGGGGCAGCAGCCGTCTATCCTGGTTGTTGACGACGATCTACGCATGCGGCAACTTCTGGGCGAGACCTTGGCCGGTGAGGGGTTTGCCCCGCAATTTTGCGGCGACAGCCGGGAGGCGGCCAATATTCTCGCCGGCCAGGCTGTCGATATCGTGATCACCGATCTGATGATGCCCCATTTTGATGGGATTGAGATTCTGGGAAAGGCGAAAGCGGCCAATCCCGACTGCATGGTCATCCTGATCACCGGTTACGGCACCATCGAATCTGCGGTAGAGGCGATCAGAAAAGGCGCTTACGACTATATTCAGAAACCGTTTGAACCGGACGCGCTGCTGCTCATCGTGGCGCGGGCCGTGGAACACGTCCGGCTCCTGCGGGAAAACCGGAGGCTGCGCCGTCAGGTCGCGGGATGCCGGGGCGAGGAGTTGATCGGCACCAGCAGGCAGATGGAGGAACTCAAGGACTTCATTGCCCGAATCGCGCCGTTTGACGCCACCGTCCTCATTCAGGGTGAAACAGGCACCGGCAAGGAGCTGGTCGCCCGGCTGATCCATGACTGGAGTTCTCGGCGGCAGCGGAATTTTCTGCCCATCAACTGCGGCGCCCTGCCGGAGACGCTGCTTGAGTCCGAATTGTTCGGTCATGTGCAGGGAGCCTTTACCGGCGCCGAGCAGGACCGTCCGGGTCTTTTTGAGGCGGTGGACAAGGGCACCCTTTTTCTTGACGAGATCAATGCTACTTCCCCGGGGTTTCAGGTGAAGCTGCTGCGGGTGCTGCAGGAGGGAACCTTTTTTAAGGTCGGCGGGCGCGAGCCGTGCCGGGTCGATGTGCGGGTGGTCGCCGCGAGCAACACCTCCCTGGCCGAGGAGGTGAAGGTCGGCCATTTCCGCCGGGATCTTTTGTACCGTCTCAACGTGGTTACCGTTGACATTCCGCCCCTGCGCCAGCATCAGGAGGATATCCCGCTGCTGGCCCATTATTTTCTGGCCAGATACGGCGCCAAGTACGGCAAGGAAGCGAAGACCATTTCCAAGGAGTCCTTGGCGCGTCTGCGCGGTCACTCCTGGCCCGGCAATGTGCGGGAGTTGCAGAATGTTCTGGAGCGGGCGGTCATCGTTTCCGATGCCCCCGAACTGCTGCCGGAGCATCTGCCGCCACTGGACGTGGATAGGGGCAGCTATGACGGCGGGGAGGCACGGCTGTTCTCCGTGGCGGAGATGGAAAAAGAGCTGATTGCCAAAACCCTGCGGAATACCGGCGGTCACCGAGGCAGAACCGCGGAGATGCTCGGGATCAGTCCGGCCTCGCTTTGGCGCAAGATCAAGAAGTATGGCCTTGGGTGACGCGGATGACCGGTGTTGTCCAGCTTCCCGGAAAGGAGGCTCTCGGTCGCAAGTCCGTTGAGCGGGCCATGCCCGCGATACCCATGTGCCGGCGCCACTGATCGTGGAGTCTGCGACCAGGCTCAGTCGCCACCTTCCGTTCCGATGCGCCCTTTTTTCCGCCTCGACAACAAGCCACCGCGCTCTCCCGGCTTTCGTTCAAATTGAACGATCGTTTCAGTTTGAATGAGTTGTTTTCGCCTGTTTTGCTGAAATTACACGCAAATTTCCGTGGCACAACCCTTGCTTTGTCATTGGTCGACAGGAAATTAATTTTGTCGAACAGGGATGTTTTCGGTCCTGGCTTCAGGGGGCGCCGTTGTTGCCCCAGATGAGTCGAGACACGGAAAGAGCAAAAAAATCAAAAGCAAGGGAGAAAACAGATGAAAATCATGCGTGCTTTACTGGGGGTGCTCCTCGTCCTGGTGGTGTTTGCCGGTCCGGCCGCGGCCATCGACATTGTCGAGGCAGATTGGGTGAAACAGCATATCAACGACCCCAATATCCGGGTGGTGGAGGTTCCGTCCAAGGCCGAGGCCATCGCCGGCGATCATTTGCCCGGCAATAAGCATCTGCCCAACGTGGCGGTGGTCAACCGCTACCTCGATCTCGGCAATGTTTATGCCATTCCGCCGACCCTTTACCCGACCAAGGACCAGTTTGAAAACCTCATGGCCCGCCTCGGCATCACCAACGACACCACGGTGGTGGCCTACGACGACAAATACAGCATTTTTGCCAGCAGGTTGCTTGTTGTCATGGAACACTATGGTCATGACACCAGCAAGCTCAAGCTGCTCAACGGCGGTCTCGTTAAATGGAAAAAACTCGGCTACCCGCTGGTTGACGGGCATGGCACTATCAAGCCCGCCCGGTACACGGTGGTGAAGATGAATCCGAATGTGATCACCTGGTCTGATGTCTATCGGGACACCGTGGCGGAAAAAAATCCAAAGATCGTCCTGCTTGATGTCCGCCCCGCGGACGAATACAACGCGAAGGAGATCCGCTCCATTCGCGGCGGCCATATTCCCGGCGCGGTGAACGTCACCGGCACCCTGGCGAACAACACGGAAGATCATACCTTCAAGTCCGCGGAGGAGATCGGGAAGATTTTTGCCGAGGCCGGAGTCACCCCGGACAAGGTCATCTATCAGTACTGTCACAGCGGAGACCGCACCGCCCATGCCTACATCGTGCTGAAAAACCTGCTCGGCTTCAAGGACATAAAAGTCTACCCCGGGTCCTGGAGCGAGTGGTCAACCATCCTCTCCCTGCCGGTGGAGAATGAAGTCTGGTACAGCGAAAAACAGCAAAGCAACGCTAAGAAATAGTCGGGAGGAACACCTCTGGTTGGGACATCGGGGCGTCGGGCGATTCAGCCATGACGCC
The DNA here is from genome assembly GCA_002841785.1 of Deltaproteobacteria bacterium HGW-Deltaproteobacteria-3. Taxonomy (GTDB): domain Bacteria; phylum Desulfobacterota; class Desulfobulbia; order Desulfobulbales; family Desulfurivibrionaceae; genus Thiovibrio. Next base: position 9,474 of record PHAW01000045.1, on the reverse strand, counting down.
CTGTTTTTATGGTGTGCCGGAGGCAACCGCGTTCTCAAAGGGGTGCGGCTGCCTCCGGCAATCGTGGTTTACGGTTCGCGCACTGGCGAGAGCCAAGTGGTGCGCTTCTTCGGCTAAGAGGATTATAAGTCCTGGCTTTTCTGGTGCGATCCCTCTTCCGTCCGCGGCGGATCTTCATTCTGGCCCTGCCGTGCCTGAGTGATGTGGAACAGCCGGTAGCCGTCTCCTGTTAGAATCAGCCTGTTTAGCCCCTGTCCGGCATCGCCGGAAAGCAGATCTTTCACCACCGCCCCTTCCTCGAGAAGCCACTCCGCTCGAACGCTCACCAGGGCCGGTTCCGTATGCTCATTCATCAGGGCCAGGAGCCAGCCGTCCGGGGTCCGGCGCAGGTCGGCGAGGACATAGACGCTTCCAGGCCCCGTCAGTTCGATCCGGGGCTGCATACCGAAAAAATTATTGTAGATCGCGGTCAGCCAAGTGGTGCGGGTATCCCAGGCAAAGGTGGGCGCGCCCTGCGGGCTGTTCAGCAGGATGGCCGGGGCTATGAAGTCGCCCAGGCCGAAGGTGTTGAGTGCGGTGCGCGCTGCGGGATGCTCCTTGGTGACCATGGCCGCGCTCAGGCGCAAGCCGGATTCGTTTTCGCTCCAAGCTTGGGGTGTGCCGCCCGAGGCTGGGCGCACCCCAATCCAGTATTTCCAAGCCCGGATTGTCGTTGGTTGGGTCTGCCCGAGGATGCTTCCTGGCGCGGGGTTGAGGAGCAGAGGGGCGTACCCGGCGCTCCAATCTGCCCCCGGCCGTATCCCGCTATCCCAGGCAGGCCTGGCCTGGCTCACGTCAATCCCGAAGACCTTCCCCATGGCCGCGTCCCAGCCGGGGTTTTCCCGGTGGTTGGCGTCGAACTGGCCGGGCAGGTCGAGATTGGCGTGGATATGCATGCCCCGGTCGAGCACCGTGGTCAGGGCGCCAAGATCATCCGGTTGCATCTGGAAATTTCTCGGCAGGAGCAGGCTTTTGGCTCCGGTCTCCAGCTCTGCCTTACCCAGGTCGGCAAGGGGGCTGCTGATGAGTTTCGGTAGAAACCCCAGGCGGCGGAGTCCGCCCCAGAGGGAGGCGATCTCCTCATTGGCCCGGTTCCAGCCCAGGTCGATGTCCTTGGGCCAGTAGATCAGGATGTCCGGCGCCAGGGTTTGTGAGCCGGCAAGGAAGCGGGTCAGGGGCAGCTCCTCCATCTGCCGGAACATGGACCGCACTGCCTCGTATACCTTGGGTTTGGGCTGCCGTTCCTGGTCCACCACCCCGAAGCCCGCTTCCCTCGGATACGGCGTGGCGAGGAAGTTGTTGCGGTCGCTCCAGTGGAAGAGATGTACGCCCATGGCCCCGGAGAGCATGGCTTCCCAGGTGGAGCTGACAATGGCCTCGGTCTGGCGGGCCGCCGCGCCGGGGAATAAGGTTTCCGTGGAGCTGTGACCGGTTTCCGTGATCAGCACCGGGATGTCGAGGAGGTCGCGGAACTTGGCGATGCCGAAATCCAGAGAGCGCAGCTCGTGCCCGGCCAGGGCCCAGGAGTAGAGGTTGAGGGACATGAAATCCAGGGGCGCGCCAGCAGCCCGGCAGCGTTCGGAGATGGTTCCCGGGTCTTCGGCGGTGTAGTTGGGGTCCAGGCCGTTGAAGATGCCGCCCACCATGGAATAGGAGATCAACTGGTCGGGCGCGGCGGTTTTCGCCGCCTTGGCGCCTGCGGCGACAAAGTCACCGATGGTGCGTTTGCGCCACTGGATGAGGTCGTGGTAGCCGGAGTTGCGGATGGCCTCGTGGTCGGCGCGGTTTTCCGGGTAGGCACGGGCCATGGGCACCTCGGCAAAACTTTGGAAGGTGGTTCCCCAGGCGGCGTTCAGCCTCCCGATATTTCCCCCGTAGGTTTGGGCCAGGAAGGCCCGGTAGGATGGCAGGCTGACCTGTTCGTCGTAGCCCACCTGGTTCTTGATCGCGGCATTTTCCCAGAGGTCGTAGAAGGCGAATTCGTTGCCGAGAATCCAGCCGCCGATGGCAGGGCTTGCCTTATACCTGTCGCAGACCGCACCGATGAAGCGGGCAAAGGATTCTTTGGCCTGGGGGTGGCTGTAGTTCAGCAGGGGGCTTGGGCCGTTTGCGGTGCGGGCCATGGCCTGGGGATAATGGGTGGCGAACCAGGAGGGGGGGTACTGGTAGCCGATGAGGATGAAGAGCTTGAGGCCGAGCTGTTCGGCCTTTTTAACCAGATGATCGGCTTGGTCCCAGAGAAAGACCCCTTCCTGCGGTTCCACGCTTTCCCAAACCAGCTCAACCCGCAGGGAGTTGGCATGGGCCTGTTGCATACCCTCCAGGTCGTAGTCAACTTCCGCCAAGGTCTGGGTGGCGAAAACCGGCGGGTTCCATACCTGATAGGCGAAGCCGTGGGGGATGAAGGTCTCCTGGCGGTCGGTGTCCCAGAAATAGCCTTGGCGGATGGTTAGGCCGGCGGTGGCTGTTTGGGGAGGCAGGCAGAAGGCGAGGAGAAGTAGGGGGATGGCTAAGGAGAAAAAGTGGGTGTGACTTTTTGATTTGCGGCAAGGAGGTTTCTGTATTGACAGCATGGAGAAGATGCCCCAGGGGAAGAGATGGATATGGAGTGATGTCTGGGGCATTGTATCATCACTGGACTGAGGCTGTCCCGGGTAAAAAGGTTTGTTCGCAAATTAGGGGGGAATGCAGCATGAAATTAGATTGTTCATTTCTTTGCTTGCCCAAAGAAACGAACCTCCTCGATGCTGCCGGGGCTTTGCAAACTCGCTGCGCTCAAACAGTGCAAATCCCCTTTTCGGCAGCCTCTCCGGTGCTCGGCTGCGTGCCAATGGGAATTTTCCCCCTCCCCATTTGTCCTGCCGCGCCTCGCAGACGGGGGCGGAAAAGACGCGGGAGGTAAGCGGAGCCACGCAGTGGCGGAGACTCCGACTGTTTGAGGGTAAAGCCCGAGTTTTTCCGCGTCCCGCCCTCGGCGAGAAGTAAGGGAAGCCCGCAGGGCCAGGACTGGCTGGGGTGCCTTTTTCTTGTTTCTTCTTTTGGGCACGCAAAAGAAGAAAGAGCGCAAAGGAGAAAGGCTATTTTTGTATTCCCAGGAATTTCTGGGGGAATCCCAACACAAAAAGGCCGGACCCCCAACAGGGCTCCGGCCTTTTTGTATAAACTATGGACAGTGCCGCTCAGCGATCAGCCATCCCGTAACCGGATTCGCCATGGAGGGATTTGTCCAGCCCTTCAAGCTCGCCCTGCGGATCGATCCTGAAGCCCACGGTTTTTTCCACCACCACACAGATCAGGAGCGTGGCGGCAACGGCCAGGGCGATGGTTGCTCCCATGCCGAGAAGCTGCACCTGCAACTGGTCGAAGGCGGTCCAGGGGTGTCCGGCCGCGGCGGAGGCCTTTGCCATCCAGGAGTCGCGGATGAAAAAGGAGAGCAGCAGCACGCCCAGGCCGCTGCCCACCCCGTGGATGCCGAAGCAGTCCAGGGAGTCGTCGTAGCCGAGTCGGATCTTCATGAGCAGGGCGAAGTAGCAGAGCAGCGATGAGGCGGCGCCGAGGGTGAGGGCGCCAATGGGTTGGACCACCCCGGCGGCCGGGGTGATCACCACCAGACCGGCGAGGATGCCGGAGACAAAACCCAGGGAGGTGGCCTTTTTAAAGGTGATGGCCTCGATGATCAGCCAGGTCAGCGCGCCGCTTGCCGCCGAGATCTGGGTCATCGTGAGCGCCCTGGCGGTTTCCAGGCCGCTCTGCACGGTGGAGCCGGCATTGAAACCGTACCAGCCGACCCAGAGAAGTCCCGCGCCCATCATGGTCATGACCAGATTGTTCGGATGCATGGCGGTTTTGGGATACCCTTGCCGCGGGCCGAGGAACAGGGCGGCGACCAGGGCGCTGACACCGGCGGAAACGTGGATCACCAGGCCGCCGGCCAGGTCGATGACCCCACCCGCGCCGGCGTTGAACAGCCAGCCGTCCGGGGCCCAGATCCAGTGGCACAGGGGGCTGTAGACGAACAGAAACCAGAGAACGATGAAGAGGATGTAGCCCCGGAAATAAACCCGTTCGGCAATGGCGCCGCTGATCAGGGCCGGGGTGATGATGGCGAATTTGCCTTGGAACATGGCGAGGACATACTCGGGTAATCCGGGTTCCAGCCGATGACCCCGCCGAGGATCCCCTTGCCGAAGGTGAGGCTGTAGCCGCAGACCACCCAGAGCACGCCGATCACCGCCATGGAGACGAAGCTGTGCATCATGGTGCCCAGGACATTTTTGGTGCGAACCAGACCGCCGTAAAACATGGCCAGGCCGGGGATCATCAGAAGCACCAATCCCGTGGAGATCAGCATCCAGGCCGTGGTGCCGCTGTCGACGCTTTGGCTGTCGCCGGCCAGGGCAAGGCTGGGGAGGAGCCCAAGACCAATGGTGGTGCAGAGTCTGGCGAAAAAACGATGGCGCATGGTGCCTCCTTGGTGTTTCGGGTTGATATGGTGTGATGATCCACGAAACGGTTTGCGATAATCGTGCCATCGGGGTGCTGGCTGTTTTCTCATGGAATATGCGCATTTTTTCGCAGGATTGTGGGTGCGTTGCCCGGTTGTGCTGTGGCACAAATATGTAAAATGCATGTTTGTTTTGCACATATTTGTAGCTGTTTTTTGTGGAGAACGCGGCAGGAAAGGGAGGGAGGACTTGCAGGAAACAGTGAGGCAGGAACTCGTATTTTTTAGGTATTGACCTGGATGGGCAAATAATGCGATACCCTTGCATAAGGTTGGTTGTATCAACCGGGGGGAGTTCTGGGGGAACTGCCCATGAGTTTTCAGGCAAAAGGAGAGGGGGATGCGCAAGTTTGTGGTAAAATTCAAGGTCGGGGGAGCAGAACTCTGGCGGACTGCCGCAATCGAAAAAACAACCGTCGATGCGCGGAATGTGGCCATGGCCATGTACGAATTTCATCGAAAAAACGCACGGTCCAGCGAAAAATTGACCGTCACCGAGGTGTACGAAGAGGGCTAGGGCAGATCGATACGGTTCTTCGCATGGGGATATTAAAAAAAGAGGGACGGCGAGGGCCGTTCCTCTTTTTTTTGTGGTGTACCCCTGCTGGCGGCTGTTACGTGCGGGATTACGCGGGAGAAATGGCAAAGAACCTCTGCCGGATCTTTGTCTGAGAGAGAGCTGTGGCAGGTATTTGCCGGCTGTCGGAGAAAAAAACGGGGGCAGCCGGGATAGGCTGCCCCCGTTTTTTGGACGCTTGCGGGATCAGGATAAAAAAAGGCTCAGAAGGGCCGCATCACCCAGATGCCGCAGGGACAGGTATCGCTGCAGAAACCGCAGGCGATGCATTTGTCCGGATCCGAGACATAGCGGTACTCTTTGCCCTCCAGATTCTGTCTGGAAATGGCCTGGGTCGGGCAGATGGTCTCGCAGAGGTGGCAGTCGCGGCAGGTGCCGCAGCTCATGCAGCGTTCCGCCTCCGCCGCCTCGGAGGAGCCGGGGCACGGCTCCGGGTTGTAATGGGCTGCGGTCAGGCTGCTGTGGGGGATGAGCTGCTGGCCGAAATCCTTCCACTCCTCTCCCTTGAACCCGGCCACAATGGCCTCCGCGGTCTTCTTGCCAGCGCCCAGGGCATTGGTGGCCAAGCCGGGGCGCTCCACATCGCCGATGGCCGAGATTTTCGGGTCGCTGGTAAGGCCTGCTCCGTTGCACTTGATCCAGCCAGCGCCGCCCACGGTGATGACCTCAACAGTATCGGGGAGGAATTTCAGGGCCGGGACATCGCCGATGGAGATGATCACGGTCTGGGCCGGGATGAGCTGGCCAGCCGCGTCGATGAGCCCCTCGGCGGTGACTTCCTTGGTCTGCACCGGCCATTTGAAGGTGGCGCCCAGCGCTTCAGCCGCCGCCTTTTCCTTGCCGAATGCCAAGGGCTTCTGGATATCCACCAGGGTGACCTCTTTAGCTCCCAACCGGTACGCTTCGCAGGCTACATCGCAGCCCACGTTGCCCGCGCCGATGATTACCACCTGCTTGCCGACCTTGAGCGGCTTGGCGCTTTTTGCGCTCTTCAGGAAGTCCAGGGCCGGAACAACCCGTTCATGGCCGGGGAAGGGAATGGTGCGCGGCTGGTGGGTGCCCACGGCCACAATGACATGGTCGTATTTTTTCTTCAGCTCGGCGAACTTCTCCTTGGTCATGTTCACGCCGAAGGTGGCCTTGATATTGGGCATGGAGAGGAATCGCTGGATCTCCGCGTCCCAGATGGCCTTGGGCAGCCGCTCCCAGGGAATGACCTGGCCGAGCTTGCCGCCGAGTTGCTGGTCGCGCTCGAAGATATGCGCCTCGACCCCAGCCTTGGCCAATTGCCAGGCCGCGTTCATCCCGGCCGGACCGCCGCCGATGATGGCGACCTTCTTGCCCAGTGATTTTGCGGGCTTGGGAGCCTTGGCGTCGCGGGCTGCGCGGCCCAGCATCTGCACGTCGATTTTTTCGTCCACCAGTTGCCGGGAACAGTTCTGCATGCAGAGGTTCGGGCAGACATAGCCGCAGACCGAGGCTGGCAGGGGGGTGTAGTCGAGCAGCATCTTGTAGGCTTCATCACCCTTGCCCTCGCGGATCAGCCGCAACCGGTCGATGGTGGGGATGTGGACCGGGCAGTAATAGGCGCAGGGTGCTGCCTTGTCGCGGTTGGCCCAGAATGGTTGGCGCCGCCGCAGATCGCCGGTCTCGATCATGCCGATGGGGCTGCGGTCAAGGCCGGGAGCCAGATCGCGGATGGGGTCGCCGCCGCCAAAGCCGGGGTTCCAGATCTTTTGCTTGAACTCGGCCATGGGCATGGGGCCGGAGAACATCAGAGCCCGGTCCTGGGGCGGGATGGAGATCAGCATCATCCATTCCTTGCGGACGGAGAGCTTCTTGAGCAGCCGGGTGCGACCGATCTTTTTGAGATACACGGGCATCCGCTCCATGAGCCATGCCCACTGCTTGTCGTTGGGCAGCACGGCCATGACGCTCTTTTTGTCATAGGAGCCGTCGTTTTTGCCCCGGTAGTAGAGCCAGCCGCCGACCATGCCGACGCAGGGGCGGTAGCCCAGGACGTTCTTGGGGTTCTTGGCTTCGATGCCGCAGATCACCCCTATGCCGCCGCAGTTGAACTCGGCAAAGGTGTCGCCCGCCGAGCCCAGCACCCACAGCTCCGGGCGCTGGTGTTCGGGGTTCCATTTGGTCATGGTAAGTCCCCGGGCGCCGATGGAGCCGCCGATATAGACCTTGCCTTCGGCCATGGCGTTGCAGACCCCGTTGGTGGCATCGCCCTTGACGGTGATCTCCGCGCCGATGTTGAGGTAGCCCACGTCATCGGAGGCAGGCCCGTCGCAGACGATGGTGGTGCCGGGCATGCCCATGCAGCCCAAGCGCTGGCCGCAGGGACCGCTGACTTCGATCTCCACCTTCTTGCCACCGTTTTTCAACCGGCCGCCCACATTGTGCTGGCCGTAGGTTTCCAATTTGAGCCGGGTGGATTTGGCAAAGGCCTTCTGGACCAGTTCTTCGAAGTTCTTGGAGCTGATCCGCTGGCCATTGGCATCAAGCCCTTTTACGACAATTGCTTTGCTCACAGCGTACTCCTTCTGTAGGGGGCGTAACGAAATAACCATCGTTGTTAATAGCCGCATAAACGGCGATGCTACGGAGGTTTTTTCGTTACGGCGCCTTATGCCGTTCACGGCATCTCAATATTTTATAGTTATACCCAAAGGGCATAAGTTTCGTTTGAGCAGGCAAGCTGCTCAACTCAGCTTTATTTTTAGGCGACGACTAACATACGTATCTGATATTTAAACGTTCGGCCACATCCTTGTCATCGATGCCCAGGGCGTCGGACATGCCGATGGGAAGGCTCTGCGAGCGGCCCAGGGGCGCCATGATCTTCTTCATCTCGGTGCGGATGGACATGAAAGTCTCCACCACGCGCTGGGCGACCTGATCCGGATCGAGACGGCGATAGAGCTTTGGATTCTGGCTGGTGATGCCCTTGGGGCACAGGCCGATGTTGCAGACGTTGCAACGGTTCGATTCGTTGCCCAGGCACCCGGCGGCTGATTGCATGATGAACTTGCCCATGTGGACGCCGGAGGCGCCCAGCATGATCAGGGCCATGCCGTTCTGGGTGACGTTGCCGTTCTTGCCCACGCCGCCCGCGGCAAAGATGGGGATTTCGTTCTGCTTGCCCTGGGCGCAGAGGTCGAGATAGCACTCGCGGACATTGGCGGCGATGGGGTGGCCGGTGGCATCCATGCTGATGTTGTAGGCAGCACCCGTGCCGCCGTCGATGCCGTCGATCATCAGCGCCCCGGCATAGGGGTTGCGCACCAGGTTGTTCAGGACCGATTTGGCCGAGGTGGAGCCGGAGATCTTCGGATAAACCGGAACCCTGAAATTCCAGGCCATGGACATGGTCTGGATCATCTTCATCACCGATTCCTCAATGGAGTAGAGGGTCTGGTGCACGGGCGGGGAGGGCAGATCCACGCCCTCGGGCACCCCGCGCAACCGGGCGATGAGCTTACTGACCTTGAACCACATCAGGAGGCCGCCGTCGCCGGGCTTGGCGCCCTGGCCGTACTTGATCTCAATGGCCGCCGGATCGCACTGCATCTCGGGAATGGCCCGGATGATCTCGTCCCAGCCGAAATAGCCGGACGCGATCTGGAGGATGATGTATTTCAGAAACGGGCTGCGCAGAACCCAGGGGGGGCAACCGCCCTCGCCGGTGGCCATGACCACGGGAATGCCCAGGACCTCGTTGCAATAGGCCACGCCCTGCAGCAACCCCAGCCACATATTGGGCGAGAGTGCGCCAAAGGACATGGAGCCGATGACAAAGGGGAAGATTTCCCGGACCGGCGGAATCCATTCGCCGGCCAGATTGCGGCGGACGTATTCCTCCGGCGGCAGCACCCGGCCCAACAGGGTATTGCAGGAAAACTCATGGCGGCCTGCGTCGAGAGCCGGATCGGTGAGCATGGATATCCGGTCGAAGATGATGCGGTCAAGCAGGCTCGCGCCCGGCACGTTGCGGCGGCCGCCGCGTTTGGCCGGTTCGCCCTGCTGGCTGTTGACGAAGCGGAAGCGGTCGCGATCGTTGTTGGGGACCGGATGGATGGCCTCGTTGGGGCAGACCATGGCGCAGGTGCCGCAGCCGATACAGCGCTTGCTCACCTCGGTGGACTGGCGGATGCCGACAAAGGTTTTGTACGAGCTGCCCCGCTCCGTGGCGGAAAGCACCAGATGGGGCATGCGCTTGCGCATGTAGGCCAGCTTCAGGGTGCCCACCGGGCATACCGCGGCGCACTTGCCGCACAGGGTGCAGCGGTCTTCGCGGTGCTCGATGATCCAAGGCAGATCGTTGGGGGTCAGGCTGCTTGGTGTA
>PHAW01000044.1 GCA_002841785.1 Deltaproteobacteria bacterium HGW-Deltaproteobacteria-3 | reverse complement strand
TGCACCTCGGCATGGGCGTCATAGGTTCCGGCGGCGCGGGAAAACCGCTGCCGGATTCTTTGTTTTGCGGTCTCACTCACCTGGGGCAAACTCCCGGTCAAGAAAAAGGGCGTGGCCGCCATGTTCGATGATGAAGGTGCGGACTCCGGGAATCCGGGCCACTTCCGCCACCGGCGCGATGATATCCCGCCGCCCGTGCCAGCAGGATATCCGGCAGGGCGGGAGTTGCGCGGGCAAACGCCATTGGCTCAAATAGTCGAGACCCCGGCCAAGCACCTGCACATCGAGGGATTCCAGCAACGCCTCCTGCTGTTCGACCGCAAAACGGAGGAATTCCTTCTTATAGCCCAGCAGGCTTTTGCGGTAAAAATCCCGCATGAATGCCGCAGGATCTGCCGCAAGCCCCAGGCGGATGGCCGCGATTTCCGAAGACGGCCAGGAAGCGCGCATGCCCACCAGGGTGAGGCACGCGACCTTTTCGGGGAAGGCGCAGGCGCAATCAACAGCCAGGAAGGCGCCCATGGACCAGCCGACCAACTGGACGGTTTCAAGATGGTGTTGGGCGCAAAAAGCGAGAATCTCCGCCTGGGCGGTGGCCGGGTCCAGCGGATCAGACGGTCTTGCCCAGTCGTACCGTCGGCCGGACAGGTCAAGGACCTGCCCGGAAAATCCCCAGCCGGGCAGAAAAAGCACCGGGGGCTTTGTGTCCGGCATGGACGTGTGCGAGGGAAACGACCAGATTTTTTTCATAATGAGAACGCTGGGATCTTGGGGCAAGAAGATCAGATGCCTGTCAGCAGGGCAATTTTCTGAGCGCCTCGCCTAAAAGCACAAACTGTTCATCCAATGGATAATGGTGATTGCCGATGAAAAGACCGTTGCGGTCGATCCGGTCCGCCTGGGCTAGATCGCCGTGGTTTGTGGCATCGAGCCAGCGGACCGCCTCGCAACGGGCAAAATTACCCGCCACGATGGGACGGCACTCAATCCCGTGGCTGTCCAGGGTTTGAACCACATCTTCCCGGGAAAACGGAGCCGCCTCCCGCACCACCAGACTAAAGCCGAACCAACTGCTTGCCCCGATCTCGCGCTGGACCTGGAACTGCGGAAATAATCCCATGAGACGCAGAAATTTCGCAGCGTTCTCGCGGCGGACTTTCACAAAATCGGAAAGTTTCCTGATCTGGGTCAGCCCCAAGGCGCCGCTGAGCTCCAGAGGACGCACGTTATAGCCGGGCAGCACGAAACGGAAGGACTCCTCGAATGGATTATCCCCCTTCACCCCGCAGACGCGGTTCACCTTGGGCAGATTCCTGGTCCAGCCGTGGGCCCGGAGGCTGAGCAGGATGTGGGCCAGCTCCTCGTCGTCGGTGAGGATCATCCCCCCCTCCATGGTGGAGATGTGGTGGCTGAAAAACGAGCTGAAACTGCCCATGATCCCGAAGGTTCCGGCCATCTTCCCAGCAAAGGCCGCACCCATGGACTCGCAGTTGTCCTCGATGAGGATAACGTCCTTGCCCGCCAAAATCGCCTGAATCGCGGCAAAATCGTTGGGATTCCCCAGGAGGTTCACGGCCATGACCAGCCTAGTCCGCTCGCTGACGGCGTCGGCAAGCTGGACAAGGTCATAGTTGAGCGTTTCCGGGTCGATATCCACAAACTTCAGTTTCAAGCCGTACTGATGCAGGGGAAAATAGGTGGTGCTCCAGGAAACCGCGGGCACAATGACCTCGTCTCCGGCCGCCAGCCGCTCGGCCTTGTTTTCCCGGTAAAAGAGGGCGGCCACCATGAGCAGGTTCGCCGAGGAGCCGGAATTGACCATGACGCAGAAGCGCGAGCCGAAATGTTTGGCGAACTCCTGCTCAAAGCCTACGACATGCTCGCCCATGGAAAATCTGCCGGATTGAACAACCTGGGCGATGGCCTCGTATTCCGCCTCATCCCAGGAGGTACATGCCAAGGGATATCTGCTCATGCTTGGTGCTCCTGCTGTTGCAAGTAATAGTCGTACGCCTGCGCAATGCCCTGCTGGAGCGAGGTGTGCGCGGTCCAGCCCCAGGCGGCGGCCCGGCTCACATCCACGAGTTTGCGCTGCATGCCCACGGGCTTGGCCAGATTGTGCACAAATCTGCCCCGGAAACCGACCACCTCGGCAACCGTCCGGTAATATTCAAGGATGGTGCAATCCTGCCCTATCCCCACGTTCATCATCTCCGGCAGGGTGTCATAGGAGCACACCGCCTTGACCAGGCAATCGGCCAGGTCGCCTGCGTACATGAACTCCCGCCGGGCAAGGCCGTCCCCCCAGATCTCCACAGTCTCCCGGCTCTCCTCTTTGGCCCGGTGCATCTTGTGGATGACGGCCGGGATGAGATGGGAGCTGGCCGGGTCGAAATTGTCATGCCGGCCGTAAAGGTTGCAGGGGATCAAGGTTTTATAGGCATAGCCGCCGTCTTCCCTGGCGATATACTGGCAGAGGCGGGCGGTGGCTATCTTGGCCAGGGCGTAGCCTTCGTTGGTCGGCTCAAGCTCCCCCTGGAGGATCATCTCCTCCCGCAGGGGATTGGCGGCGTTGCGCGGATACATGCAGGAGCTGCCGAGATTGATGAGGCGGGGCACGCCCTGCTGACGCGCGGCCCAGACCAGATTGCGGCCCATGTCGAGATTGTCGAGAAAAAACCGGACCGGCTCCCGCAGGTTCGCCTCAATCCCGCCGACCCGACCCGCGGCGTGGATGATCACCTCGGGCCGGTGGGCGGCGAGATACTGGGCGACCTGCCCGTAATCGAGCAGGTTGAGCTCGCTGCTGGAGGGGACCAAAAGCGCGAACCCGGCCACAGCCGGATGCTCCCGAAAATTGCGCCCGACCAGGCCATTGCCGCCGGTTATCAGAATTTTTGTTTTCATTGAAACGAGTTAATGGAGTTTACGGCTGTTCGTGGCGGGAAAAAACCTTGAACCCGCTCTGCTGGCACATTTTATCGCGACGGGCGATCTCAAGATCCTCATGCACCATCTCGGTTACCATCTGGCTAAAGGTGATCTTCGGGGTCCAGCCCAGCTTTTCCTTGGCCTTAGTCGGGTCTCCCAGCAGGGTTTCCACCTCCGTGGGCCGGAAGTAGCGCGGGTCCACCCGGACAATGACCTGCCCAACGGAGAATCCCGTGTCTGCAGAGGCATCGTCCAGCGAGGCCACGATGCCGACCTCGCCAACCCCTTCCCCTTCCCAGCGGATCCGAACCCCAAGCTCCCCGGCCGCCACCTCGACAAACTCCCGCACGCTGTGCTGTTCTCCCGTGGCGATCACATAATCCTCCGGGCTCTCCTGCTGGAGCATGAGCCACTGCATCTCGACGAAATCCTTGGCATGTCCCCAGTCCCGCAGGGCATTCATGTTCCCAAGATAGATGCAGCTCTGCAGGCCGACACCGATCCGGGCCAAGCCCCGGGTGATCTTTCGGGTGACAAAGGTTTCGCCGCGGATCGGGGATTCGTGGTTGAACAAAATCCCGTTGCAGCCGTAGATGCCATAGGCCTCCCGGTAGTTCACCGTGATCCAGTAGGCATAGAGCTTGGCCACCGCATAGGGGGATCGGGGGTAAAACGGGGTGGTTTCCCGCTGCGGGGTCTCCTGCACCTTGCCGAACAGCTCCGAGGTCGAGGCCTGATAGAATCTGGTCTTTTTCTCCAGCCCCAGAATTCGGATCGCCTCCAGAATGCGCAAGGCGCCGAGAGCGTCCGAATCCGCGGTGTATTCCGGCTCCTCAAAGGAGACGGCCACATGGCTCTGGGCCGCCAGGTTGTACACCTCATCGGGCTGCACCTTCTGGATGATCCGGATCAGGCTGCTGGAATCGGTCATATCGCCATGGTGCAGGATGAAGGCGACGTTTGTTTCATGGGGGTCCTGAAAGATATGATCGATGCGATCGGTGTTGAACAAGGAGGTCCGCCGTTTCAACCCATGGACCTCGTAGCCTTTTTCCAGGAGAAATTCCGCCAGATAGGCGCCGTCCTGCCCTGTCACCCCGGTAATCAATGCTTTTTTCTTCATCTCCGCTCCTGCTTCTGAGGCACTGCCGTTGCAGACCCAGTTGGTTTTGTCTTGGCGCACCGGCAGAATAATGCTGTATATTTATAGAGAGCGCACGCTGTGCTGCTCGCCGTATTTATGCTGCGGCACATCCTACTATGGAAGCAGCAAATTCTCAAGCCGACGCTGGCATAAACCCGACAAGACGGAGAAAAAACAGCATGGCCAACTATGAGTACGACCTCGGCATCATCGGCGGCGGCGCCGCAGGGCTCACGGTGGCCTCCGGCGCGGCGCAGCTCGGGGCCAAGACCCTGCTGGTGGAAAAGGAAACAGCGCTGGGCGGCGATTGTCTCCACTACGGCTGCGTGCCGAGCAAGACCCTGCTCAAGACCGCCCATGTCTATCACCTCATGAAAAACGGGCCGAAATTCGGCCTTCCGGCCATTACCCCGCCTGGGGTGGATTTCCGGGAGGTCTCCGCCCGGATCAGGTCGGTGATAGATACCATCCAGGAGCACGACTCGGTGGCGCGTTTTTGCAGGCTCGGCGCCAGGGTCGAATTCGGCAGCCCGGTGTTTACCGACGAACATGCCGTTGCCCTGGGCGGAAAAAACATCTCCGCCCGCGCCTGGGTCATCGCCACCGGCTCCTCCCCGGAGATCCCTCCCATCGCGGGGTTGGCCGCAACCCCCTATCTGACCAACCGCGACCTCTTTTCGCTGGACACATTGCCCGCTTCGCTGATCATTCTCGGCGCAGGACCCATTGGGGTGGAAATGGCCCAGGCCTTCTGCCGCCTGGGCTCCACGGTGACGGTGATCCAGCGCAGCGGCCAGATCCTGAGCAAGGAAGACCGGGATCTGGCCGAGGTCGTCCAGCAGGCGCTGGAGGAGGAAGGCGTCACCTTTCTCCTGAATACCACGGTGGTTCGGGTGGGTGATCTGGGGCGCGACCGGGAGGTGGTGGTGAAAAACTCGGCTGGCGAAACCGTGACCCTGACGGGGGAGGCGATCCTGGTCGCCCTGGGACGCACCCCCAACGTGGCAGGCCTGGGCCTGGAAAAAATCGGCATCCCTTTCGATCATGCAGGGCTCACAGTGAACCGCTATCTGCGGACCAGCCACCGCCATATCTATGGGGCAGGCGATGTCATCGGCGGGTATCAATTCACCCATGTTGCCGGGTATGAAGGCGGCGTGGTGTTACGCAATGCTATTTTTCATCTGCCCCAAAAAGCCGATTACACCCTGGTGCCCTGGTGCACCTATACCCAGCCATCCCTGGCCAGCATCGGCCTCAACGAAAAACGCGCCCAAAAAGCCGGGATCGACTATACGGTCTGGAGCGAGGAGTTCAGCAACAACGACCGGGGGGTGACCGAGGGAGAAAGCAGCGGGATGATCAAGCTGCTGCTCGATCGGAAGAAAAGGCCGCTCGGGGTGCAGATTCTCGGCCCCCAGGCCGGAGAGCTTTTGGGCGAATGGGTGGCGATGCTGAACAGCGGGGTGGGGTTGTCCAAAATCGCCACGGCCATCCACCCCTACCCCACTCTGGGGGAGATCAACAAACGGGTGGCAGGCGCGGTGTTCGCCAAAAAAATATTCTCCGCTCCGGTGCGCAAGGGGCTTCGATTTTTTTTCGGCCTCCAAGGCCGAGCGTGCGGAAAAGGGGAATAACCCTCTATTCCACCGTAACGCTCTTGGCCAGGTTGCGGGGCTGGTCCACGTCGCACCCGCGCAAAACGGCAATCTCATAGGCCAGCAACTGCAGGGGCAGGACAAAAAGGATGGGGTTCAGCTCCTCATGGCAGACCGGCACCGTGATCACCTGCTCGGCGATGCGCTTGCAGTTTCTGTCTCCCGCATGGGCAACGAGAATGATCCTGCCGCTCCGGGCCTTGACCTCTTCCACGTTGGAAATAAGCTTTTCGTAAACGCTGTCCTTGGGGGCCAGGGCCAGAACCGGCATATCCCGGTCGATAAGGGCGATGGGGCCGTGCTTGAGTTCGCCCGCCGCATACCCTTCGGCGTGGATGTAGGAGATCTCCTTAAGCTTCAGTGCCCCTTCCAGGGCGATGGGGAAATTGCTCCCCCTCCCCAGGTAGAGGAAATCCCGGCTGTGGGCAAAACCCTCGGCGATGCGGGCGGTTTCCTCCTGCAAGCGGGGCAGCTCCTGCTCCATGAGCCCGGGCAGGTCGAGGAGGGCCTGGCCGATACCCTTGCGCTCCTTGGGGGCAATGGTCTTGCGGATCTCGCCTAAGAATAGGGTGAGCAGCAACAGGGCGGTGAGCTGGCAGGTGAAGGCCTTGGTCGAGGCCACCCCGATCTCCGGCCCGGCATGGGTATAGATGGTGCCGTGGGATTCCCGGGTGATGGTGCTGCCCAGCACGTTGCAGATGGCGATGACCTTGGCCCCCAGCTTCTTGGCCAGCCTGAGGCCGGCCAAGGTGTCGGCGGTTTCCCCGGACTGGGAGATGGGCACCACCATTACGGTGTCGTCCAGCAGCAGGCGGCGGTAGCGGAACTCCGAAGCGATATCCACCTCCACCGGGATACCCACCCATTTTTCCAGCCAGTATTTGGCCACCAGGGCAGCGTGCCAGGAAGTGCCGCAGGCCACCAGGGAGATGCGGCTGATCTTTTTGAGCTCCGTGCTGCTCAAGCCGATCTCCGGCAACTGCACCCTGCCGGTTTCCGGATCGAGCCGCCCCCGGAAGGTGTTGAGGATGGCCTGGGGCTGCTCGAAGATCTCCTTGAGCATGAAATGGCGGTATCCGCCCTTCTCGGCCATGGCCGCGTTCCACTCGATGGTCTTGATCTTCTTGGCCTGTTTCCGGCCATTGGCAAGGCCCATCACCTGCCAGTCCCCCTGTTTCAGGACGGCAAGCTCCCCATCCTCCAAAAAAACCACCTGATTGGTATAGGGGAGCAGGGCCGGGATATCCGAAGCCATCAGGCAACCGCCTCCCTCTGTGATTCCCAAAACCAGAGGGCTCTGATGTCGCACCGCCACCAGGCGGTCCGGCTGGCCGGTCCACAAAACCCCGATGGCGTAGGAGCCTTCCACCTTTTTCAGGGCCTGGCGCACCGCCTTGACCAGATCGCCGGAGGCGAGCTGCTCCTCAATGAGATGGGCGAGAACCTCGGTGTCGGTTTCCGAGCAGAAGACATGCCCGCGCCCCTTCAGCTCCTCCCGGAGGGTATGGTAATTCTCGATGATGCCGTTGTGGACCACCACCAGGTCGCCGCTGCAATCGCAGTGCGGGTGGGCATTAAGCTCGGAAGGCGCGCCGTGCGTGGCCCAGCGGGTATGGCCCAAGCCGATATGGCTGTCGCGGTCCCGCACCGTTTCCAGCAGCTCTTCGAGCTTGCCCAGCTTGCCCGCGGCCCGGTGTTTCTGGAGCTTGCCGCCATGGACATACACCACCCCGGCGGAATCATAGCCCCGGTACTCCAGCCGCTTCAAGCCTTCCAGCAAAATGGGCAGCACATGCCGCTGCCCCACATACCCGACTATTCCGCACATAATTCTATTTCCTTATCTCTTTTTCGGGGGGGATCATTGGGCGAACCCTTGGCGGGATCTGGCAACCGCTTGCGGCAACAGGGCCAACAGGGCCGCAACCTCTGCCTCGGTATTGTACCGGCTGAGACTGATGCGCAGGGTGCCGTGCAGAAAAGGCTCGGGCACCCGCATGGCCCGCAGCACATGCGAGGGGTCCACGTCGCCGCTTTCGCAGGCGGCATGGGCCGAGACCGCGATGCCGCCCGCATCGAGATCCTGAATCAGTCCGGCCGAGGCCGCATGCCTGAAACTGACATTGGTGGTGTTGACCAGCCTGGGTGAAGCTGCGCCGTTGATCCGCACCTCGGGGATCGCGGCGATAATTCCTGGGCCAGCGCACAGGCAGCACCCAGGCCAACCAGGCCGGGCACGTTCTCGGTCCCGGATCTGCGGCCGTTTTCCTGGCCGGAGCCCATGATCAGCGGGGTAAAGGGCGCGGTGCGGCGGACATAGAGCGCCCCCACCCCTTTGGGCCCGTGCAGCTTGTGTCCGGCGA
The DNA here is from genome assembly GCA_002841785.1 of Deltaproteobacteria bacterium HGW-Deltaproteobacteria-3. GTDB lineage: Bacteria > Desulfobacterota > Desulfobulbia > Desulfobulbales > Desulfurivibrionaceae > Thiovibrio. Next base: position 13,188 of record PHAW01000044.1, on the reverse strand, counting down.
TGGTGAGGTAATCCACCCCCAGCTCTTCCGCAGAAAAAATCGCCTTGCCCGCCAACTGGATGGCGTCGCAGTGAAACAGCACGCCCCGCTCCCGGCAGATGGCACCGATCTCTGCCATGGGCCAGATCACCCCGGTTTCGTTGTTCGCCCCCATGAGGGAGACCAGGGCGGTGTCCGGCCGGATCGCACCCTTGAGCGTGTCCAGATCAAGCGCCCCGTTTTCGTCCACCCCCAACAGCTCCACCTTGTAGCCCTGGGTGGCGAGAAACTCCAGCGGCGCCAGAACCGAACCGTGCTCGACCTGCGAGGAAATGATGTGCTTCTTGCCGGGATTACCCCAGACCGCGCTCACGATGGCGGTGTTGTTGCCTTCGGTGCCGCCGCTGTTCAGGACAAGCCGACCCGGGTGGCAGCCGAGCAATCCGGCCACCTGCTCCCGGGCCAGATCCAGACCCCGCCGGGCCACTTCGCCGAAACGGTGGGAGCTGGCCGGGTTGCCGAACCATTCGGCCAGGTAAGGGGCCATACCCTCACGCACCTCAGGGGCCAGCGGGGTGGAAGCGTTGTTGTCGAAGTAGATGGATTGCATGGGCTCAGATCCGCAGCATTCTATCGAGGGAAAGCTTGGCCTCGGCCGCCACCTCGGGGGGTACGGTGATCCGGTTGACAACCCGCCCCTGGGCCAGGTTGTCAAGCACCCACAGCAGGTACCCGGGCTTGATCCGGTACATGGTGGAGCAGAGGCACTGGAAGGGGGAGAGGGAATGGATCTCCCGATCCGGAAACTGGTGCTTGAGCCGGTTCACCAGGTTGACCTCGGTGCCGATGGCCCATTTGCTGCCCGCCGGAGAGTCGCGCACCGCGGTGATGATCGCCTCGGTGGAGCCGTACTGGTCCGCCCGGCTCACCACCTCGTGGCGGCATTCCGGATGGACGATGATCCGCACCTCGGGGTCGCGCTCGCGCCAGGCAGCCACATGGCCGGCGGTGAACTGCATGTGCACCGTGCAGTAGCCGTCCCAGAGGATTACCCTGGCCTTCTGCAACTGGGCCGGAGTATTGCCGCCCAGGGGTTTGTTTCGTTGCCAGAGCACCACCTCATCCTCGGGGATACCCAGGGCGCTGGCGGAGTTGCGGCCCAGATGCTCGTCCGGGAAAAAGAAGACCTTGTCGCCTTCGGACAGAGCCCAGGTCAGCACCCGCTCGGCGTTCGATGAGGTGCAGACCGAGCCGCCGTTCCTGCCGACAAATCCCTTGAGCAGAGCGGAGGAATTCACATAGGTCACGGGGATAACCCGGCCGGTGATCACCTTGGCCAGATCCTCCCAGGCCCAGGCCACCGCTTCGCTGGTGGCCATGTCGGCCATGGGGCAGCCGGCCCGGAGATCGGGGAGGATCACCACCTGCTCCGGCGCGGTCAGGATGTCGGCGGATTCGGCCATGAAATGCACGCCGCAAAAGACGATGTACTTGCTGTCCTTGGCCTCGGCGGCATTGCGGGCAAGCTTGAGGGAATCCCCGGTCAGGTCGGCGAACTGAAAAGTCGCCTCCTGCTGGTAGTGATGCCCCAAAATCAAAAGATTGCCGCCCAGCTCTTTCTTGCGGGCGGCAATCTTTTGGCAGAGTATTTCTTCTTTTTCCTGCAGGTATTCCGAGCCAAGCTCAACCTGCTGCAACACGGTCATCTCTCTGTCCTTCACTCCCTGCTGAAGTGTGTAACGCAAAGACGCAACGACGCGAAAAAAAGGGTTCTTTTCTTCGGCTTCTTTGCGCCTCTGCGACCTTGCGTTTATCTTTTACGCTACTCTCATTTAACCAGCTTTACCCAGGCAGCGGTCGGCCCCTTGTCGCCTTCCCCTTCGCCGAAACGAACCTCGTCGCCTTCGGCCAACTGGGCCATGCTCACGTCCTTGAGGGCGTTCTCGTGGAAATAGACCTCCTGGCCGTCCAGGGTCATGAGAAAGCCGTAGGATTCATAGGGAAACAGGCTCTTGATGGTGCCAGAGGCCGGGCCTACAACCCCAGCCTCCGGCTCCTTGGTGGTCTGGCGCCGCTTGCGCTGCAGCTCCTTCAACTGAAGACCGAGGGTGTCAAACGCCTCCACCAGCAGGGGCCGCACCGTCTCCCCCTTTCTTTTCACAACCACGGTGTCATTGGGAACGGAAGCAACCACGCGAACCTCATGCCCGCCCGCTTTATGCCCGGCGGTCTCCTCAATGGAGACGCGGAGATGATGAACAAGCCCGGGATGGTGGCGATCAAGCCGCCCCTTCTCCTCTTCGATTTTTTCCTGCCAAGCCTTACGAATTTCCAGGTTCCGTCCTTCAACTTGTAGTTCCATGCAGTTCCTCCATCACAAGTGATTAAATTGCCGCCCGCATGGGGCAGCCGACTGGAGAGCTTTCGATTGTATTCTACCACGATGGCGGGCAAAAAACAGCTTCTCTTCTGGGGGATGAAAGAAAAAAAACAGGCCGGAAAAGAGGCGGGATGCGGCAATAAAATACCCCGTGCGCATTTTATTGCGGGGTGCCCTTGAGCGCTTCCAGATAGCGGGGGCTTTCGGAGATGGTGTTGTGGCGTGCCCCGGGGATGATCCTCAGCCTAGCGACCCCCTTGCCGAAGCTTGCATGGAGCCGCTCCGCGCCCGCGCGCGGGACTATTTCATCGTTTTCCGCCACCACCAGCACGGTCGGCGCGGCCACCAAGGGCGCGTAGCGCCAGGATTCGAACTTGTCGCGCAGCAGCCACCTCACCGGGATGTAGGGATACGCACGGGTAGCAAGCTCTTCGAGGCTGTATAGCGGCGTGACCAGCACCAGCCGGGAGACCGGCCGCTGGCTGGCCAGACGGACGGCAACCCCGGAACCCACGCTGCGGCCCACCACCAAAATCTCCGGATGCTCGGCATACGCCGCATCAAACAGGGCAATGGCATCCCTCTGGATCGCCTCCTCCGACGGCGTTCCACCGCTGCCGCCAAAGCCCCGGTAGTGGAGCAGGTAGATGGCGTGCTCCGGAAAATCCTCGGCAAACAAGGGCAGACTGAGGGAGACATCCTCGGCGTTGCCGCCGAAGTAGAGCAAGGCCTTTGCCCCATCGCGGGGACGAACCGAGACCAGAACCTCGACCTCCGCGCCCGGCAGCCGGAAGGTGGTGGCAGGACTTCCGAGAGCGCTCGGCTGCGGAAGGTAGATCAGGGAACGCTGCGTGACAAACAAGAGAAAGCAGAACCCCAGGTACAGGGCGGCAACGGCGACGAAAAGGATGACAACGATGCGTGCCATAGGACCTGCGCCCCCATGCGGTTGAAAAAATAAATCCGGCTCTATTCCCCAACCTTCTCCGGCAGCCCCTTGATATGCACATCCTGCTGCGGAAAGGGTATGGCGATGGCGTGTGCGGCAAAGGCCGCGTAGATGCCCTTCAACAGATTGTGGATCTCCAGCCCTTTGAGCCGGGGATCGGCTACCCAGCAGAGCAGCTCAAAATCAACGGACGAACTCCCGAAGGCGCGCAACCGCACCCTGGCCTCGGGCTCCTTGACCACCGCGGGATTTTCCGCAGCCACCGCCAGGAGCACCGCCTCGACCTTCTCCAGGTCGCTGCCGTAGGCGACTCCCACCGGCACCCGGATCCGGAAGCGGGGGATGGGCGCGCTCTCGTTGACGATCTTGCTGTTGGCCAGAATGGAGTTGGGAATGGTGATCAGCACATCGTCCCGGGTCATGATCCGGGTGGAGCGCACCCCGATCTCCACCACCTCGCCCCGCTGGGCATCGTCGATGATGATGTAGTCGCCCACCTTGAAGGTTTTATCGGCAAAGATGCTGATCCCGCCGAAAAAATTGGCCAGGCTATCCTTGGCCGCCAGGGCCACGGCAATACCGGCGATGCCGGCGGAGGCGAAAAGGGGGGCCAGATTGACGTTCCAGATGGAAAGCAGCCAGATCAGGGCGGAAACAATGACAATCACCCGGACCACGTTTTTGAGCAGCAAAAAGAGATCGGCCCCGATCTTGCCCCGCCCGGCAATGGACTTGAGATAATGCTCGCCCACCACCATAAAGAGACGCAACGCGGCCAAGGTCCAGACGACGAGGGCAATGCTTTGCGCCAGGGCAGGCACAAACTTCTCCCACGGCTGGGCAAGAACCGGCTCCATAGTCACGGCATGGAAAACCCCGAAAAAGAAGACGCTGAACACAATGGGGGTGTGCAGGATGGAGATGACCTTGTCGTCCAACTCGCTGGTGGTATAGGCGGCGGCCAACCGCTTGAGGATGCGGTTGACAAAGATATCCACTGCCTTGGCCAAAAGGGCATAGGCCGCGATTATCAGAAGCCGCTGGATAATGGGTTGTTGGGAAAGGTCTTGCAGAAAGGGGGAAAGCTCCATGTGTTCACTCACTATTTATAGAAATAAGATCATGACCACACCCTTGTTTCCAAAGAGCGGCCATCTTTCCTGTTGATGTGCTGTATCGTATATGATACACAAAAGCCATGACCGATTACGAAAAAGACCTGGACGAACTGCTCAAAGACCCTGAATTTGCCGCCGGATACCTCACCGCCGCCATCGACGAAGACGACCGCGACGCGCTTCTGCTGGCCATGCGCCGGGTGGCCCAGGCCATGGGAGGCATGACCGCCGTTGCTGAACGAGCGCACATCAAACGGGAAAACCTCTACCGTACCTTGTCCAGAAAGGGAAACCCGGAACTACGCACCTTCCACAACATCATCCATGGACTCGGGCTCAAACTCGCCATTGTTCCTGACCGGGGCTAGGCCCATTGATATCAAGCGCCGCCGATCATTCTCGCATACGGAGAACTACTCGACTTCGCGTTCTCCCCTTTTTTAATATGGTCAAGGGGACCAAGCCGCAAGCAAGGCCATTGAGACAATAGCCAGCGAAAGAAGAAGCCATAACGGAGAGCGTGAGTGCGTGGCTGAAATCCATCTGCTCCACGCTCGGGTTCGAGCTACGCCTCATTGCTTGCTTCTTCTTCCCGTTCTACGAAAAGTCGCTCAAACGTGCTCTCTACATCAATAGAAAGGTTAAGTTGTTTATCCAGAAGCGCGAATGTCTTATCTAGGTACTTTGCAGCGAGAAGAGGGAAGTCAACGCTGAGCGGTATCGCCTCCTCCCTCGGCACTCTGTGGCCCCCATGGAGCGGATTCTGACAAGGAATTAGATCCACCTTTCCAACATGATTCCATGTACTGTGTACTGTGGATGAGAACGACGGATAGGTAAAACGGTAGAAGTCCCTGCAGTCAGCTTCTTCTGCCATCTTCCTCATGTCCAATCCAGACCAACTGCCACTTAGGTTGACATCTATTAGGAAAGAGTAACGATGATCCTCAATCCATGCTTTTGAAACGTTGAGCATCCAATCGTCCTCGGGATTCAAACCCATAGCCTCTATTTCGTCTGTTCTGTGCTTTATGACTAACTTCTCCTTTCCAAGTCCGTCGTCTATAAATTTCATTGACCTCTCCACCGGAGCTACGAGAATCCAGGAAAGCCAAATGTACACTTCAACCATGCTTCGGAGTAAGATGGGAGCAATGTCGATGGACCAAGTGCCGGGGTTTCCTACAATATTTACAGCTAGGATATACTGACGATGCAATAGCCCTATCGTAACTTCTGAAGGGCCAGGGTTCTGTAGATCGATTGGCCAAACCTTCCACCGAGCTAGAAATTCATCTCTGGCGCCTTTCGCGTAATTTGTAACCAGCTCGTCGACCCAATCGTTTTCATCCATAACTCAGTCCCCTGCGGAACTCCAGGAAGGAAGGGCACACTCTTCGAGCTCAAGTCCTCGATTCCAGAAGTACTTAGCCGCAAGAAGCGGATGCCTACTTGTGAACATTGCGAACGCGCTACTGACGAATCCTCTCACCATCCCAGCCGACCTATTGAAATCGTCGCTATCGGTGTCGGGGTTTTCAGAATAGATGAGGTCAAAATCTGGGAGTGCCATTCCAGCAGGGAGGTGCATCCTTCCAGACCGTGCCTCAGATAAATATATGTGGCTATGGAGTCTTACCGCAGCGACAGAGAATCTATTAGTCAATTGAGCTAATCGGCCTTTGTATTCGCTAATGAATTCTGATTCTTTATAATCTTCTCCCTCGTCTGTCTCCGTAGCAAGAAACCTGAGTGGATACTCAGGGTAAAGGCAATGAAAACCTCCCAGCGCGTGTGCGACTTCTTTTGCAACAGAATTCAACCTAAGTTGCTGGGTCACGATGTGTTTGACATCATTGCCCGTCATTAGGCTCCACGATGAAGCGAAGTACGGATAGAGAAATGTTTCTTCATTTTCAGGCTGCTGCCGTGCTGCTTCCAAACCAGCCTCTGCTATGGTGACTAGAACATTGAGGCTACGCCTAACGCCTAGATGGTGGATTAGCTCGTAAATCCATACTACTTCGGGGAGGCGCGAATGCGTCCAGCTCGACAGAAACATCCTGTCGTCGGTGTTGACGCGACTCCAAGGCGACAACAGCCGATTTCTTTGTCGCTTGTGATCAGTCAGCTTCGGATCGGTCGAAAAGTACGTCCCCATATGGCTATTTCCCTCAGCTCGAACGCCGCGATCACCAGCTTGTCTGGTGAATTGCATGGTTGGGCTAAACATTTATTCGGAGGAAACATGAACGATCATCAACTTTTCAAGATAGTTATTGCAATGGATATCGCGGCAATTATTGCGGCTGCATACGCTGCACATGCAGCATGGCGAGCCCATACAAGTGTTTTAGATTCTCGTCGCTCACGAAATCCCGCCTCTTTTTCCCGCAACCAAGATAGGCAAAACTGATGGTTTGGGCTATCAATGTCGTTGCCGAGTTGCCTTGTCAGTATTTTACTCCGTGCCTCCTCAAAAGGCATGGACTCGAGTCTGGCAATAAGATCATTTTCCATAGCTTTAATTTGACCGATCATGACTAAGGACGTTCCTCATAAGGTTGATGATTTCCAACAAGCTATTCTACGGATCTGATTATCATGTTAAAAATCATGATAGCCAGAAATATGCACAACCTTCCACTCTCAAACCCCGGCAAACCGCCTCCGCACCCCCCCAATCCTCTCCAACGACCTCCGCACCCGCTCCCCGGAAATCTCCCCGCCCACAGCCTCACTCAACAACTCATAAGCCGCAACAATCTTCGCATGCTCCTGGCAGATCAACAACATATCCGCCCCGGCCAAAAACGAGGTGAGCGCCGCATCCGCCACGGTGCCTTCATTCTCAATAGCCCCCATCTCCAAATCATCGGTAACCACCATCCCATCATAGCCCAGCTCATCGCGGAGCACTCCCCCCAGAATCTTCGGCGACAGGGTGGCAGGAAAATCGGGATCAAGCTGCGGATACACGGTATGCGAGGTCATCACCCCGGCCACCCCCGCCCGGATCGCGGCGGTAAACGGCACCAGATCGCAGCCGCGCAGCTCGTCGAGCGAACGATCCACCACGGGCAACACCTCGTGGGGGTCCAAAGTTGCGCCGCCCAAGCCGGGAAAATGCTTCCCGCAGGCAGCCAAGCCGTTCTCCTGCATGGTCGTAATCACCAGCGCACCCAAGCGGGCCACCTGCTCCGGCGTCCCGCCCAGGGAGCGCCTTTCCATGAACAACCCAAGCCCGGCAGGACTCACATCCAACACCGGGGCCAGGTTCATGTTGATCCCCACCGCCAGCAGCTCCCTGGCGCAGGTTTTGGCATAATCAGTCAACAATTCCTCTGCCCGGTCGCTCTCCGCCAGCGCCCTGGCATCGGGAAACTCGGTGAAATGCGGCCCCTTGAGCCGGGCCACGGTACCGCCCTCCTGATCAATGGAGATCAGCGGCGCACCCAGCCCGGCCGCCCGGCAGGCATCGGCCAGCCCCAGGCAGAGGGTACGGATCTGCTCCGGATTCTCGGCGTTTCTCTTGAAGAGAATGAAATTATTGATCCCATACCTATTAATAAGGTCGCGGGTGGAATCATCCAGCTCCGTCCCTGGCAGGCCGACCATGAACAGCCCGCCCAATGCATTCTTCATTTTGCCCTCTTCATTGTGCATTATTACTGATACTCCACCGGATCAACCCGCCCGGCCTCGGCAAAACCTTTCAGCCGCAACAGGCAGCTATCACAGGAGCCGCAGGCCCGCCCCTGTTTGTCCGGGTCATAACAGCTGTGGGTCAGGCCGTAATCCACCCCGAGTTCGAACCCCTTTTCGATGATCTCCCTCTTGGTCAGCTTAAGGAGCGGGGCATGGACCCGGAAACGGGTTTCCCCTTCCACCCCGGTCCTGGTGGCCAGATTGGCCATGCGCTCAAAGGCCTCGAGAAATTCCGGACGGCAGTCGGGATAGCCGCTGTAATCCATGACATTGACCCCGAGAAAAACATCGCCCGCGCCCAGCACCTCGGCCCAGGCCATGGCATAGGAGAGAAAAATGGTGTTGCGGCCCGGCACATAGGTGATGGGGATGGAGGCGTTCATCTCCGCCTGGCTGCGGCCCTTGGGCACCGCGGTATCCGTGGTCAGGGCCGAGCCGCCGATGGCGTCGAGGTCCAGGCGGAGGATGAGATGCTTTTTGATCCCCCTGCGGGCGACATTGGCCTTGGCCCGCTCCAGCTCCACCTGCTGGCGCTGACCGTAGGCAAAGCTCAGGCAGTAGCATTCATAGCCCTCGGCCATGGCCATGGCCAGGACGGTGGCCGAATCAAGCCCGCCGCTCAAGAGCACCACGGCTTTTCGTTTTTCCTGCATCACATGCCTCCTCTTGCCGCGCCATGCGGCATTCTTCTGTGCCCACTCTATTGCAAGGGTTGCGGCGAAGCAAGCTGAGAAAAGCAACGCCCGCATTTTGTAATACAGTCCCCCGCCCCTTGCGGGAGGGGGTTAGGGGGTGGGGGTGCTTGCTATACCTGATGCTCTCGGCAACTTCACCCTCCCCTCAATCCCCTCCCGTCAAGGGAGGGGAGGAAAACGCTTTTCCGCGCCTCAGCCCAGACGCACCGGCAGCTTTCGGACAACGACGATTGCCTCCGGGCTCAAGGCCGCGCCATAGGCCAGCACCTCCACTCCCTGGTCCGCCACCTCCCGCAGGGCCTGGGCATAGCCCGGATCGATATGCTCGGCCGGGGAGAAATAGTCCACATCCTCCCGCTGGACGCAGAAAAAGACCACGGCCCGACAGCCGGTTTGGCGCAGGGTCAGCAGCTCACGGAGATGTTTCGCGCCCCGCACGGTGACGGCATCGGGGAACATGGCGGCCCGATCCAGGGCCAGGCTGCAATTCTTCACCTCCACATAGATCTTCTCCTCCCCGCGGGTGAGGAGAAAGTCCAGCCGGCTTTCCGGCGACACCTTGACCTCGGGCCGGATCGTCTCGATCCCGGCCAGCTCCGCCACCACCCCTGCCTGAATCGCCTCGGCCACCAGCCCGTTGGTGCGGGCGGTGTTGATCCCCACCCAGGTCGCGCCCACCCGCACCATCTCCAGGGTGTGGGCATACTTGCGTTTGGGGTTGTCAGCCAGGGAGACGAGCACCGGGCTGCCAGGCTCCTTGCAGCCAGACATGCTGCCGGAATTCGGGCAATGCACGGTGAGCAGACGGCCATCGTCCATTTCCACATCGGCCAGGAACCGTTTGTACCTGGAAATGAGCCTTCCCTGCTGCAAGATCTGTCCGAATTCCATTTTTTTCATCCGCTCCGATTGTTGTAAGGTATAATTGCAGCAAATGATCCTTTGCCCAGACACGCACACACCCAGAAAGCGCCCATAATGCCAGATACCCCAACAAAAAAAAAGGCTGTTGCCATCCGCTACGACACAAGCCAGGACGCCGCGCCCAACATCGCCCTGGCCAAGGAACATGGCATCCCTATCCAGGAGGACGCCGACCTGGTGGAGATTCTGGCCAAGCTGGACCTCAATGCCGACATCCCCCCGGAGACCTATCTGGTGGTGGCGGAGATCCTCGCCTTTGTCTACCGGGCCAACAGCAAGATGACGCCCTCGTAAAAAATTCACTTCCCCAAATCGCATTGGCCCGCACTCCTGCCCAATGCGCTAGGCAAAATATACCACCCCTCCTGCCCAAGCATTCATTTTTTTGACGCTCCCCGCCCCGGCCCAGCAGCCCGCGAATACTCCAACAACCATCTGTATTCACTACACTTCCTGAGCAAGCAGCGCCACACCTCCACCTCCGCAACACCCCCGGCACGCCTTTTGCAAAGGTAGAGCACAAATACACACGAGGTATGCCATGTTCGTCCATAACAGACTCGGATTGCTGGAAAGCGTTGAAACCCTGATCAACCAGGAGCAGCGGCTCAACCAGGTGACAAACAACCTGGCGAATGTCGATACGCCTGGGTACAAGAAGGAAACCGTCACCTTCGACGAGATGCTCTACCAGGCCAACCAGTATCGCCAGAGGGTCGGCAAAGGCTTGCGCATCAACACGGTTCACCAGCAGGGGGTGGTTCAAAAAACTGACGCCCCCTTTGATCTGGCTATTTCCGGGGACGGCTTTTTCCGGATCCAGACTCCGGCCGGGGAGCGCTTGACCAGGGCCGGAAATTTCCAGCGCAACAACGAAGGGGTGCTGGTCACGGCGAACGGCTATCCGGTGCTTGGCGAGACCGGACCGATCACCATCACCGGCAACAGGGTCGATGTGGCCCGCGACGGGCGTCTTTTTGTCGATGGCCTTCCGGTCGACCGTCTGGCGGTGGCCACCGCGGACCCGCAGGATCTAAAAAAGGAAGGGGAAAACCTTTTCCGCCTTGCGGAGGGCGCGGTGGCGGAAGCCCCGCAGAGCCTGCAAATCCTGCAAGGACATCTGGAAAAATCAAACGTCAACACCGTCACGGAAATGACGGAAATGATCGATCTGTACCGCGCCTACGAAGGGCAGCAGAAAATGATCCGGGCCGTGGACGACCTGGACGACCTTGCCGTGCGCCGGGTCGGCGCCCTGGCAGGATAATTAAGGCTAAAGGTGAAAGGCTAAAGGGACAAGGAACAGCCTTTAACCTTTAACCTTCAGCCTTTAACCTTTTTAAAAAAGGGGACCAGCATGATCCGCTCATTATTCTCCAACACCGCCGGCTTCAAGAAAAGCCGGGCCCAGTTCGAGGATCTCTACTACCAGGAACTCCGGGCCATGGGCACGGAAACCGCCGATGGCGGCAGGGTGCCTTCCGGCATCCAGGTGGGCCTGGGTGTCCGCCCCACTTCGGTGCAGAAGATCTTCACCCAGGGCAGCCTCACCGAAACCGGCAACGACCTGGATTTCGCCATCGAGGGCACCGGGTTTTTCAAGGTGGTGCGCGACGGCGAGGATTATTATACCCGGGCCGGCGCCTTCAGCCTTGATGGAGACGGCAACGTGGTCACCCAGAACGGCGACCGGCTCCAGCCCGAATTTACCGTGCCCCAAGGAACAACCTCCATCGCCATCAACAACAATGGACTGCTCACCGCCAAGGATGCCCAGCAGCAGGTGCTCGCCACGGTTCAGCTCACCCTGCACAGTTTTGTCAATCCGGGCGGCCTGCGCAGCACCGGCGCCAATCTTTTCCTCGAAACCGAGGCCTCCGGCACCCCCACCGAGGCCAACCCCGGCACCGAGGGCCTGGGCACCATCCAGCAGCGCTTCATCGAGGTCTCCAACGTGGATGTCACCGAGGAGCTGGTCAATATGATCATCACCCAGCGGGCCTACGAGGTAAACTCCAAATCGGTCACCACCGCGGACAAGCTGCTGGAAGTGGCGAACACCCTGGTCCGCTAGGAGGATACCCTAAGATGCTGCTGCGTTTCTTCCGCCAGTGCATGCTCGTTGTGCTGCTCTGCCTCGCCTGTCCCCTGCCCGGACAAACGGCGGACCCCATTGCGCCCCCGGACCTTGCGGCGCTGGAGAATATCTTCAGCGAGGTGGTGCTCAAGGATTCCCCCTGGCCCAAGGAGGATGTGGAGATTGCCAACTTCAGCGTCCGCCCGCTGGCCATGACCCTGCCGGCGGGCGGTTTTGACTACCGGATCACCCAGAAGCCCAACGATACCCGGCCCGGCAAAAAATATGTCACCGCCGCGGTCATGCAGGAAGGGAAGGAGCAGGGGCAAGTGCGGATGAGCGGCGACCTCAGGCTGTTCGGCACGGTGGTCAGCACGCTGAAAAGGTTGAACCGAAACGAGATCATCGGCGAGGGCGACGTCACTGCGAAGCGGCAGGACATCTCCATGCTGGACGCAGGCCTCATCCAAGATCCGAAAGAGGCGGTCGGGAAAAAGCTCAAAACCTCGCTGCCTGCCGGAGCCATTCTGTATGCCCAGGCCCTTGAGGCCCCGACCCTGGTACACCGGGGCGAGCGGGTGACCATCATGGCCAAATCGCAGGCAATCAAGATAACCGCACCTGGCGAAGCCAGAAATTCCGGGGCGCTCGGCGAAATGATCCGGGTCAAGAACCTCACCAGCCGCCGCGAGATCCATGCCCGCGTTACGGGCGTCGGCCTCGTGGAGGCCGAGTTCTGAAACAGCCGCCCCATCCATCATAAGGAGAAGAGTATGCGCACCACACTGCACACCACCAGCCTCATCCTCCTGCTGGCAGGACTTTCCGGCTGCGCCGCCGCAGGCAACCAGCAGGCCCACCAGTTGCCGGAACGCTACACCCTGCCCGCCCCGGCACAGGCGGCCCAAACCCGGCCCGAGGGCACAATCTATGCGTCCGGCAACAGCCTCGACCTCTACGCCGACAGCCGGGCGAAACGGATCGGCGATATCGTCCTGGTCCGCATCGTGGAAACCTCCAAGGGCAACAAGGAGGCCAACACCAAGACGGAGCGGGAATCAACGGTTACCGGCGGCGTTTCCAGCCTGTTCGGCCTGGAGACCTGGCTGGCGGACAAAAACAGCCGCTTTTCCCCCTCGCTCACCGAGCTGCAGGCCAGGCTGACCAATGATTTCGAGGGCAAGGGCAAGACCGACCGGAAGAGCAACGTGACCGCCACCATCTCCGCCAGGGTCATCGACATCACCACCGACGGCAACCTGAACATCCGCGGCTACCAAGAGGTGAAGGTCAACAACGAAACCCAGCACATCATCCTTTCCGGCATCATCCGGCCGCAGGATGTCGCCCAGGACAAC
>PHAW01000272.1 GCA_002841785.1 Deltaproteobacteria bacterium HGW-Deltaproteobacteria-3 | reverse complement strand
GGAAAGGACGGCTCATTGTTGCCGACCTGTTCAACAATCGTGTCCAAATTCTCAAAACGGAATTCGACATGACCTTTACCGGCTCCAAGGGGCTGAAAATGAAAACCGGGACTCCACCCGCAGCAACGGCGGATACGCCGCAAACCGTAACACCAGCGGCAGGATCACCGAACCTTCCGCCGCCCGGCGCATCTGCGCCGGAAACGATACGCAGTCCCGCGAACAATTTCGACCTTTCGACAGGGACAATACATGACCGGCAAAATGGTGCGCCGCAATAACAGAAAAGCGGGCTCCCGCGGCACAAACCGCACCCGAAGGCGCTGCACGGCACCGTTCGCCCCTTCGCTTGTTGCTGGAAGCCATTGAATGTTCAGCAGACGAAAAATACAAAATTGAAGCCAAAAAGAACCACATCCATATTGCTGATCACGCTCAGCCTGCTATTGGGAAGCACCTTCTTCGCAAAGGCGGCGGACTATATCCTCGTGGTGAACAAAGAGAATCCCGTGGACAGGTTAACCCACCAAGACGTGAAGGATATCTTTCTCGGCAAGAAAACCAAATGGGGCAACGAGTTACCCATTACCATTGTCATGAACACCAATGAAGAGATCCATGAACGATTCACCAGGATCATGCTGCAGAAATCACCCGTCCAACTTTCCGTCTACTGGAAAAAGATTTTATACAGCGGGGGCGGCATGCTACCCCTTGCCGTAAAGGATGACGAAGCGGCGAAATCATATGTTGGCACACACAAAAACGCCATCAGCTATATTACCGAAGACGCCTTGGACCGACAGGTGAAAAAAGTGGAGACCCGCTGATGAGTGACGGAGGGAGCATCCGTTCAAGAATCTGGCGTTGCGTTTTGGTCGCCCTCATCGGCTATTTTGTGGCGACCATGGCGAGTTTCTATCTGAACATGTCGCAATACGACAGGCTTTCCAAGCTTGTGCAGGTTCATTTTCCCCAGGCAACCCTGGGAAATGACATCCTGTACACCTTCAAGAAACAGACAGAGCGGTACGAAGAAGCCTTTCTCACCGGGGAAAGCGAATTGGCCTCCCAGACGGATGGACTCAGCGCCGACCTGTCCTCCATGCTTGATGCCCTTCTTGGGGCGATCAAAAACTCTCCCCACCCCCAGGTAAGTCCGGCCTATGTGCAAAAGCTGCGGGATGAGTATCGGGATTACGCGCATATTGCAAGCAATGTGTACGCCCATGTATCGGAGGTGGAATCTTCCCTTGATCTGCAAAAAGAAATAGCCCAACTTGGCAGATCACAGCGTCACCTCCTTGCAGGATTCACCGACCTTGACAAAAGGCTGAACACCTTCCTTATCAGCGAAATCGAAGAAAACAAGACCAAATCACTCAAGAGCACCATCTTCCTCGGCACCTTGTTCGTACTGGTGCTTCTGACGGTCACTCTTATCATTGACCGCGTGGCCCATCGCCTGCTGATCACCCCTCTGGCCAAGCTCCAGGAAAATGTGCATAAGTTTTCCCGAACCCAGGATGCCATTCGCCCGGAACAGGCCAGCGCCAGAGATGAAATAGGCCGTTTAGCCAAGGCCTTCTGGGAGATGACGCAAAACCTCAAAGTTACCACCGTTTCTAAAAAATATGTCGACAACATCATAAAAAACATGACCGGCGGGCTTGTGGTCGTTTCCCCTTCCGGAACCATCCAGACCGTGAACCAAGTAACCCTGACCATGTTCGGATACACCGAAGACGAGTTGCTCGGCAAGATGGCGGCCTCCCTGCTTACCCCGGAAGACGAATCTCTTTTCTCCTCAAGCCTGATCAACACTCTGGAAAAAAATGGCCCGATGAAGGACAGGGAAATCACCTGCCTCACCAAAAACGGCCGCCGGTTTCCCGCCCATTTTTCCGGATCGGCCATGCACCATGAGGCGGGATCCCTGGAGGGGATTATCTGCGTATTCAATGATATTACCGAGCTGAAAAAAGCGGAACATACCCTGAAAAAGATGGCCCATTATGATGCCCTCACCGGAGTCGCCAAC
>PHAW01000043.1 GCA_002841785.1 Deltaproteobacteria bacterium HGW-Deltaproteobacteria-3 | reverse complement strand
TGCTCAAGGAGCATGGCCAGATCCTTGAGGTCATGGCCGGTGACCAGGATGCACTTGCCGGGGATATGCCCCAGCGGCACCGGGGTGGGAACCGGATGGTCGTAGGTGCCGGTGTTGCCCGCATCGAGCAGCTCCATGGCCTTGAGGTTCACCTCGCCGCACTTCAGGGCGAGGCCGACCAGTTGGTCCAGCCCCAGATCCTTGCGGGTCAGCTCGCCCATGGCTTCATGGATGTAGGCATAGACCGCATCGTCTTCCTTGCCGAGGATGGCGGCGTGGTCGGTGTAGGCGGCAAGACCGCGCAAGCCGTACATGGTGATCTGCTTTAATGATTGCAGGTCCGGATTGGCGTCCAGGGTGTTGATGAAGTTCAGGGCCGCGCCCTGCGCTTCCAGGCCGGCCAGGGTGTCGGCCGGGGCAAAGGTGAGTGCCGGGGCGGTGGATTCGATCGTGCCTCCTGCGGCCAGAACTTTTGCCTTCAGAGACTCGCGCAACTCGACGGTTTTGCGGATCAGGGTTTCAAAGCGGCTGGGGTCGAAATCCACATTGGTGAGACAGGAAAAAATCGCCTCGCAGGTGAAGCGGTCAACACCGTTATCGACAACCCCGGCCTTGCGGCCGGCGGCGGCTACCAGGCTCAGACCCTGGATAGCATGGGTCAGCAGATCTTCGAGGCCGGCCACTGCTTCGGTTTTTCCACAGACACCCATGACGGTGCATCCGGTTCCTTTGGCGGTCTGTTCACATTGGTTGCAAAACATGGCGATTCTCCTTTGATGTGATGTATAAGGTTGCTGTGAAATCCGTATTGATGCGTTTGTTAAGGAGACTATAGCGGTAATTATCCCCCTGGGCGTTGACTTAAATCAAGAAGAAAGAGTTTTTTTGTCCTGTTTGTTTTTTTTTGGCAGGATGCGGCGGAACGGTTCCGGGAGAAAGAAAAAATAAGCATGAAAAATGTCGTCCTGCGGTTTAGAGTGACTGGCGCGGAAGACATTTTTTATCCAGACTCTGGCAGGGGCGGCATGGAATATATCCTGGTTCTCGGCTCATATCTCATAGGCTCAATACCCTTTGGTCTGGTGTTGGGAAAAGTTGCGGGTGTTGACGTGCGCGGCGCGGGCAGCGGCAATATCGGCGCCACCAATGTCGCCCGGCTGGCCGGCAAAAAGCTTGGGGTGCTCACCCTGGTTTGCGATGCGCTCAAGGCCATTCTGCCGATGCTTGCCGCCGCCTGGTTGCTGGAGAATGCCGGCCAGCGGGAGCTGTGGGTAGCGCTCTGCGGCGGCGCTGCCTTTCTGGGCCATCTCTATCCGCTGTATCTGCGGTTTAAGGGCGGCAAGGGCGTGGCCACGGCGCTGGGCATCTTTCTCTATCTTGAGCCGGCGGCGGCGCTCATCGGCATGCTTCTCTTTGCCGGGGTGGTCTACAACTGGGGCTATGTTTCCCTGGGCTCGCTCACAGTAGCCCTGCTGATGCCGGGTTTGATCTGGCTGCTCTCCGGGTCGGTGAACAATTCCCTTCTGGCGTTCGGGATAGGGGCGTTGATCTGGCTCAAGCATCGGGACAACATCGAGCGTCTTATGAAGCATGAGGAGAAGAGCTGGAGAAAAAAAGACTCCGGCTCGAAAAGCGCATGACCAACGATGAATGGAAAAAGATCGTGGAGGCCAAGACCCTCTTGGGCTTGCCGGACCAGGCAAGCCTGACCGAGATAAAAAAGGCCTACCGGAGGCTCTCCAAGGAGCATCATCCCGATCTTGCCCGGCACAAGGAGGCGGGGCCGGAAGTGCGGAGGCTGGAAATGCACCGGCTCACCGAGGCGTGCCAGATTCTTTTGGAATATGGGAAAAAGTACAAAATCCCCCTGGTGCCGGGGGAAGATCAGCCCCTTGACGGGGAAGACTGGTGGATGGAGCGTTTTGGAGATGATCCCCTCTGGAGCCCGGGCCGCAGTAAATAATCGCCAGCGACCACAGGGGAGCACATCTGCTTCGCAGTCTCGCTACGCTCGCTTAGCTGCCATCGGTCTGTCCGCATACCGTGCGTATGGCGAACAGGCCTCTTTGTCGGCACTGCTGCCGACAATTGACACGCGCATCTGCACCACCCTGTGATCGCTGGCTGACCAAGGGGCTTGCCTCTCTTGCCGCAGGCGGCCGGACAGGTTTTTACTCCAAGAATTTCTTATCGGTGGTGATTGTGGCCCGGCTCTGGAGATACGCGAGCCAAGAGCCCATGACCTGCATCTGTTTTTCCTGGGTGAGCATTTTTCGCAGCGGTTCTTTCCGGCCGGCAAATACGTCCTCGCCCGCCGGGTTGCTTTCCTTGAAATGGAGCACATAGAATGTTGTGCCGTTCTCCGCGATCTCAGCAGGGTACGGTGAAGCGGTGCTGAGTTTCAAGCCCTGCGCGGCGACGGGCGCGGGCAAGCCGCTGGTTGCCTGCTGGCTTCTCGTGAAAAAAGGGGTCTCCCTGATTTGGCTCTTGGTCTTTTCCGCCCCGGCACCAAGGGAGCCTTCCTTTTTGGCTTGGGCCAGCAAGGCCACGGCGGCATCCCTGGCCTTTGCCTGGGCCTGCTCGTCAAGAAAATCCTTCTCCACCCTGGCGCGGACCTCGGCCAGGGGCGGAACCTGGGGTTCCTTCACCTCGTCCACATAGAGAATGGTGTAGCCATCGTTGATTTCAAGCAACGAACTCAACTCGCCCTTTTTCAGGGCGAAGATGGTTTTGGCAAGCGCTGGCGGCCCTGCCAGCGGTGCGGGAAGGTTGCTCTGGGTAAAGTAGCCGGTTGTCTGCACCGGCGCCGCTGCCTCGGCCGCATACTTGTCCAGGCTGCCGGCCTGGATGATTCCCTCGTAGGCCTGGTTTGCCAGTTGGAAGGTAAGGTCCTTGCCGCGCTGGGCCTTGATTTCATTGGCGATCTGTTCCCGCGCCGCGGCAAGGGTGGTCACCTGCGCCGGCTTGATGTGCTCAAGCTTGATGAGATGGAGGCCGAATTGTGTCTCCACGACGCCGCTGATCTCTCCTTCCTTGAGGGCAAAGGCCGCCTCGGCAAAGGGCTGGACCATCTGTTCCTTGCTGAAAAAACCAAGGTTGCCGCCTTTTTCCCCGGATGAATCCTCGGAGTGTTCCCTGGCCAGTTGAGCACTTGGCATCGGAGCGAAGCAGGATGTGCCGGGCCTGGCGCTGCTCGGGGGCGGAAAATTTGTCCGGGTTCAAGGTGTAGTACTGTTCGATCTCCTGATCGCTTACCTGGATGGAGGCCAGTCCCTGTTCATTGCGGAAGGTGATGTATCGGAGCTTGACCTGCGGTTCGGTCAGGTAGGCTTGCTTGCGTTCCGCAAAAAAAGTGTTCAGCTCCTGATCGGCCACTGGGTCCGCAGTCCGGAAGCCATCCGCGTTGAAGGCGACATATTCGAGCTTGAGTTGGTCGTTGTCAAAGGCGAACCGGTCTTTGAGCTCGCTGCCGGAGACTCGGCCGAACCGGGAAAGGTGGGCAAGAATCTTGGCGTGGAGCAGATCGTCGCGCACGCTGTTTTCAAAATCAGCCGTGGTCATTTTTGAGGAGGCAAGGAGCGTTTTGTAGCGGTCGAGCTTGAAGATCCCTTCTTCCCGGAAGGCATCCATGCCATGGATAACCTTGCGCACCTCCTCATTGCCGACAATCAATCCCGCTTCCTTGGCGCCCTGTTGCATGACCAGTTCCTGGATTATCTGGTTCAGCACCTGCTGCTTCAGGTTCAAGGCCTCAAGCAGCTCCGGAGGCAGGGTGCCGCCGAACTGCTCCTGATACCTGTTGATCGTCTGTTCGTGGGCCTGCTGGTATTGCCGCAAGGAGATTTTCTGGCCATTAACCGTGGCAATGGCATCGGGGCCGCCTTGCTGGGAAGAGTTCACCCCCCAGAAGACAAAAACCAGAATGATGATGATGATGATCGCCTGAATATAGATCGATTTGGCCTTGCGGCGCATGAAGTCGAGCATGTGTCACCCACAGGTAATGATGAGAAGGCTGTTTTGTTTGAAATTCAGGACGTTATCCTAATTTTTTTCCCGGAGACAGTCAATGGATTTAAGCAGAGCCGGGGTGGATGCTCCTTACACCTTGGCCAGGTTTTCCCCCACCACCGTGTTCACCACCAGGGGGACGTCAAGCTGCATGACCCCTTCCATGGCCTCCTTGACCACGGCTGCGGTTTTTTCTATTTCCGCGGCCGGAACCTCGAAGACCAGTTCGTCGTGGATCTGGAGCAGGAGCTTGGCGCCAAGCCCCTGCTCGCTGATCCGGCGGGTGGCGGCGATGGTGGCCAGCTTGATGATGTCCGCGGCCGTGCCCTGGATCGGAGTGTTGATCGCGGTGCGCTCGGCGAATTCGCGGCTGGCCTTGTTGGAGCTGTTGATGTCGGGCAGCAACCTGCGCCGGTTGAGCAGGGTGGTGACAAAGCCGTCCTGCCGGGCCTTTTCGACGATCTCCTCCATGAAGCGCTTCACCCCGGCGTAGTGGGCGAAGTAGCGCTCGATGAAGGTGGCGGCCTCCTTGCGGCTCAGGTTGAGCTGGGCCGCAAGGCCGAAGGCGCTTATCCCGTAAATGATCCCGAAGTTGATGGTCTTTGCCACCCGCCGCATTTCCGGAGAGATCAAGGCCGGGTTGACCCTGAAGATCTCGGCCGCGGTCTGGCTGTGGACGTCCTGGCCCGCGCGGAAGGCGGCAACCAGGGCCGGGTCCTGGGCGTAATGGGCCATGACCCGCAGGTCGATCTGGGAATAATCCGCCGACAAAAAGAGCTGGCCCGGCGCGGCAACGAAAGCGGCCCGGATCTTCTGCCCCTCGGGGGTGCGGATCGGGATGTTCTGCAGATTCGGGTTGCTGCTGCTCAAGCGGCCGGTGGCGGTGACCGTCTGGTTGAACGAGGTGTGGACCCGCCCGGTTGTGGGGTGGATGAGCTCCGGCAGCTTGTCCACATAGGTGTTCTTGAGCTTGCTTAAGCTTCGGTGGGCCAGGATCGCCGCAGGCAGGTCGTGCTGCCGGGCCAGGCCTTCCAGCACCGTGACATCGGTGGAATAGCCGGTCTTTGTTTTCCGCCCCTGGGGCAGACCCAGCTTGGCAAAGAGGATCTCGCCGAGCTGGCGGGTGGAATTGATGTTGAACTCCTCTCCGGCCATGGCATAGATGGTCTTTTCCAAATCCCCCAGTTGCTGGCCGAAATCCTCGGACAACCGCTGCAGTTGGTTCTGGTCCACGGTGATGCCGGTCTGTTCCATGTGGACCAGAATGGGCACCAGCTCCATCTCCAGGGTGGAGAAAAGCTCCCAGAGGCCAAACTCTTCGAGCTGCGGCCGGAACCGCTGCCAGAGCAGAAAGGCGCCGGTCACATCCTCGCAGGAATAGTCCTTGGCCGCCTCCGGGGCCACAAAGGCAAAGCTGTCCGGCCGCTTGTCGCCGCCCGTGATCTCGCCGAAGCTGGTCAGCCGCTTGCCGAGCAGCTCCAGGCACAGGTCGTCGAGCTTCTGGGAACGGCGGGACGGGTCGAGGAGGTACGAGGCGATCATGGTGTCCCACAGGGGGCCATTTATAGGGAGGCCGTGGTTTTCCAGGATCGGCAGATCGAACTTGAGGTTGTGGCCGAGCTTGGGCAAGTTGGGATCGGAAAAAAGCGGGCTCAGGTTTTTCTGGACCAAGGCCAGGTCCAGTTGGTTGGCCACCAGGTTGCCATCCCCGTCCCGGTGGCCGATGGGCAGGTAATAGGCCTCCTCGGCTGAGCCGCAGAGCGAGATGCCCACCAGCTCGGCCACCAGCGGATCAAGGGAGGTGGTTTCCGTGTCCAGCACCAGCAAGGGTCCCTTGGCCAACTGGCGGCAGAGGTTCTCAAGCTGGCTTTCGGTGGTGACCAGATGGAACCCCTTGGTCTCAAGGGCAACAGCGGTAGTGGTCTGGGTTTTGAGCAAACGGCTGAAGTCGAGGAAGGTGTAAAGCTCCTGGAGTTTTTCTTCGTTGGGTGCGGGGATTTCATATTCCGCAAGTTCCGGCGAGGCAAGATCATCTTTGAGGGCGATGAGCCGACGGGAGAGAAAGGCGTTTTCCCTGTTGGCCAGGAGTTTTTCCTTGAGCTTTACCTGGGAGATGGTCTCGATATTCTGGTAGAGCCCTTCCAGCGATCCGCATTGATTGATCAATTTTTCCGCGGTCTTCGGGCCGATGCCGGCCACCCCGGGCACGTTGTCCGAGCTGTCGCCCATCAGGGCGAAAAAATCGAGGAGGCGGTCCGGCGGGATATTGTATTTTTTTTGCACCGCCGCAGGGTCCATGAATACATCCCGCATGGGGTCCCAGACGGTGATGGACTCGGAAACGAGCTGCAGGAGATCCTTGTCCCCGGAGACCACGATCACCGGATGCCCTTGGGCCGCCAGCTTTTTGGCCGCCGAGGCGATCAGGTCGTCGGCCTCGAAGCCTTGGCGTTCCAGGCAGGCGATGTTGTGGGCGGCGACGATCTCCTTGATGTAGGGGATCTGGCAGGAAAGATCGTCGGGCATGGCCGGACGGTTTGCCTTGTAGGCTTGGTACATCTCGTGGCGGAAGTTCGGCCCCCGCACATCAAAGGCGATGCCGAGAAATCTGGGCGCTTTTTCCCTTAAAACCCGGAGCAGGATGTTGGTGAACCCATACACCGCATGGGTGGGAAGGCCGCTCTTGTTGGTGAGCGGGGCAATGGCATGGTAGGCCCTGTAGATGTAGGCGCTGCCGTCGATGAGGTACACAGGGTCGAGATTTTTCATGGGCAGATACTACCAGCAGCATACCTGTTTGGCAACACCGGCCGGCGCATCCTGGTGTGCAACATCCGCGGCCTGCCGGGGTAGTGGATGTTGTGGCTAACTATTGGTTGAAATTGCAGGGAGTTGCCCTGTTGTGAATTTTTATTTTAGGTTTGAAATTGATCTGCCGATATGATAGCTAGGAAATTATAGTTGTGTTGGGTGGAGCAGGGGCTCCATCAAGCCTCATTTCCGATCAAGGGGCTGACTACAACCTGTAAGCAGGATAGGAGTTGATCATGAAACTAACGGGCATTTTTCCACAGATAAAGACGGAAAAGGTTCAAGTCAAGAAATTCGAGGGGGTTGATGTCGCCAAGGCGGAAAAGGTTATGGCCGGCGGCGATGACCGGGTTGAGCTTTCCGCAGGATCTCTGGAAGTGCAGAAGGCCAAAAATATCATCGAGCAGGTTCCTGAGGTTCGCATGGACAAGGTTCAGGCGTTGCAAGACCAGATCGCCCGGGGTGAATATACCGTTGATCCCCATCGGCTTGCCGACACCATGATGGTCAGTCTGCTTTCCGATAATCAGGTGCAGTAATTTTTTTTCGGGTTTTCCCCCCGCTTTCCCTCGGCGCGCAGAGTTACTCTGCGCGCTTTTTTTGTTGTTTCTCTTTTGTTTCATCGGGCTACTCTTCAATAAAAACCGGCCAGCAGTGATCAAAGAACTTTGGATCCTGCACAACCTGCTTGGCAAGACGTTTCTGGCTGTTGATTACCACAGGGCCAAGAAGATTGGCCGTCATTTTCAGCGGATTTCCGTGGGGAATGGTCAGAATGAGAAGAATGTCCAGAGGGTCGTTTTCAGTGGCGTTGAGTTCCTGCCGGACAAGAGTAGAGATCGCGGGCTGATATTGAGGGGTCAGGGTGGCAGCCGGGGTCACCACAAACGCAAGGTCTGGTTCGTCCAGGGATTGGAGCCACATGAAAGGGGACTCTGTAGTGTGAGGCTTGAGGATGAAGTGTCGTGATCCAGGGAAACCAAGAAAAGGGGAGACCATGGTGATGATGTTTTCCGCGCTGATCGTCAATGTGCCAAAACGGCTGGTGCTAACCGTTATTTCTGGTTGATCTGTATCGAGTGTCCTGGTCATGGTTTGAACCATTCTGTCCTCCCTTTGGAACTGAAGATGGATTGTTGTCTGGCTTGGCAGGGGAATAGCCTTGCAGTTCATCCGTTCTGTTTTTTTCTGCCCAGGGTTGGGCTTTGTCAGTCTGACTGAGGTTTTTCTCGGGCCGATGCGTCAGGTGCGCTTTTTTTCGGAAAAAGCGGAAACCAAAGAAGAAAAATCAACCGGTGTTTCCAGCGCCGCCTTTTTGTTTTCCTCCAAAATACGCAGGTATATTTCCTCCCGATGCACGGCTATGTCGTTTGGAGCCTCGATTCCGATCTTTACCTGGCCACCTTTTATTTCAAGAACCCGGATTTTAATTTCATCGCCAACCGCTATGGCTTCACCTGGTTTTCTGGTGAGTATGAGCATGGTTTTTCGCCCTCCCTGGCTTGGGTGATGCCCCGATTTTTGTGAGTTCTGTTCTTCCCTGAACGTATTCTCCCCTTTCCGCAAGGGCATGACAAGGGCTATCTCAAAAAGTTCACCAGACTGAGTTGCATGGTCTGGGCGGCGGCGGACAGGGCAGCCTCATAGGCGGTTTGCTTGCCTTTGAGTTCCATGATCGCCTTGAGCATGTCGGTATCTTCCTTGCCGGAAAGATTTTCCTTGGCAGCCAGTTCCAGGTTTACATAGAGCGAACTTTGTACTTCGATGCGATTGGCGCGGGCGCCGAAGTCGGAGACCTGGTTGCTCAGGTTGTCCAGCAAGGTTCCGAGTTCGTCGATGGATTTTTGAATAGCTTGAAACTGCAATTGATCCTGGGTGATCCCATTCATCGCCATGAAATTGCTGGTGTCCGTGTAGCTGAAGGTGAAGCGGCCCGGATCACTGCTTTCCACGGTGAGGTGACCGTCGGTTGACCAGGAGGCTTTCAGGCCGGGGATGTCGCTGATTCTGTTGGCAATGTCCTTGGGGGTCTCCGTGGCAGCCAGCTCAAGGTTGATGGTCTTGGCTTGCGGCGGGTAGTAAGACTGGTCGGTTACGGTAAAGGAGAGGGTGCCGGGGGCAAAGGCAAGGCCATCCTGCTCAAGGCCTGTGTTGCCGCTGGCCATGGTTGCCGCGGGATTCGTGGCCTCTTTGGTGCCGGTCACGGTGGTGTATTTCTCAGCGCGCAGGGCGTTTTCCAGCCCCTTGAGCGCGGAAAAAACACCGGTGTCCATTATTGCGTCCATCCCGTTCTTGGTGACCTCAAGGCTGCTCGTGGCTCCGACCTTGACGGCGATGTTATTGTCGCGGTCGCCCGCATAGCGGACGCTTCCTTTCTGTTGTCGGATGGTGGTGACCAGGAGCAGGCCGTCGCCGGCAACATCGTTGGCCTCGTTGGTAACAGTGGAGCCGCCGCTCAGGCCGAGGGCAACCAGGCCCTGTTCCGGAGGCCCGGGGTCGGTTTGCAGGGTAATGGGCAGGTCCGATTTGAGCTGGACGGTGCCGAAGTAAACTTTGTTTGCCGCCGCGCCGTTGAGTCGGCTTATGGCCTCCCCGTTGGCAGTTGTTGCGACCTGGATATTTCTGCCATCAATGGCAGTGAGGGTGAGAGCCCCGTTGGAATCGCGGGACGCGATCACGCCGGTGGTTGCCGAGTGGGCGTTGATGGCATTGACCAAAACATTGTCATTGTCGCCAGGGGTGGTAATTGTCGCCCCCGCGAATATATCCTGCCCGTTAATCACCAGATCGCCGGAGTCCATCGTCCCTGCCGCCACTGGCCCGGCAGCCGTGACGCCGGCTGCGGTGAAATCGGCGGTCACCCCGGTTTCGGTACTCTTGGCATTGATGGCCGCCACCTTGGCGGCAGCCGAGGCATCCGCATGGGCCGAGGAAAGGGTGTCGAGTCCCGTCGTGGCATCAATGGAAATGCCGTTGATGACGAGGTCCCCGGGGGTGGGGAGGTCGTATCCGACCGGATCGGTAACAAGACGTGGAGTCAGGCTGTTTCCGTTGACGATATACCCGTCAGCCATATCCGCGATAAAAGGCGCGGGTTCCGTCTGGGAGTACCCGGCGGTGCGGTAGCCGCCAAAGACATATTTGCCGGCGACCTGCGAATTTGCCAGAAAGATCGCCTCTTCCCAGAGATGGCTTACCTCCATGGCGGCGCTCGTCCGGTTTTCCTGGGTCATGGTGCCGTTGGCCATCTGGATGGCCAGTTCCTTGCCGCGGATGGCCATCTCCTTCATGCTGTTCAGGGCGGATTCCGACGCGGTGATCATGCTGGTGCCGAAATCCAGATTGCGCTGGTATGAGGTGATCTGGGTAAGATTGGTCCTGATCCCAAGGGCGGTCACCAGATTCACGGGATCATCGGAGATCTTTGACATCTGCTTTCCCGAGGAGATCTGGGAGTTGATCCTGGCCATGTCCGTGGTGATCTTGTTGAGATTCCTCAGGATATCGTTATGGATGGATTGCATGGTGAGGCGCATGGTTTTTCTCCTATCGCACTGAGTCAAGCAGGGTCTGCAGCATTTCGTCCGACATGGTGATGAGGCGGGCGGCGGCAGTATAAGCGTGTTGATACTTGATCAGGTTCGCCATCTCTTCATCCAGGGAAACGCCGGAGACCGAATCGCGCATTGCGGCTACCTGGTTGTTGACCAGCACAGTGGAATCGTAGGACTGGCTGATGGTGCGGGTGGTGTTGGCAACCTGGCCGACCAGGGTATTGTAAAAGCCATCCAGGGTGTTGGTGGCGCCGCCTCTGAAGGCAATATATTCAGCGTGCTGGATGCCCGTTATCTGGAGGGAATTGGTGTTGTCCCCGCGAAAGATTTGTCCCTGGGGGCCAACGGTGGCTGCGGCGATATTATTGAGATTGCCGGTAATCATGCTGTTCAGGCCGATATTTGCCGCGCCGCTGCCGGTGAAAAAGGTGTTGAGCCCGGCAACCTGGAGGAAGTTCGAGGTGTCATTGGCAAAGGCAAACTGGTGGCTGCCGTCCGGGGTGAGGCGCAGGCTGTTGTCGGAGATTGAGGCGGTGAGCCAACTGCTGCCGTTGGTGGCGGCCCCAACCGTTTTGTTGATGATGTTGGCAACGTCGTTCAGGCTGTAGGCGCGCTCCAGGGAGATGGTGACGGGTTGGGGCGTGGCCAGGGAGCCATCGTTGTTGTAAACCCAGATCTCGAAGCTGCCGGAGGTGTCGAGTTCGTCAAAATAGTCGTACCCGGCCAGCAGGGTTCCCACCGTTGCATTTGCGCTTAACGGGCCATAGGTGATAGAGCCATCGCCGGATTGGGTGTCAAAGCCAGAGACTAAGGGTCCGGTAAGGCCAAGCTGGGCCAGGATGTAGTCATTCGCTCCGGCTTCAAGGGTGAAGGTGCTGCTGGAAAACAGGGTAAGCTTTCCGGTGTTGTGGGTGGCATCGGCGGTGTAGGTGCCGTCCGTGAGGCCAATTTTCGCTTCTGCCGGATTTGTTGGGTCGACCCCGGCTATGCTGATGCCCGAGTTATCTCCGGGGTTGATGTTTTTCAAAACGATGGAATTCGTTGCCCCGCCATTGGTGTTGGTTCCGATCTCGGCTTCGATGGTTATCGGGTTGGCCGCGGTGGCGTTGTAGGCTGCGAGCTGGGTGTTGATGGCGTCTCGTAAGTTAATGGCGGTGTCGGCGGCAGTGAGAGCGGCCCCGGCGGTGTAGGAGATTGGTACGCCGTTGATGGTGAAGCTGACCGTCTCTCCGGCGGCCAAGCCGTTGGTTATTGCCGTGCCGGCCACCAAGGTGGTGAGCCGTGCCTCGACTCCGGCCTCCGCCGCGTTGATGGCAGTTACCGCGCTGGAGGCCTTGGCCATGGCCAGACCATTCACCGCATTGCCGCCGAGGATTTCCCCGACCGGCCGGTTGTTGATGGTGATGCTGCCCGCCGGGATGGACACGTTTGCGGTGCCTGCGGCCGGGTCCAGGGTGGAGGTGAGGCTGGCGACATTTTTTACCTGGGTGCCGGTCACGGAGTCGCCGAACAGGGTCAGGCCAACGCCCTGGGAGTGCTGCTGATTGACCTCCCGGATCAGGGAATTGGCGAAGGCGTCCAAGCGCCCAAGGAAATTGTTTGGATCCCCTTCGACCAGATTGCCGCGCACCTCCAGCCAGCCCCCGATCTTGCCGCCCAGTTCAGCTCCGCCGCCGATGGGCCGGCGCGTTTCGCCGCCTTTGGCATCTTTGTTTACCCAGATAAGTTCGTTGTTTTCCCAGTCCACCTGCCAGGATTGGGTGCTTTCCACCAGGGTATGGCCGTCGGCCATGAGAACGGTATAGGCGCCGTTTTTATCCTCGAAAAAAGAGATGTTAAGCAGCGTGGAAAGCTCGTTGATCAGGGTGTCCCGTTTGTCACGCATGTCATTGGCTTGTCCGGCTGCGGATTCTGCCCCGGAGATCTGCGCATTGAGATTGGCGATCTGGTTGACAATGGAGTTGACGTCTCCGATGGCCGTATCAAGACTGACCCCGATGTCGAATTTGGCCTGGGCCATTTCAGTGGTCATGGCGTGGAGTTGGTCAATGATCAACTGAGAAGACTGTGTCACCGCCTGTCTGGTCGCGGATATCTCCGGATTGTCGGCCAGATCCTGCCAACTGCTCCAAAATTTGTTCATCAGGTCGTTGATGGCCATGCCCGGCGCTTCATTGAATACGGTTTCCACCAGCCGCATGGATTCCATCTGCGCCTGGAGATTGCCCAGGGTTGATTCCTGCTTGGCAAGCCGCTGCACCATGAATTGGTCGTAGTTCCGCAGGATGGTTGAGCCTTTGACGCCGCCGCCCAGCATACCGGCACTGATGGGGGTCGCGTTGTGGGTTTCCAGTTGCAGCGATTGGCGGGTGTAGCCGGGGGTGTCGACGTTGGCGATATTGTGCGAGGCCACCTGGATGGAAAGCTGGTGGGTGAGGAGCGCCTCCTTGGCAACGCTGAGCACATGGGAAATGCCGGCCATGGCCTAGACCTCCCTGCTGATCAAGGAAGGCTGATTCATCGAGGGCTTTTTGCTGAGGCCGGTAAGCCCGTACATGGGGCGGTCCGCAATGCCGCTGGTGATCAGGGTGATGGCATCGTTCAGATATGTTTTTACATCCGCCGCGAAGTGACCGTTGGTCTGATTGCGGCTGAGGATCCCCTCCCGCAGCCCGGTCAGTCTTTTTCTGTATTGATTGAGTTTTTCTCCCTCTTCCGGATTGAGCAGGGGGATGAGGGCGGAAAGTCTTGCCGTTTTGGCGTTTGCTGCGGGGAGGATCTCCCCGGCCATCTCGGCGATCAAGGTGTCCAGGGCTTGAATGCGGTTCAGCCGGTTTTGCTTCTTGGCGCTCAGGCGGAGGAGTCCCTGCATGTCCATGGCCGTCAGAGCTTTTTGCTCTTCGCGCTGCGGGCAGGGAGCGTTGTTCCGTCGTCTGTGTCTGCTGCATGGTCTATTTCTCCTTGTTTGGCGGGACATGTGCTTGCGACAGTTGCCGGTACAGCATGTCGCCGAAACCGATCCCGGAGCTTCCGGCCAATTTTTGGGTCAGTTGGTCATCCTGAATGGATTGAAACATTTCCTCGCCATAACCGCCGTCAAGCAGGCCGCTTTTGGGAATACCCTGGCGCGCCTGGCTCAGGATCTGCTTGAGCATCAGGGCTTCAAATCCGGCGCAGGCCTCGCGGAGTTTCTTCTCCTTGAGCGTATCGGCAGAATTGGTGCTTCCCTTAAGTCCGGCTGTTGCTTCGCTGATAATATCCATGGCGTTTCCTCATCCCGATAACCGGGGTAAGTGCGTTAATGAAAGTATTTCCTGCCGGAAAATACTTTCTGACGTGTTAAATAATTTCCAGTTCCGCCTGCAGGGCGCCTGCGGCCTTGATGGCCTGAAAGATGGCGATGAGCTCGCGGGGGGCCACGCCCACCGAGTTCAGGGCCCGCACCACCTCGCCCAGGGTTACGCCCGGCTGCAGGGTCACCACCTTCTGGCCGACCCTGATGGGGTCCGCCGGGGAGTTGGCCTGAACGCCCGGCGGGGGCGGAGGCTTCACTTGCAGGCTCAGGTTCCCGTGGGAAAGGGCCATCTGGTTGATGGTGACATTGGCGCCCATGACCACCGTGCCGGTCCGTTCGTTCAGGACCACCCTG